>JBPPMQ010000020.1:0-8875 GCA_051306135.1 Nocardioides sp. | reverse complement strand
CGATCTGAGCGGTACCGCAGAGTGGGGTGGTCGCTATTGGTGGGCGCGATCCTAGGCTTCGCGCTCCTCGTGGTGTCAGTCATCGCCTTTGCCAACTGGTTGTCAGAACGTACCGCTTAGCCTCGGTGTTTCATGGCTGATCTGCTGACGCGCGGCCGGGGAACGTGAAAGTGCCCGTTCTGCTTGGGAAACTTGGACTTGCGAGAGTTCAAGACGACCAAGAGATCGGGCACTTGTCAGGGGAAGCGTAACAAGCGGATGCGTCGGGTTGTGGTCAGCGCGGACGGCGCCGGTGTGGTGTCGCATGCCGGGGTCGGCCTGTTGCGGTGATTTCGGACAGCGGATTTGATGGGTTTCTCTACGCTGCCGTCGCCGGCTGGGTGTAACCGTAGTGGACCTCGTCGGGTCGCCTGTAGCCAAGTGCGGAATGGCGTCGTCTGGAGTTGTAGAAGCCCTCGATGTAGGCGATGACGTCGCGTCGGGCCTGGGCCTTGGTGGCGTACACGGTGCGGTAGACGCGCTCGTTCTTCAGCGCCGAGAAGAACGACTCGGCCATCGCGTTGTCCCAGCACACCCCGGTCCTGCCCGCCGAGGAACGCATCCCGAGGTCCTTGACGAGGGTGCGGTAGTCGCCCGAGGTGTAGACGCTGCCGCGATCGGAGTGAAAGACCGCCAAGGGCTCGATCACGCTCGTGGCCGCGGCGTTCTTCAGCGCCGTCTCGACGAGCTCGGTGCGCATGTGGTCCGCGATCGACCAGCCCACCACCTTCTTGGAGTAGCAGTCGATCACCGTGGCCAGGTAGATGAACCCGGCCCAGGTGTGGATGTAGGTGATGTCGCCGACGAACTTGACCCCGGGACGATCCGCGGTGAAGTCACGCTCCACCAGGTCAGGCATCGTCGCTGCCGCCTCGGCGTCCGCCTCGGTGGTGACCCTAAACGGGCGTGGCTGGCACGCGATCAGCCCCTGCGTGCGCATGATCTGACGCACCAGCTCCGGTGAGCACTCGGTGCCCTCCTCGGCCAGGTCGGCGTGGATCCGCCGATACCCGTAGGTCCCGTCCGATGCGGCGAAGAACGCCTCCACACGGGCCGTGAGCGCCTCACGACGGGCCACGGTGGCCGACTGTGGCCGGGAGAGCCAGTGGTAGAACCCGGACGTCGAGACCACCAACCACAGGCACATCTTGGTCACCGGGTTCAGCTCGTCCGGGTCAGTCCGGCAGGAGTCGATGTACTCGTATCTGCTCACGGTCGCTGCTCCCGCGCGAAGTAAGCACTGGCTTTTTTCAAGAACGCCGTCTCGGCCCGCAGGTCGGCCACGACCCGCTCGAGCTCCTTGAGCCGGGCCCGCTCGCTCAGCGTCAGCTCGGCCTCGGTGCCCCCGTTGGCCTCTCGGTACTTGTTCAACCAGTTCCGCAGGGTCTCAGGACCGACACCGTAAGCGACCGCGACGTCCTTGATGGTCTTGGAGGTCGCGATCACCTCCTGGCACAGCTCGTCCTTGAACTCCTGGCTGAACCGTCTACGTGATGCACTCACTGCGGATCTCGTTTCCAGTAGAACCCTCACCTTAGGAGGGCCCACCGTCCGAGATCACCGCGGCAGTCCAGTGTCGCATGCCGGGGTCGGGCTGTTGCGGGAGATGGCCGAGTACACGGGTCTGGTGGACGCGGTCAGTGCTGCGTTGGCCGACACCTATCGGGGTCCGTGGGTTCATGCCCCGGGACGGGTGTTCACCGATCTGGCGGCCGCTGTCGCTGATGGCGCGGACGCGATCAGCGGCATCGGTGTGCTGGGCGATCGTGAGGACCTGCACGGCCCGGTGGCCTCGATGCCCACCACCTGGCGGGTCCTGGACCGTGTCGACGCAGATCATCTGTCCGGTGTCCGTGAGGCGAAGGCGGCAGCTCGTGCTGCGGCGTGGGCCGCGGGTGCTGGCCCGGATCTGGGCAGCGAGGAGTTCACCGAGCTGTGCCTGGACTTCGACGCCACCATCACGATCGCGCACAGCGAGAAGGAGAACGCTGCCCCGACTTGGAAGAAGACCTTCGGGTTCCACCCGCTGCTGTGCTTCTTGGACCGTCCCGACGTCGCGGGCGGGGAAGCCCTCGCAGGGCTGCTCCGCAACGGCAACGCGGGATCGAACACCGCCATCGACCACATCACGGTGTTGGACATGGCGCTCACGGCGCTGCCCGCACACGCGCGACCGGTCTTCGATCCCGACACCCAGCGGTGGACCGGTCAACGGCTGTTGGCCCGCTCGGACTCCGCTGGCGCGACGCACGCGTTCGCGGCCGCATGCGTGGATCGTGGGGTCGGGTTCTCCTTCGGATTCCCTGTAGATGCACGGATCCAGCGCATCGTCGACGTCATTCCCGAACAGTGCTGGCACCCTGCCCTGCAGACCGACCGTGGGGACGGCAACGAGTTCCGCGAGGGCGCCTGGGGGCCGAGGCCACCGGCATGATCGACCTCTCCTCGTGGCCAGAGGGGGCGCGGTTGATCTTGCGAAAGGAACGCCCCCACCCCGGCGCACAGCTGAGTTTCACCGATGTCGACGGCCACCGGATCACCGCCATCTTGACCAACACCGAACCCGGTCTGGTGTCGGGCCAGGCCGCGGGACTGGAGCTGCGACACCGCCAACACGCCAGCGTCGAGGACCGCATCCGCGAAGCGAAGGCCACCGGGCTACGGAACCTGCCCTGTCGGGCCTGGAACGAGAACGCCGCCTGGCTCGAGGTCGTCCTGACCGCGGTCGACCTGGTGTGCTGGACCAAGAAGATCTGCTTCGCCGACGTCGTCGACCTCGCCCGCTGCGAGATCGCCGCGTTCCGCTACCGCGTCCTGCACGTCGCCGCCAGGATCACCCGCGGCGCACGCCGGATTCGGCTACGGATCGACAAGACCTGGCGCTGGGCAGCGCAGATTGCCGAAGGATTCACCCGACTACGCACCGCGTTCGGCTGACACCGAACCCCATGCCCACAACGACCCAGGACCCGGAGAACCGCCCACCGGCAGCGCCAGCCGAAACCTCAACGACCCCGCGACACTCCAAGCACCCGATCCAGCACCACCACCGACAAACAGGACCTCACCAGCTGCCGCGTGAAACACCGAGCCTAGGGTGAACGGCCACTTGAAGATTTGGTTTGCGAAGACCGCCCACGGAAGCTACCCGGCGAACGCCATCCCGCCTACATATACCCGTTTTGGATACGACTACAAGGACAAGATCAGTGGCAGTGGTAGCCAAGTTTGGTACGGCAACGCCAACGGAGTACTTCGCAATGCGCGTGACCAGGCTTGGTATCAGTTTGGTGGTGCATGGGGCGACAAGTATGGGAGTTTAGGAGCGCAGTGGGGACCGATTGGGCCGAACTACTACCACGGCAACACTCCGCCGACCTTCTCCAGCAAGACCTGCAAGATGAGCTGACAGGAGACTCGAAGATGGAATCAACAGCCGGACATGGATTCAAAGCGACGAGCAGGGCTAGGTCGATGGCGATTGCCTTGCTCACTGCCGCAGTCATTGCGATTGCCGTATTCGCGGTAGCCCAAGCAAGCACCGATGTTGCGTTCGTATTGGCCGGTATCTTGCCGCTTGCCTGCGCGATCGTGGGGCTCGTATTGAGTCGATCTGAGCGGTACCGCAGAGTGGGGTGGTCGCTATTGGTGGGCGCGATCCTAGGCTTCGCGCTCCTCGTGGTGTCAGTCATCGCCTTTGCCAACTGGTTGTCAGAACGTACCGCTTAGCAACTATCCCACTGGCGGCCAATGCCGGCACGGCACGATTCACAGATGCCGGTGTTGGCGGCCAGGTCGTCGTCGTGCGATCCGCAGATCGGGCAGTCACCAGACGGGTCGGCGCGATCGATGTCCAGGTCTGACGCCGCAGCCATAGCCGCAACCGACGTGGCGGCCGCCGGCGACTGGGTCACCTGTCGAGGTGGGCAGGCACAGGTCGAGCCGGTGTGTTCGGTCGGGAACCGGCAGTCGCGGTTCATGCGCCAACCGCCGCGCGAAGTCGCCCCACCGAGACGCGGCCGTCGATGTCGTAGAGAGGTTCCAGGACATGCAGGGGAGGCGCGAACTGTGGCCCTTCATCCATCCCCTCGATCCGGACGTCGCAGAAACCGTTCTCGTCCGGGTCGTCGTCAAAGACGGTCACACTGAGCGCCGTCGCGTCCGACAGTCCCGAGGTCTGAGCCCACGACGCCCGCGAGTCCAGGGCCTCTGAGACCGACGCTTCCCGGGCACGTTCAACCATCGCGTCGGCTTGACGCCACAGGTCGGCTGGCGTATGCCTGCGGTGAAGCGCCGAGTTCGATTCCGTCAACGTCATAGACCTCTCCGAACGCATAGGGTCCGTCGCCGGCATCGCCGGCCTCGGAGTACCGGATCCACCGTGCTCGGGCGAACAGTTCGGGCTCGGTCGATCTGAAGTCTTCGACCGCGTCGCCGATGTTCGCGCGCTCGAAGTAGCCCGACAGCACCGCATAGGACTCGCGCAGCGCCTCGGAAGCGCCACGATCGGGGGCCGGCTCAACCGCCAACGCCTCCGGACCATCCGGTGCCGGCGGTTGAGTCTTCTCGGTGAACCGTCCCGAAGTGTTGTGCAGGTTGCCGTGAATGTCCTGGGTCGTCATGGTCATCAGGGGTGCCGCACCTGGCCGTCGTCGGTGCAGCACCGGATCACAGGTCTCATCGCGTCCCCACGGCCCGCCGTGAACGTCGCAGATGACGCCGTCAGAGACACTCGAGGTTCCCAGCCGGTCCAGGATGGCCTGGTTGGGAACCTCGGGACGTCGGTCCAAGAATGCGTAGACGCCTTCACGCTCGAACCGCGACACCGGTTCGCCGTCACCGTTGCGGACACTGATCGAGTCCCGGTTGGGAGCCAACCGGTATTCATAGCCGCCGATCCGGACATCAACCGACGGCCCCCACCGGTCCCCGACGTCGTAGAACCCGAACTCGATGTCGAGGTCGTCTGGGTCTGCCGCCGGGAACTTCCGCGTGCCGGCCTCCAGGTCGAGTTCATGGTCCAGGTCGTCGGGAAGCTCTGCAGCGATGGCCTGGTAGGTCGTCGCTGTGCGGCGGACCTCGCGCGTCTCAGAGCGCACCGTCTCGAACCTGGAACGCAGATCCAAGGCACGGCCCCCGTTCATCACGTAGACGTCGAAGTCGGTTGCAGCGACCGCGACCGACTCACCAGATCGGGACCACAAGACCTGGAACCGGTCGCCACCGGACTCAACCCGGTAGATGCCGTCCCCGACCCGGACCGGGTCGCCGTCGATGAGACCAGCGAGTTGGTCGCCGATGACGGCGGAACCTCGCCGGGCAGATGCGCGGCTGGCGGTTCAACAAGCGCTACGACGACAACCGGATGCTCTACGCGGTCCACGCCACCCTCGACGTGCTCGAGGGGCTTGAGGGCGACAGCCTGGCTGAGCGGTGGGCGGCATTTGAGCAACAGGTCTGGCCCCGGTGGCAGGCCGGGATCGACCGACCTGACCGTGGCACGCGGTGGGGGTTCGGGGTCTGGGCGCTGGTGATCTCCCGGCTGGTGCGACCGCAGTGGGCGACGATCGCGACGGTGCGGATCGGGGACTGGACTCGCCTGCTGCCAGCCGATGATCCGGTGATCGAGGCGCGCCGGCGACTGGCCGAGGCTGCCGGGTCGTGTTCGATCGGGTCGACGAAGGCGTACGAGATCGCGATCAACATGGCCACCCGGCTGATGCTCACACGAGGGGTCGACCGGCTCGATGACCTGTGCGAGGACGACCTGCTCATCCCGCCCTCGGGTATGAAGGGCGGCGACGTTCTGGACGTGCTGTTGTGTCAACTCGGGGTCTTCGACCGGACGCCACGATCGGGCACCGCGCGCCGCCGTACCGCGCCGCGGCACACCGAACGTGAACTCGCCGTGGTGGCCGGGGTGCGGGCCAAGGCCGTCGCGCTGAGCCATTTCTTCCGCTACCTGCACGACGCCCATCCCGAGGTCACGTCGTGTTCGCAGGTCACCCCCGGCTCAGGCGCGGGCGTTCGTGCCGCACGCGAGGGTGGTGGCCCGCGCGACGCAGCGCAGTCATCCCCGCAAAGGAACTGAGGACCGCACCACGCCGCACACCTGGCTGGTCGACATCCGGGTGTTCTTCGCCGACATCTCTACCTGGGCCACCGAGCCAGATTCCCCGTTCGCAGGCCACGCTCCGTCCAGTGTGGTGCTGACCCGCCATGATCTGGCCGACACTGGCTTCGCCAAGGCCCGCCGGCGTGCCGAGGCCAGGTTGACCTCGACTGTGTTGGACCTGCAGCGCGAGATTCCCAACATCCGTGCCTTCGCGTTGCGTCGCTGGCACGACACCGAGCACGAGTTGCGCGAGCGTCCCGACGACACGAGCCTGATCGCCGCCGAGCGAGCCGCGTTTTGGGACTGGGGTCTGCTGGAGCTGCTGCTGACCAGTGGGCTGCGGATCGAGGAGGCGTGTGAGCTGACTACCTTCGACGTGCTGCGCCGGTCCCTGCCCGACGGCAGGCTCTACTACCTGCTGCACGTCAAGCCCAGCAAGTTGGGCCGAGCCCCGTAATCCCGATCGGCGACCAGCTCGGCCGGGCCATCGCCGAGATCATCCGCCACGTCCGCGGCTTCTACGGCACCGACTACGTCCCCCTCGTGGATCGCCGAGACGAGCACGAGAAGCGTCCCCTGCCCAGGGCGCCCTACCTCCTCCAGGCGATGCGGCACCCCAGCGCGGTCAACACCAACACCATCCGCGGGCGGTTGCGCTGGCTCTCCGAGCAGTCCGGCGCCCGGCACGCCGACGGAGCCCCGCTGGTCTTGACTCCGCACGACTGCCGCCGCGTGTTCGCCTCCGAGCACCTCAACGCCCATACCCCGGTCCACGTGATCCAGGCGCTGCTCGGGCACGCGACGATCGACACGGTGATGATCTACGCCAAGCTGTACCCCGACCAGTTCATCACCGACTATCGCAAGGCCATGCGCGGCCTCTACACCGATGTCTACGGTCCCGAAGCGAGCAACGCGCCGACCGCAGAGCAGTGGGCCGAGTTCACGGCCCACTGCTCGCTTCGCGACAGCGCTCGAAGCGGCAGCAGGCATCCGGGTGCCTGATTGAGGAGACACCACCAAACTCCGACGGTGGGCGCACTCCGCGTCATGCGCAAGGGAACCGACTCTGGCCTCGCGTCGTCACATTGAGGAATGGAGCACTGGCGGCCGAACTAGACGACGGAGCGGAGTGGCGGGAGATGGAGCGGATTCTCGATACTACTGGGGCTAAGCTCTGCCACCGTGGAGTCACGCTTGGCGGGGTGAATCAGCAAGCCCGATCTACCGATACACAACGCCTGGCGTTGCCAGGCCCTTCGGCAAGGCCTTCTGGCGGCGAGCGTGGTTGCTGCCGGCTCTGGGCAGTCTCAAGCGAACGATTGTTCTTGACCCGCCGACGCCGGCGTGCGACTGTCAGGCATGGTTCCAACCGCCGTTGTGCGTGGCTTGGTTGCTGTGGCCGCATCTTCGCTCGTAGTGGCTCTCGTGGCGGTGGGTCCCGCCCATGCAGATCCATGGGGTGCAGGACCACCCGACGGTGGAGCGCCGCCCGACGGAAGCGCTCATACCTACTGCTGGGGTGTTGAAGTGTATGGCGGAGTGAACGCCGACATCTTCGACAATGTCGATGCTGCCGAGTACAACGCCCTCGAAGGGCCGACAGTCGTCAACGTCATTTTCGAGAATGACTGCGATTACTCCGGGGGCACCGAGACCGACGTCGTCTGGCTCACCGAGGACTTGCCAGGAAGTACGCGCGGGTCCACTCGTTGTGAAGACTATGACAACGGTAAGTGTGACCAGTACTACGCGTCTCTCGATCGAGTCGAAATCGCCGAAGGCTCAAACGACGAGAAGGACGAAGCGAAGACCGCTTGCCATGAACTCGGCCACACCGTCGGCCTCACGCATCATCCCAACGGCACCGATTGGGGATGCATGCGAAGCGGCGAACCCACCAGCACCGCGCTGTCTTGGCGTCGTTACGTGACCCACCACATCGGTCACATCAACGCTCACTTCCCGTAAACCCAGCAACGAGAGGCTCTTCCTGTGATCCATTTTAGTGGATGCTCTCAATGGCGTCGTGCGTTGGCTGCTGGGTCATTGGTCTTGCTGGGGGCGTCAACGCTCACTAGTTGTGGCGGTGACGGAAGCACTTCTGAGACGACCAGCGTCCTGCAAGCGGCCGAGGCTATGCGCAGTGGAGTGTCATTCGATTACGAGCCGTACGAATCGCCCGAAGCGATGCGGAAGGATACCCAAGTCTCCGTACTGGGGCACGTCAAGGAGGTCTCGCGTGGTCTAGTAGACATGGGTCCCGAATACTCCGGAGTCGTTCTCATCTCACTCGTGACAGATGAGAACTGGAACGGTGAGTCGAGCGACCCTGTGACCGTAATGGTCTACTGGCCCGAAGATGAGTCAATCGAGACAATCCAGAAGGGTCTCCCGGAAGGCACGCGGGTGGCCTTCTTTGGCGACAAAACTTCGCGGCATCCTGAGGGCTTGGCCATAGGCGCCGAGGTATACGAAGCAGTGCCCCAAGGCCTCCTCCTTGAGTCGGAGAGCAAGACGCTCGTCAGCGTGTGGGGAGAGTCCGAGACGACCAGTCAGTGGAAGGACGTCGACACAATTGACGAACTACGCGCTTCTTTGAACGCCAAGGATCCGGCTTGACCGTCGGCGAGCGCCGGGACTGGAACAAGTCACCTGCTGGCTTTGAGGGGGATACTCGAGATAAGCGGTCGAAGACGGTGGCGGTGGTGAACCCGATGC
>JBPPMQ010000101.1:0-5202 GCA_051306135.1 Nocardioides sp. | reverse complement strand
TTGGGCGGCCAGCGGCCAGAACTCCGGTCGGGCAGCGACGGCTCGCTCAAGGTCCACCAAGGCTGCGGTCGAGCCTGATTCGGCGTCGATGAGCGCGCCCGGCACCAGGTCGACGAAGGTGCGGACCCCGTGGACCTGGCCCGGCTCGAGGCCGGCTTCAGCGACCAGGGATCTGAGCTCTTCGGCCGTGAACCGACGGCCGGTCCGGCCGCCACGTTCGACGTTGTCGAGCAGCGCCCTGGCCTCGACGAAGTGCCCGAGCATGGCTCGGGCGATCACCGCGCTGTGTCGTTGAGCGACCAGGAGGCTGAGAGTTCCCCCGGGACGCAGGGTCTGGCGCAGGGCGTCGACCGATGCCGCCGGGTCCTCCACCACTTCCAGCACTCCGTGGCACAGCACCACGTCGAAGGATGCGGGTTCGACGCCGAGCGAGGCGATGTCTCCCTGCTGCGCCCGGACGTCTACACCACGCTCGCGCGCCCGCCGGTCGAGCGCCGCCAGCGCGTCGGGGCTGGGGTCGACAACGGTCACCCGATGCCCCATCTGGGCAATGGTGACCGCCGATCCGCCGGTGCCGCCTCCGATGTCGAGCACGTCGAGCGGAGTCTGGGAACCGAGGGCGACTGCCAGCGCATCCCACACGACGGCGGTTCGTTCTGCTCCCCTGGCTGTCATGGTCTCCACCCTAGTGCGGGCGAGTTCTGCGCCCCCACGCCACGCTGTCCGGTCAGGGCTTGGCCGGTGTCTTCTTGGCCGGTGTCTTCTTGGCCGGTGCCCGACGTGGGATCCGCACCGCCATGTTGGACTTGCCCTCGTTGCGGACCTCGAACAGGCCGACCGCCTTGAGAAACGCCGACAGCTTGGCATAACCGTAGTTGCGCCAGTCCAGCGAGGACTGGTTGCGGATGACGTTGCCGACCTGGCTGACGGTCGCCCAGCCCTCGTCGTCGGCGGCGGACCGGATCGCCGAGCGCAGCAGGTTGACCAGCTTGATGTCGGCCTTCAGCTCGCTTGAGGTCTTGCGCACCGTCCTGCTGGGCACAGCCTCCTCGGTCTCGTCGTCGGCGTCCTCTCCGGGACCGACCAACTGCTCCACGATCGTGAAGCGGTTGCAGGCGCTCTGAAAGGGCATCGGCGTCCGTGCCCGGCCATAGCCGTAGACGTCGCACCCCTTCTCCCGCAGGTACTGCACCAGCGGGGTGAAGTCGGAGTCGCTGGACACGATCGCGAACGCATCCGGCTCGGCGGAATGCAACAACTCCACCGCATCGATCGCCAGAGCCATGTCCGAGGCGTTCTTGTGCGCCGTCAGGTCGAACTGCTGCATGGGCCGGATGGCAGCGTCGTGCAACTGCTCGATCCACGACTTCAGGTTGGGTTTGGTCCAGTTGCCATAGGCGCGACGAATGCTGCACTCGCCGTCCTCGGCGAGGTCTGCCAAGATCGCGCCGACCTTCTCGGCCGACGCGTTGTCGGCATCGATGAGCAGAGCGATGCGGACGCGCTGGGCAGACATCAGGTCAGTTTCTCCAGGATCAGTTCCCGCACTCTGGATGCGTCGGCCTTGCCACCGGTCGACTTCATCACCGCACCGATCAGCGCACCTGCGGCGGCCAGGTTGCCGCCCCGAATCTTCTCGGCCACCGCGGGCTGGGCCGCGATCGCGTCGTCGATGGCCGCCGTGAGCGCACCATCGTCGGACACCAACGCCAACCCGCGAGCCTCGATGATTTCGACCGGCGTACCCTCGCCGGCGATCAGGCCCTCGAAGACCTGGCGGGCGAGTTTGTCCGACAGCGTTCCGCCGTCGACCAGCGCCTGCACCTCGGCGACTTCGGCCGCTGAGACGTTGAGTTCGCTCAACTCCAGGCCGGCCTCGTTGGCCGCCCGGGTGAGTTCCGACATCCACCACTTGCGCGCTGGCTGAGGGGCGCAGCCGGCAGCAACCGTCTCGTCGATCACCTCCACGGCGCCTGCGGCGATCACGTCACGCATCTCCAGATCGGTGAAACCCCAGTCGGCCTGCAGCCGGGCGCGACGCACCGTCGGGGGCTCGGGCAGGGTGTCTCGCAGTTCGGTGACCCAGGCCCTGCTCGGGGCGACCGGCACCAGGTCCGGCTCCGGGAAGTAGCGATAGTCCTCGGCGTCGGACTTCTCGCGGCCCGGGGACGTGGTGGCAGTGTCCTCGTGGAAGTGGCGGGTCTCTTGGAGAATCGAGCGACCGCTACCGAGGACGCCGGCGTGACGCGACATCTCGAAGCGGACGGCCCGCTCGACCGAACGCAGCGAGTTGACGTTCTTGGTCTCGGTGCGGGTCCCCAGCACTCCACTGCCCTTCGGAGACAGCGACAGGTTGACGTCGCATCGCATCGAGCCCTGGTCCATCCGCACGTCGGAGACGCCGAGTCCCTTGACGATATCGCGCAGCGCCGAGACGTAGGCCTTGGCCACCAGCGGCGCCCACGCACCGGTGTCGAGAATCGGCCGGGTGACGATCTCGATCAACGGTATGCCAGCGCGGTTGTAGTCCACCAGGGAGTAGTCCGCGCCGTGGATGCGGCCGGTAGCGCCACCGATGTGGGTGGTCTTGCCGGTGTCTTCCTCCATGTGGGCGCGCTCGATCTCGACGGTGAAGGTGCGCAGGCTGCCGTCCTGTCCGGTCACCTCGACGTCGAGCGACCCGTTGAACGCGATCGGTTCGTCGTACTGCGAGGTCTGGAAGTTCTTCGGCATGTCCGGATAGAAGTAGTTCTTCCGGGCGAACCGGCACCATTCGGCAATCTCGCAGTTGAGCGCGAGCCCGATCCGGATCGCCGCCTCGACGGCCTTGCCGTTGACCGCCGGCATCGCGCCGGGGAGTCCCAGGCAGGTCGGGCAGACCTGGGTGTTGGGCTCGGCACCGAAGGTGGTCGGGCAGCCGCAGAACATCTTGGTGTTGGTGTTGAGCTCGACGTGCACCTCCAGGCCCAAGGCGGGGTCGTAGGTCGCGATCACCTCCTCGAACGGCACCAGCACTGCATCATCTAGATGGGTATCCATCGTCACACCGCCAACTTCTCGATCGAAAGGACGTTGCCGATGGCAGCCTCCACGGCCGCACCGACTCGGTAGAGCCGGTCGTCGGCCAGCACCGGCGCGAGGATCTGCAGGCCCACGGGAAGACCGTCGAGGTCGGAGACTCCTGCGGGCACCGAGATGCCCGGCGTGCCGGCGAGGTTGGCCGGGATGGTGGCCAGGTCCTGCATATACATCGCCAACGGGTCGTCGAGCTTGGCGCCGAGTTCGAACGCCGTGCTCGGCGAGGTCGGGCTGACCAGCACATCGACGGCCTCGAAAGCAGCCTTGAAGTCGTTGATGATCAGGGTGCGGATCTTCTGGGCCTGACCGTAATAGGCGTCGTAGTAACCACTGGACAAGGCGTAGGTGCCCAAGATGATGCGACGTTTTACCTCGTCACCGAAGCCGGCGTCGCGGGTGGCCCTCATGACGTCTTCCGCGCTCGGACTGCCGTCCGGGGTGACCCGCAGGCCGTAGCGCATGGCATCGAACTTGGCGAGGTTGGAGGAGCATTCGGCCGGCAGGATGAGATAGTAGGCCGCCATCGCATGCACGAAGCTCGGGCAGGACACCTCGACCACCTCCGCACCCGCCTTGGTGAGCGCCTGAACCGATTCGGAGAAGGTGGCCATCACGTCGGGGGCCCAGCCCTCGCCGGACAGTTCCTTGATGACCCCGACCCGGACACCGGACAGATCTCCGGACGCGCCGGCCTCGGCGGCTGCGACCAGCCCGGACACCGCGCCGGGGACCGAGGTGGAGTCCAGCGGGTCGTGGCCGCCGATCAGTTCGTGCAGCAGCGCGGAGTCCAACACGGTCCGGCTCACCGGGCCGACCTGGTCAAGGCTGTTGGCCAAGGCGACCAGGCCGTAACGGGAGACCGAGCCGTAGGTCGGTTTGACCCCGACGGTGCCGGTGACCGCACCGGGCTGACGGATCGAGCCGCCGGTGTCGGTGCCGAGTGCCAGCGGGGCCTCGAAGGCCGCCACGGCGGCCGCAGAACCACCGCCGGAGCCGCCGGGGATCCGGTCCAGCGCCCACGGGTTGCGGGTCGGTCCATAGGCGGAGTGCTCGGTGGAGGAACCCATCGCGAACTCGTCCATGTTGGTCTTGCCCAGGATCGGCAGGCCAGCGGCCTTGATCCGGGCGACCACGGTGGCGTCGTACGGCGGGATCCACCCTTGCAGGATCTTGGAGCCACAGGTGGTCGGCAGGCCGATGGTGGTCAGCACGTCCTTGACTGCGATCGGCACGCCGTCCAGGCGATGCCGTGGGGTGCCGGCCGCACGACGGTCGTCAGAGGCCTGGGCCTGAGCGAGGGCTCCCTCGGCGTCGATGTGCAGGAAGGCGTGCACCTGCTCGTCCACCGCAGCGATCCGGTCCAGATGGGCCTGGGTGACCTCGACGCTGGTGGTCTCGCCGGCAGCGAGCGCATCGGCGAGTTCGGCGGCGGTCCTGGTGATGTGGGTGCTCACTGTTCGTCTCCCAGGATGCGGGGGACGCTGAAGCGCTGCTGCTCGACCGCCGGGGCGCCGGCGAGTGCCTGCTCGGGAGTCAGTCCAGGGACCACGACATCGTCTCGGAAGCGGTTGGTCATCTCGATCGGGTGGCTGGTGGCCGGCACGTCGTCACCGGCGACCCCCTGGATCGAGGCGACCGAGTCCAGGATCACCTGCAGCTGGGGCGCCAGATGGTCGAGTTCTTCGGTGGACAGGTCGATCCGGGCCAGGTCGGCCAAGTGGGCGACCTCGTCTCGGCTGATTTCAGGCATGGTGACCATCCTAGGAGTCCCAGCCGTCCGCGCGAACTCGGTATCGCGGGGCCCTGATCGACCGAGGAGTACTGCTGTCGGCAGCGCTCGCACATCCCGCAGCCGAGTCCAGGGATAGGTTGGCCTCCATGGAGCGGGCTTTCGGACTGATCGTGATGGCAGTGGCCGGCCTGCTGAGCCTGCCGATCTCCGCGACCGTGTTGGATCAGGCGGGCCCCGACGGCCTCATTCTGCCGGCGCAGTTGGTGGGCATGGCCGGTTTCGGGGCACTGGTGTCGTGGCAGATCCCCGGAGTGGTCGGGGAAGCCCGGTCCGTTGGTCGGCGAGCCTGGGTGGGCGCCACCCTCGGTGTTGGGTTCGCCCTCCTCGGGGTC
>JBPPMQ010000080.1:0-5827 GCA_051306135.1 Nocardioides sp. | reverse complement strand
GCGGCGTCGGCGCGCACCACTCCGGAGGCCACCGACGACTCCAGCGACTCCAGTGCGGTGGCGGTCAACGCCTCGATGGCCTCCTCGACCTGCCCGGCGGCGCCGGAGTCGGTGATGATGCGACGCATCCGGGCCACCTCGGCGTCCGAAAGGTCACGGCCCAACGCCTCATCCAGCATCCGCGCATCCCCGCTCGGTGCGCCATCGAGCGCCAGAGCCACCAGCACGGTGCGCTTGCCCTCGACCAGGTCGTCACCGGCCGGCTTCCCGGTCACCTCGGGGTCACCGAAGACACCGAGCAGGTCGTCGCGAAGTTGGAACGCCTCACCCAACGGCAACCCGAAGCCGGTCAAGGCCTCCCGCGCCGAAGTCGAACCGCCGGCCAGGGCTGCGCCCAGATGCAGCGGCCGTTCGATGGAGTACTTGGCCGACTTGTAGCGCAACACCGTCATCGCGGTCTCCACGTCGGCCCGGCCGCGCGCCTGCACCGAGACGTCGAGAAACTGTCCGGCGATCACCTCGTTGCGGCATACGTCGAGGACCTCCATCGCCCGGGCGGTGGCTGACAGGTCGAAACCGGTATGGCGCAGCAGTTGGTCGGACCAACTCAGCAGCAGGTCGCCGAGCAGAATGGCTGCGGCCGCTCCGTAGGGCTCGGCGCGCCCCGGCAGCGACGCCTGCCGGTGCGCCGCCTCGAAAGCCCGATGGATCGACGGGGCGCCCCGCCGGGTGTCGGAGGCGTCCATCAGGTCGTCGTGCACCAAGGCGGAGGCGTGCAACAACTCCAGACTCGCCGCGGCGCGGACCAGCGCGTCAGGGTCGGAGGGCTCGATGATCGCAGCGAAGCCCCACCAGCAGAACGAGGCCCGCAGTCGTTTGCCGCCGCCCACCGCGTGCCGGGCAGCGGCGACCAGGCGTTCGGCGTCGGCACCCAAGTCGGCCAGTGCAGCACCACGCTCGTCGATGAACGCCGCCAGACTTCTCGCAATTCGATCCGCGAACGCAGCCTGATCCCAACTGTCCCACTCCACGACGACCACCCTAGGCTGTGTCGGCCCGCGTGGGACACTAGGGCGCATGAGTGAGAACGTCCGTGGACAGCACGGTGGCATCGCCGATCGGATCAGGTCCGGCGGCCGTTCGTTCTCGTTCGAATTCTTCCCGCCCAAGGACGAGGCTGGAGAGCAGGTGTTGTGGGACTCGATCCGATCCCTCGAACCCTACGACCCGTCCTTCGTCTCGGTGACCTACGGCGCCGGCGGCACCACCCGCGACTCCACCGTCCGGATCACCGGCAGGATCGCCTCGCAGACCTCGCTGGTGCCGATGGCGCACCTGACCTGTGTGGGCCACACGGTCGAGGAGGTCGACACGGTGCTGGATGCCTACGCCGAGGCCGGCATCTCCACCGTGATGCTGCTGCGCGGTGACCCGGCCGACGGTCCGCGGGCGCCGTGGAGCCAGACTCCGGGCGGCTTCAACCACGCCATCGAACTCGTCGAGCACGTCGCGGCCCGAGGCGGTTTCGACATCGGCGTCGCCGCGTTCCCGGAGGGTCACCCGTCGGCCGCATCGTTGGATGCGGACGCAGACGTGCTGGTGGCCAAGGCACGGGCCGGCGCCGAGTTCGCGGTCACCCAGATGTTCTTCCGGGCCGCCGACTACTTCGCGTTGGTTCAGCGAGTGCGTGAACGAGGAGTCGACATCGCCATCCTGCCGGGCATCATGCCGATCCTGAACCTGTCTGCGATCCAGCGCCAAAGTGAACTGATCGGCACCTCGGTGCCCCAGGACGTGGTGGCGCGAATCGGCGCGTATGCCGGCGACCCCGATGCGGTCCGCGCCGAAGGGATCGCGGTGGCTGCCGAACTGTGCGACGAACTGCTAGCCGGCGGCGCACCGGGATTGCACTTCTACACGCTGAACCGGTCGCGGGCCACCCGCGACATCTTCGCCAAGCTCAACGTCACCGCCTGACCTCAGTCGTCCCGGTGCCAGTCAGCGGCCGAGTCGACCACGGCCGGCGACGGGAACAGCGGCGGCAGGATGCGCAACATCAGCGCCGACCACACTGCATGCGCGACCATCGGAGCCACCAGGGCGCCGGTACGTCGACGCTGCCAACCGAACACCGCACCCATCGGCACCGCCGCAAGCACCAACGTCGGGTTGCGGGTGGCGCAGGTGACCACCGTGTAGGCGGCCGTGGAGTCTCGCAGCGGGTGCTCCACGAGCGCGTCGGTCAGTGCCCCACGGAAGTAGATCTCCTCGGCGACTCCGGTGCTGATCGTGGAGGCGAACACCGCAGCGGGCCGGCCGCGGTTGGAGTAGGCCAGCACCGAGGTGAGCATCCGGCGCAGCGGCCCGATGCGGCGGGCCACCCGAGCACCGGCCACGAACGGCACCACACAGACCGCGCCGACGGCGGAGCCTTCGGCGACGTCGAGCAGCACCGGTCGGCCACCGCTGAGGCGAATCGGTCCAGCCGCCAACGAGCCGACCGTCCAGGTGGCAGCGGTCGCGCCGGTCAGCAGGTGGAAGCGTTTCGACCCGGGCGTCGCAGACAGCGACGCCGCCAGACTGGCCGCGCCGAGCGCTGCGGTGGCACCAACGACGAGACGACGGGTCACGAGCCCGCCCGATCCGCCTGGGCACGCTCAGCCAGCGCAGTGATGACGGCGTCGTCGAATCCCATCGGCTGGTAGGGGACCACCTCGTCGATGCTGTGGTCGGTGACCACCACCTCGGTGGACATCGAATCGATCAACGCGCGCGCGGTGCCGGCATCGACCTGTGCGATCAACGCCACCCACTGCGCCGACAGCCACGGCACCGGGCGAACCAATGGCACCAGTGCCGACACCATGGGCACCCGGCGGCCCTCGATCTTGGCCAGCCGTCGCATCATCTTGCGGTAGGTCCAGGTGTCCGCGCCGCCGATCTCGAAGGCGCGACTGCCGCCGTCGGGCGCGAGCGCGTCAGGGTGGGCTAGCACACCGATGAGGTAGTGCAGCACGTCGGCGATGGCGATCGGCTGACAGCGGGTGTCGACCCACTGCGGCACCACCATCGCGGGCAGGCGTTCGACCAGACGGCTCATCATCGCCCAGGAGATGCCTCCGTGACCGATGATGATCCCGGCACGCAGCGTGGTGACCCCGACCCCGCCCGATCCGAGCAGGTTCTCCACTTCGCGGCGGCTGCGCAGATGTTCGGACAGTTTGGTCCCGTCGGCCCCGAGGCCTCCCAAGTAGATGACTTGTCCCAGGCCGGCCTCGGCGGCCGCGGCGCCGAAGTTGCCGGCGGCCTGGGCGTCGGAGCGAGTGAAGCCCGCGTCGTCGAGTGAATGCACCAGATAGTAGGCGGCTTGGCATCCGTCGGCTGCCCGCTCCAGGCTGTCGACATCGTGCACGTCGCCGAAGACCGGCACCCCCGATCCGGTGTACCGATCCGGGTGCCGGGTCATCGCGACGACGTCGTGTCCCGCGGCCTCCAACGCCTCGGCCAGGCGTGAACCGACGAAGCCCGAGGCCCCGGTCACCAGAATCCGCATGACTTCACCCTCTCCCACCGGGTCAAACCCGGAGGCTAGGCGGCGGGGCTAGGCGGCGGGGCTAGGCGACCGGGGTGACTCAGGCAGGTCCGACCAGACCCGCGACGACGCTGGCGGTCAGGGCGGCGAACGGCAGGTCCAGCCCACCGGTGGACCAGGCGCCACCGGCATACACCCCGGCGATGGGGGTGGTCGGGCCGAGACGATTCCCGCCGCCGGTCCATGCCACCCCCAGCGGGTTACCGTGCCAGCGTGCGGTCTGGTCGGTTGCGGAGAGATCGGTCCGCGCGACGACGTGACTGCGCACGTCGAGGTGGCGGATGCTGCCGTCCGGTCCGAGCCAGGGTCTGCGGGCCAATGCCACCAGCACGTCCTGGTCCGATCGACCTCCGGTCAGCACCGTCCACGCGCGGGGATCGGTCACCGACGGTCGAACCACGATCGTCGGCTCACCTGCGAAGACCATCTCGTGGCCCACTTCAGGTGCCGCGTGGTCCAGCGCCAACAGCGTCAGTCCCGGGCCGTATGCCGGCCTAGACGGGGTCGCCGCAGTGTCCAGACTGGGCAGGCTCCTCGGATCGCAGGCCACCACCACCACCTCGGCCGGCACGGGCCCGACGGCGGTCTCGACCCCCTTCACCCGGCCGCCTGCCACCACCAGGTCCTCGACCCGGACACCGGTCCGCACGGTGACCCTCCGGGTCGCCAGGCGCCGATCCAGGGCGTCGATCAGGTCTCGGGTGCCGCCCGGGACCTGCCAGGTGCCGAACGTCATCTCCAGATAGCTGATCATCCCGGCCCATCCCGGCACCCGGTTCGGATCGTGTCCGGCCAGGATCCAGGGATGGGTGGCCATCCGGATCAGCCGGGGATCCTTCAGTGTGGCGGCCCGCCTGGCCAGGGAGCCCCGGCCCAGGTGGCGCGGATCCCAGTCGGGGTCGTGGGCCTCGAACCGGTGGCGCCGCAGCTGTTCCCACTCGTCGGCGAACGAGTTGACCCAGGCCACCCAGCGTGTCCCCAGGCCGACCCCCAGCCTCTCGATCGCGCGGGTCTGGGCGGCACGCCCGGTGTCCATGACCACCGACGGCATCGGGGTGCCGGCGCGGCGTCCTCGCCGGGTGGGAGCCAGGGCGGCGGTGAAGACGTGTTCTCGGATGACGTCGGTGCGCACGAAGTCGACCTCACGTTCCATCGGTCGACCGGACTTGCGGAACAGGTCGCGCAGCACCCCGGGAAGTCCGATGGCATGGACCACGTCCCATTCGCGCCCCGCTGCCGAGATCGGCTTCAGGGCGCCACCGAGTGAGGGGTCCGACTCCAACAGCGTGACCTGGTGGCCGAGCTTGGCGAGCCGTGCCGCGGTCGCCATCCCGGCGATCCCGCCGCCGACGACCACCACCTTTGCCACGCTGGTCAGGGTAGCGGTCGGTTGACGTCGATCTCGATCGCGCCGGTGAGGCGGAGCAGTTCGGCAGACGTGGTGGAGAACACCGCGGCCGGGTGCCCGGCCGCGGCCCACAACACCGGATAGCTGGCTAGGTGACGGTCCAGATAGGTCGGCAGCGGCGCAGGATGCCCGATGGGGGAGACACCCCCGATGACCTGGCCGGTGTGCTCTTTGACGAACTGCGGTGTGGCGCGGGTCAGGGCGGGCAGTTCCAGGTCGGCCGCCACCTTGTCGAGGTCGACCCGGTGAGAGCCGGAGGTCAAGATGAGCACCGGTGAACCGGCCGCCTCGAAGACCAGACTGTTCGCGATCGCACCGACCTCGCAGCCCAGAGCCTGGGCGGCCAGTGCCGCGGTGTGCACCGCATCAGGCAGAATGACGATCTCACCGGCGCCACCCCGGGCCCGGTGTTCGGCACGGAACCTGTCGATCGACGGGTGTGAGGGCGAGGACATGACGGTGACCATAACCGACCCGCAGGGGGCGCGGCCCCGGCCCGCGTCGTTGCGGTGGTCGCTGATCTCGCTGGCTGCGCTGGTCGCGCTGGGCGGCCTGGCGACGGTCCTGGTGGTCATCTTCGAGGACAAACTGCTGCGTCACTGGGCCGAAGGCAACCTGGCCGCCCGGGAGATCTTGCACACCCAGGGCCTCGATGCCCTCAAGGACCCGCCGGAGGGTCAGGTCGCCGCACCTCAGGTGGTGCAGGTGACGGTGGTGCTCTTCATCGTGATGGCACTGTTGTTCTGGGTGCTCGGTGTCTTCTTGCGCAACGGGTTCGAGTGGGCGCGGGTCACGGTCACCGGGTGTCTGCTGATCTCGATCATCAC
>JBPPMQ010000074.1:0-3187 GCA_051306135.1 Nocardioides sp. | reverse complement strand
CCGGTGTGGGTCGTCACCGACCTCGCCGCCTCCGGCCTGCGTCGTCGCGGCGGCGGGTCCAGCAGCACCGCCAGCGCGGACGAGGGCGGCGAGAGCGAGGAGGAGGCCGAGGCCCGCCGCGAGGAGCGCCGCCGCGTGATCGCCAACAACAAGGCCTGGGCGAGCGCGGAGACGGTGCGCCGCGAGTGGCTGGCCACGTTCGTGGCCCGCAAGACCGCCCCGAAGGGTGCCGAGGCCCTGATCTGCGAGGCCGTCGTGACCGGTCACCACTCGCTGAGCAAGGCCATGGACCACCGGCACCCGATGCTCTTCACGCTGCTCGGGATCGACGTCCCGACCGGCTACTACGGCGCGGGGTACGAGGAGTGCCACAAGATCGCGACCAAGGCGAGCACGCCGAAGGCCGCGACCATGACCACCCTCGCCGCGATCGTCGCCGCGTGGGAGCCCACAACCGGCAAGCACTCGTGGCGCAACCCGACCGCGTGGGACGCCCGCGTGCTCGGCGCGCTCGTGGAGTGGGGCTACCAGCCCAGCGAGGTCGAGCGGACCCTGCTCGGCGAGGAGCCGCAGCCGAGCACCGAGGACGACAGCGACGACGACGCCGACGACGACGCCGACGAGGCCAGGGACAGCGCCGCCTGATCGGCTCCCCTCCCCCACCTGAGGGCGGTTCTTCCTGTGGAGAACCGCCCTCAGTGGAATAGAAACCATAGAATGAACCCAGTTCGTTTGATCCGCTACCCGGGAGGACCCCGACATGTCACACGAGATCGAGACCCACGGCACGCAGGCCGCAGCCGTCTTCGCCCGCAAGGACGCCTGGCACCGCCTGGGCACCACCGTCCGTGACCGCGCGTACACCGCCGAGGAAGCCATGAGGCTCGGCCACCTGGGCGGCTGGGACGTCCGCAAGTTGCCGCTCACCACCGCCGAGGTCAGCGAGGGCGGCGTCACCCCGATCGAGGTCCCCGGCTTCGCCACGGTGCGCACCAACCCGTTCACCGGAGCGCCCGAGGCGCTCGGCGTCGTCGGCGGCGGCTACACCCCGCTGCAGAACGAGGACCACGCCGAGTTCCTGAACCTGCTGGCCGACGAGTCGGGCGCGATCTTCGACACTGCCGGGTCGCTGCGCGGCGGACGGCAGGTGTTCATCACCATGCAGCTGCCGGACTCGCTCACGGTCGGCGGCACCGACCGCGTCGACCTCAACATCGCCGCGCTCAACAGCCACGACGGCTCAAGCGCGTTCCGCATCCTCGTCACCCCGGTCCGCGTCGTGTGTGCGAACACCCAGAGCGCGGCCCTGCGCAACCACGAGTCGTCGTTCTCGATCCGGCACACCCGCAACGCCAAGGCCGCCGTGCAGGCCGCCCGCGACGCGCTCGGGCTGACGTTCACCTACGTCGAGGCGTTCCAGGTCGAGGCCGAGCGGCTGATCCAGCAGACCATGACCGACGCCGCGTTCGATGCCCTGATCGACGCCACGTTCGGCAAGTCCGAGGCCAACGCCACCAAGCGAGTCCGCGAGACCGAGCGCCGCCGCCGCTCCCGGCTGCACTGGCTGTTCGCCGACGCCGACACCCAGGCCGGCATCCGCGACACCGCGTGGGCCGGCTACCAGGCCGTGGCCGAGTACGTCGACCACTACGCCCCGGTCCGCACCAAGGGCGACGAGCACACCGCCCGCGCCACGCGGGTGCTCACCAGCGACGACCCCGACCGGATCAAGCGCCGCGCCTGGACCGCGCTCGCCCCGGCCTGACCATCTCGCCAGTTCCTCCGGTGGCGGGCTGAGACCCCGAGTCCGGCCCGCCACCGGCCCAACCGAAGGAGGAGCCATGACCGACACGACCACCCACGCCAGCGCCGCCCCGACGACGCCCGACAGCACGCCGGTGGAGTGGCACACCGCGGACGCCGACGACCGTTGGCCGGGTCGCTGGACCGCGCACACCGCCAGCGTCCACGCGCACGGGCGCATCTACCTGATCCGGATCACGCCCGGTGACCACGCGACCTACCTCGCCCCGGGGTTCTACGCCGACATCGACGGCGGCTACGGGCAGCGCTGGGCGATCAACACCCGCACGCTCGATGAGGCCAAGCGCCGCGCAGTCGAGGACGTCCTGCGATGAGCCAGCCGACCGCCACGCCCGCCGACGTCGACGCCAGCGCCGCCAAGGACCGGCACACCCTCAGCGAGACGGCCTGCGACCTGATCGTCATCGAGCACCGGCTGCGCGACGTACGCCGCTGGACCCCCGAGGCCGCCCGCGCCCACCTGGACGCGGCCCTGTCCAGTGTCGCCACGGCACTGGACGCCCTGCACGCCGAGCACACCCACCGCACCACCGAACAGGAGCAGTCATGACCGAGCAGACCCAGCCCGACCCGACCGGCACCGTGATCAGCGCGGACGACCAGCGCGCCATCCGCGTAGCCATGAACGCAGTTCCCTACGCGGCTGACCTTCGCGTGCCGATCCCGCCACGCGGACACCTCAGCGCCCGCGACGTTGTCGCCTTCCTCGACGGCCTGCGGGAGGTGCTGACCGAGGTCGCCGCACGAGCCGACGATCAGCACCGGCGTCTGCTCACCCTGGAGGCCGACGTGGAGGCGTTCCGCCGTCTCATCGGCACCGCGCCCGCCGAGGTGACCCCATGAGCGCGCACATCGAGTGGCTGGCCGCTCGCGAGACCAGCGTCCAGGTGTTCACCCCCGGCGAGGACTGGGTGGGTGCCGGTGAGCATCGTCAGCCGGTCCTCACCCTCGCCGGTGACGACGTGGTGGCGATCCAGGGCACGCCCGCCGAGTTGCGGGCGCTGGCCGCCCGGATCACCGCCGTGGCGACCGCTGCATCCGGGCGGCTCGACCTCGCCGCCCGGGAGGACCAGCCCGCATGAGCGACGACGCCACCCTGCGCGCTCTGGAGGCACGCGCCACGCCCGGCCCCTGGACTCCGGACGGTGACAAGATCCGCGCCACCGCCGCCGACGCCCTGCTGCCCGACAACATCCTCGTGGCTTACTACACCGGGCACGACCACCGGCTTGGCCTCAAGACCACCGGCCATGCCGCCGATGTCGAGTTCATCGCCGCCGCCCGTGACGCGCTCCCCGACCGTCTCGACCGACTCGACCGCATCCGCGATCTTCACGCCAAGTGGGGCGAGCAGTCGCCCGAG
>JBPPMQ010000064.1:0-2195 GCA_051306135.1 Nocardioides sp. | reverse complement strand
TCGCCGACGACGGTCTCCGAGGCGGTCGATCAGAGGCGGTCGACGAGCGCGCTGATGCGCGGGCAGCTGGCCTCGACCCGCTCGCCGACCCAGACGCTGACGCAGCGACGTTCGTCGATCTCGTCGGGGATCCACTCCTCGACCCAGGCCGCCACGGCGCGTCCCACGGCGATGCCATCACCCTGCGGCGACCGCCCGACGCGGTGGACCGTGACACGCGGCGGCGCGGCGAGCAGCGGCAGCTCGTCGTCGACACCGGCCTCGACAAGCACCTGCCCGTAGGCATCGGCCGGCAACCACGCCAGGGCGGCCACGATGCCGGGAAGGTCGCCGACGTCTCCGGCCAGGAGCACGTGCTCGGTCGGCAGGCGGCGTCGGTGTGATCTCACCCGCTCAGAGTAGAGGTATGCCTTACCTCACTCAAGTCGAGGTGAGATACGTCCCACCGGCGGCCGTCAGGACGCGATGTGCGCCTGGAGGAACCAGCGGTCCTTGGTCAGGCCGCGCTCGATCTCGATCGCGACGTCCTGGCTGCTCAGGTCGATGTCGTCGAGGCCCGTGATGGCAGCGCGCACCGTGATCAGCGCCGCGTCGATCTGACGGACGACGGCCGCCGCGGTGTCCTGCCACGACTGAAAGCCGTCGGCCAGCTCGGGCAGGGTCGTCTGGGCGGCGACGGTCTGCAGGCGGGCGTCGACGGGAAGGCCGAGGGCCACGACGCGCTCGGCCGCGGTGTCGGCGTAGTCCTGTGCGTGGTCGACGACCTGGTCGAGGGTCTCGTGCACGCCGACGAAGCTGCCACCGCGGACGTGCCAGTGAGCCTGCTTTCCGTTGACGACCAGTGCCTCGAGGTCGCGCACGACGGGGCTGAGGAACTGCGCCACGCCGGCGGCGATCTCGGAGGTGGTGGCCAGGTCGGACGGGATCTGCGTGTGAAGGGAGGTCATGCGTCCACCATGACCGGTTCTCGCGGCGTTCTCAACGAAGAGCAGGCTGACCTAACGGGTGCCAGCGATGCTGTCCACACCCCGCGATGGTGCTACGGATGAGTGTCAGACCCTGGTCCTAGGGAAGCGCTGATCAACGGGCCAGTCGGCGCGCGGGTGTCCCGTCATAGCGTTGGGTGGTCTTCGATGGACGTCGGAGCGCGTTCACCCTGCCTGTGGTCCCGGTTTCGGGGCCATCGGGCTGGTTTTGGGCAGGCTGGCGCTATGCCGCCGCCGGTGTGAGGGCGACGGCGCGGGCTCGCATCAACCAGTTCGCGGAAGCGAACAGCATGTGCAGGTGGTTGAGGTTCTTGCCTATGCCGCGGTAGCGGGTTTTGGTGAAGCCGAAGTCACGTTTGACGATCAGGAACGGGTGCTCGACCTTCGCGCGCATCGAGGCCTTGCGTGACTCGATCGCCCGGTCCTGGTCGGTCATCGTCTTGAGGACCCCCTTACGGGCCGCGATCCGCCACTGAACCTTCGACAGGTGCCCGTCACCGGCGATCTCGGGTCGCCTCTGAGCACCCTGATAGCCCGCGTCAGTGCTCACGAACTCGTCATCGTGGCGAACCAGTTTGGCCGCCTCGTCGAGGTCGTGCACATTCGCAGCCGTCGCGGTCACCGTATGGACATACCCGGTGCCGGCGTCGGTCCCGATGTGGGCCTTCATCCCGAAATACCACTGGTTGCCCTTCTTCGTCTGACGCATCTCGGGGTCGCGGGTGCCCGTGGCGTTCTTCGTTGAGGACGGTGCGGCGATGATCGTGGCGTCCACAATGCTGCCGCCACGCATGATCCAGCCCTGCTCGTCGAAGATCCGGTTCTGCGACGCGAACAACACCTCGCCCAGCTTGTGCTTCTCCAGCAGATGCCGGAAATGCAGCAGCGTGGTGGCGTCGGGAACCTGCTCGACTCCGAAGTCCAGACCCATGAATGTGCGCATCGCATACGAGTCGTAGATGGCGTCTTCGACGCCTTCATCGGACAGCGAGAACCACACCTGCAGCAGATACATCCGCAGCATCGTCTCGACCGGTTTGGGCTTACGGCCCTTCTTCCCGTCGTAGTAATGCGGCTCGATCAACTTCACCCACGACGCCCACGGGATCGTCTGATTCATCATCTGTAGGAACTCTTCACGGCGCGAGACTCGCCGCCGGTTCGAGTACTCGACATCAGTGAACGACGGTTGCTCAGAGCGCATACCCA
>JBPPMQ010000043.1:0-73144 GCA_051306135.1 Nocardioides sp. | reverse complement strand
GCCCTGGCCGACGCGAAGACGGTCTTCTGGAACGGTCCGATGGGAGTCTTCGAGATCGCGGCCTTCGCCGCCGGCACCCGCGCGGTCGCCGAGGCGCTGACGACCCTCGACGGGCTCTCGGTCGTCGGAGGCGGCGACTCCGCAGCAGCCGTGCGCGCGCTCGGCCTGGATGAAGATGCCTTCGGGCACATCTCGACCGGCGGCGGGGCGTCGCTGGAGTTCCTGGAGGGCAAGGCCCTCCCCGGCATCGACATACTGGAGTCCTGATGGCAGCCGCCGCCAAACGCGCCCGCACCCCACTGATGGCGGGGAACTGGAAAATGAACCTCAACCACGCCGAGGCGGTGGTCTTGGTGCAGAAGTTGGCCTGGGGCCTGGCCGACAAGCGTCACGACTACGCCGACGCTGAAGTGGTGGTGATGCCGCCTTTCACCGACATCCGTTCGGTGCAGACGGTGGTCGACGGAGACCGTTTGCAGATCAAGTACGGCGCCCAAGACGTCTCCATCCACTCCTCCGGCGCCTACACGGGTGAGATAGCGGCGTCGATGCTGTCGAAACTGGGTTGTTCCTATGTCCTGGTCGGGCACTCCGAGCGGCGTGAATACCATGGTGAGACCGACGCCGTGGTGGCCACTAAGGCGCGCGTCTGCGTCGACGCCGCGATGACGCCGATCGTCTGCGTCGGCGAAGGCCTGGAGATCCGCCAGGAACGGGTCCACGTTCCCTACGTGATCACCCAGGTCGCCGGCTCGCTGGCGAGCTTCTCCGCCGCCGAAGTGGCCTCGCTGGTGATCGCCTACGAACCGGTCTGGGCGATCGGCACCGGTGAGGTCGCGACCCCCCAGGACGCCGAGGAGGTCTGTGGCGCGATCCGTGGCTGGATCGCCGAAGAGTTCGGTGACCAGGCCGGCGCCGGCGTACGCATCTTGTACGGCGGCTCGGTGAAGGCCGCCAACGTCGCCGGAATCATGGCCAAGCCGAACGTCGACGGCTGTCTGGTGGGCGGCGCATCGCTGCAGGCCGACGAGTTCGGTGGCATCTGTCGGTTCAACGACATGCCAGTCTTGTGATGCCACGCACGAGGTCTGGACCGATGCCCACAACCGCGACACTGTGACGTAGGATTCAGCCCGTGGAACTCATCTTCACCGCCGTACTGATCATCGCCAGCCTGACGATGATCTTGCTCGTGCTGCTGCACAAAGGCCGGGGAGGCGGGCTGTCCGACATGTTCGGTGGTGGCGTTTCCAGCTCTCTGGGGGGTTCGTCGGTCGCTGAGCGGAACCTTGACCGCATCACCGTCGGGTGTGGGGTCATTTGGTTCGCCAGTGTGATCGCCTTAGGCCTGCTCAAGGCCTACTGAACCGTTTGGCACATTCGGCCCGCAGGGCCGCTCGACACCGGAGGTAGCAATGGCTGGGGCTGGAAACGCGATTCGAGGCAGTCGCGTCGGGGCTGGACCCATGGGCGAGGCAGAGCGTGGTGACACCGCGCCACGCAAGGTCGTCGCCTATTTCTGTGCCAACGAACACCGCTCGGTCATCACCTTCGCGGTCGAGGCCGCTGCGCCGACCTCATGGGACTGCCCCAAGTGCGGACTGCCTGCCGGACTCGACGAGGGCAACACCCCGCCGGCACCGAAGAACGAGCCCTACAAGACGCATTTGGCCTATGTCAAAGAGCGTCGCAGTGAGACTGAGGCGACCGAGATCCTCGAAGAGGCGCTCCAACTGCTGCGGTCGCGCCGCAAGTCGGGCGATCTGATCTTCTGAAATCCGCCGAGTCGGCGTGAATGTACGCCGACTCGGCGCTTTCGACGCGCTGCTTGAAGATCCTCAACCTGGTATCGACGTCGGCGGAGCGACCGAACAGGTTTTCTTTGCGAAACACTTCCAGGAGCCAACCAGCGTCTGCCACCTCGCGACGCCGGTTCCGGTCGTGAAGGATCTGCTCGGGAGTGCTGTGCCATTCGGCTCCGTCATACTCGACCCCGCAGCGACGGTCGTCGTCGCCTAGGTCGAGGCGAGCCAGGAAGCGGCCGTCTTCCCACACTTCGACCTGGGGCTGAAGGTGAAGCCCGATCCAATGGCACCGAAGTCGAAGGATCGATTCGGGTGGTGATTCGCTGCGGCCGTCCACGTGCGGCCCGATCGCTCGCAGGGTCCGCACCCAACGTTGTCCACGGAACCGCTCGATCCCTGCCACGAACTCATCCTTGTCGAAAGCGTCCAGGCCTGCCACGGAGTCCATCCCGGCGATTGCCTCGTCTGGCCAGCGGACGCGGCCAAGGTCCCAGGCGGTTCGCATTGCGGTGGTGACTGCGACCCCGTTGACCTCGGTGACGTCCTCGTCCAGGAGGTGGCGCTCACCGCTGTTGCTGACTGGATTCCGCAGCCGCCCGTGCCCTGATGGACGGAAGATCGACAGGGGGCGCAGGGTGATGTGCTCGCCGGGTGCCAACGCCATCTGCGCGCCGTGGAGCCAGCCCGCATGTCGGTCTACGACGACACAATCCGGGGGACACACCAGTCGAAGAGCCTCAGCCCGCAGGCTCACCGAATCGGGTGTCTGGGTGTCGACATACACCCCTTTGAGCAGGCGCCGGACCAGGCCTTCGCGAAGCAGGGCCCTGATCATCGACCGATTGATGCCTGCCCCGACCAGGTCGGGGTAGGCGCACGGCACGCCGGGCGGCGCGGGCCAGCGCGCAAATGCTCGATCTGCGAAGGCGACGGTGGCAAGGTCCATAGGCTGACGGTGCCAACAACAGGGGAGGTCCCGCCAGACTCAGTCTGATGCCTGTGGAAAGCGCAGTTCGTTTGCGCCGACTCGGCGAGCTGAGTCGCCGAGTCGGCGTACATGTACGCCGACTCGGGTCAAAGTTGGGAGGCGGCTTCGCCGTCGAGCCACCAGATGACCTCGCCGGGTCGACCGGACGCCGCTACCGGCGCGATTCCAGCGGCCGGGATCTCATGCTTGTCAGCCCCACCGAGTGCTGCCGCCACCGCGCCGGCCTTCGCTTGGCCACTGACCAGAAACCACACCCGTTCGGCTCGGTTGAGGGCCGGGAAGGTCAACGTGATTCGCTCCGGCGGGGGTTTGGGTGAACCGGTCACTGGCACCGCGATCGCGTCCTCGACGTCCAGCTGGGCGAACCCGGGAAACAGCGAGGCGATGTGCCCGTCGGGCCCCACGCCGAGCATGACCACGTCGAAAGGGCCACCGCCCGCGGACACCGTCGCGGCATAGGCCTTGGCGCCCTCGTCGACCGAACAGGCGGACGAGGTCGAAGCCATTTCGTGAACTCGGTGCTCCGGCACGCCGACCTGGTCGATGAAGGCACGCCGGGCTTGGAGGGCGTTGCGGTCACCGGAGTCGGGAGCCACGTAACGCTCGTCGCCCCACCACAGCGACACCGCACCCCAGTCGACACCGGACGCCGGCGCCAGACGTGCGATCTGCTCGTGGATCCGGTCGGCGATGGTGCCACCGGTCAGGCAGATCCGGGGCACCTCTCCTGCGGCCTGCCTGTCGGCGATGACGTCGAGCAGGGCGCTGGCCACCGCGGTGGCCAACTCCTCGGAGGTCTCGAACGTCGCGGTGGTCATGAACGGTGCTCCCGGTAGTAGCCGATCAGCGCCGAGGTGGAGGCGTCTGAAGGAACAGAGTCGTCGCCGGACACCGCCGGCGCCAACTGGAGTGCCAACTGCTTGCCCAGTTCGACCCCCCACTGGTCGAAGGAGTCGATGCCCCACACCACGCCCTGGGTGAAGGTGATGTGCTCATAGAGTGCGATCAACTGCCCGAGCACCGACGGGGTCAGCGACGGCGCCATGATCGAGGTGGTCGGCCGGTTGCCGGTGAACACCCGCGCCGGCACGATCGCCTCGGCAGTTCCTTCGGCCCGCACCTCCTCGGCTGTCTTGCCGAACGCCAGCGCGCGCGTCTGGGCGAAGAAGTTGGCCAGGAACAACTCGTGTACGTCGACCTCGCCGTCCTTGAGCGGATAGGAGGGGTTGGCGAACGCGATGAAGTCCGCCGGGATCACCTCGGTGCCCTGGTGGATCAACTGGTAGAACGCATGCTGTCCGTTGGTGCCTGGCTCGCCCCAGAACACCTCGCCGGTGGCGGTGCTGACCGGACTGCCGTCCCAGCGCACGCCCTTGCCGTTGGACTCCATCGTGAGTTGCTGGAGGTAGGCCGGGAACCGGTGCAGCAGTTGGGCGTAGGGGAGCACCGCGTGGGTGGCGGCACCGAGGAAGTTCACATACCAGACATTGAGCAGGCCCATCAGCGCCGGCACATTGGACTCCAACGGGGCGGTCCGGAAGTGGGAGTCCATGGTGTGGAAACCGTCGAGGAACTCCGCGAACCGGTCCGGTCCGATGGCCAGCACCAGGGAGGTGCCGATGGCGGAGTCGACCGAGTAGCGGCCGCCCACCCAGTCCCAGAAGCCGAAGGCGTTGTCTGGATCGATGCCGAAGTCGGCGACCTTGTCCAACGCGGTCGAGACTGCCACGAAATGCCTGCGCACCGCTTCGGCGGCGTCGGCCTCGCCGAGGCCGGCGAGCAGCCAGGCCTTGCACAACCGGGCGTTGGTCAGGGTCTCCAGCGTGCCGAAGGTCTTGGACGAGACCACGAACAGTGTGGTCGCGGGGTCCAGGTCCGCCAGCGTCAGGGCTGCATCGGTCGGGTCGATGTTGGAGATGAACCGGCACGACAACCGCTCGTGGTGGAACGGCGCCAGTGCCTCGTAGGCCATCACCGGCCCCAAGTCGGAGCCGCCGATGCCGATGTTGACCACCGTCTCGATCTGACGGCCCGTCACTCCGGTCCAGTCACCGCTGCGGACCTGCTCGGCGAAGGCATAGATGCGGTCCAGGGTCTGGTGCACTGCGGGTACGACGTCCTCGCCCTCAAGCACCAGCGACGCCTGTGCCGGCAACCGCAGCGCGGTGTGCAACACCGCTCGGTTCTCGGTGACGTTGATCCGCTCGCCGCTGAACATCGCGTCGCGACGGCCCTCCAGACCGACCTCTGCGCCCAGGGCCAGCAGGGCCGCGAGCACCTGATCGTCGAGGAGGCCCTTGGACAAATCGACATACAACTCACCGGCGGTGAACGACAACCGCGAGGCGCGCCCCGGGTCGCGGGCGAACCACGTCCGCAAATCCGGAGCGAATCCGTCGGCGAGGTCGGTCAGACGGCTCCACGCGGCCGTCGAAGTGGGGTCGATCGGCGCGTCGGTCACGTCGTCTTCTCTCCTAGCGTGCTCGGGATTCTCAGGAGCCCATCTGGGCCTGGACGGTGGCGACCAGGTCGGTCCAGGACGCCTTGAACTTGTCCACACCCTCAGTCTCCAGGACCACGAATACGTCGGTCAGGTCGACACCGATCGCGGCGAGTTCTGCGAAGACGGCCTCGGCGTCGGCTGCGTACTCGGAGACCATGTCGCCGGTGACCTCGCCGTGGTCGGCAAAGGCCATCATCGTCTTCTCAGGCATGGTGTTGACCGAACCCGGCACCACCAGGTCGGTGACATACATGGTGTCGGAGTAGGCCGGGTTCTTGACGCCGGTGGAGGCCCACAGTGGCCGCTGCACGTTGGCGCCGGCCGCAGCCAGTGCCTCCCAACGCTCGCCGGAGAACACCTCGGCGAAGGCTGCGTAGGCGATCCGGGCGTTGGCCACAGCGGCCTTACCTTGCAGCGCCAGAGCCTGCGGGGAGCCGATCTTCTCCAGTCGGTTGTCGATCTCGGAGTCCACCCGCGAGACGAAGAACGAAGCAACCGAGCGGATGGTGGACAGGTCGATGCCGGCCTCCTTGGCCCGCTCGAGCCCGGCGAGATAGGCCTCCATCACCAGGCGGTAGCGCTCGGCGGAGAAGATCAGCGTCACGTTCACCGAGATGCCGGCGGCGGTGACCTCGGTGATGGCGGGCAGGCCCTCCACGCTCGCCGGGATCTTGATCAGCACGTTGGCACGGTCGACCTCGGCCCACAGCGCCTTGGCCGAGGAGATGGTGGCGTCGGTGTCGTTGGCCAGGGTCGGCTCCACCTCGATGGAGACCCGGCCGTCGTCGGCGGTGGATTCGGCCACCGGCGCGAAGATGTCGCACGCGTCGCGGACATCGGTGGTCGTCAGGGCGAAAATGACCTCGTCGACGTTCTTGCCGGCGGCCACCAGGTCACGCACCTGGGCGTCGTACCGCTCACCGTTGGAGATGGCACTTTGGAAGATCGTCGGATTGGTGGTCACCCCGACCACGGCGTACTCGGAGATCATCGTCTCCAGGTTGCCAGTCTCGATGCGTTCACGGGACAGGTCGTCGAGCCAGATGGATACGCCTGCGTCGGCGAGGGCGGTCATGCGGTCGTTCATCTCAGAACTCCTAGGCTTCGGGTCGATCAGGGATTGCGGCTTCAGGCGACCGCGATGGACTCCAGCGCTGCTGCGGCGACAGCATCGGCGGTGAAACCGAACTCGTGGAACAGCGTGGCCGCATCGGCGGAGGCGCCGTAGTGGTCGATACCAACCATCCTGCCAGCGTCGCCAACCAGGTCGCGCCAACCGGTGCGTACGCCGGCCTCGACGCTGACCCGGGCCCTGACCGCAGGTGGGATGACCTCGTCGCGGTAGGCCTGGGTCTGCTCGTTGAACCACTCCAGGCACGGCAGCGACACCACCCGGGCGCCGATGCCCTGCGTGGCGAGTTGTTCGCGGGCGGCGACGGCGAGTTGGACCTCGGACCCGGTGCCGATGAGCACCACGTCGACCGACGCGGTGGGGGAGTCGATCAGCACGTAACCACCCTTGGCGACACCTGAGGTGTCGGCGAAACCGTCGACGCCGCGGGGCACGATCGGAAGGTTCTGGCGGCTGAGCGCCAGGGCCGCAGGTCGGTCGTGGTGAGACAGAATGGTGGCCCATGCGGCCGCGGTCTCGTTGGCGTCGGCCGGGCGGACCACGTCAAGACCGGGGATGAGTCGCAGGGAAGCAATGTGTTCGATCGGCTGGTGGGTGGGCCCGTCCTCGCCCAGCCCGATGGAGTCGTGGGTCCAGACGTAGGTCACCGGCAGCTTGCTCAATGCCGCCACGCGGACCGCGCCACGCATGTAGTCGGAGAAGGTCAGGAAGGTGCCACCGAAAACCCGGGTCGGGGAGTGGGCGGCGATGCCGTTCATGATCGCACCCATCGCGTGTTCACGGATGCCGAAGTGGAGCACCCGGCCTTGGTAGGGGTCACCCTTCCAGTCGTTGGTCGACCACTCCTCGGGGATCGCGGACGGTACGCCGGCGATGGTGGTGTTGTTGGAGCCGGCCAAGTCGGCCGAGCCGCCCCACAGTTCGGGCATCACCGAGGCGATGGCGTTGATCGCCTTGCCGGAAGCGACCCGGGTCGCGATGCCCTTGGGGTCGGCGTCGAAGGTCGGCAGCGCCTCGGCGAGCCCGTCGGGCAGTTCACCGGCCTTAAGCCGGATGAGCAGATCGAACTTGTCGCGATTGGCCGGCAGCCAGGCTTCGAACAGTTCGTTCCAGGCAGCGCCCGCCGCGATGCCGCGCTCGCCGAGTTTGCGGGTGTGTTCCAGCACCACGGGGTCGATCTCGAACGTCTGGTCAGGGTCGAAACCGAGCACCTTCTTGGTGGCGGCGACCTCCTCGGCTCCGAGGGCGGAGCCGTGAGCCGATTCGGTGCCCTGAGCGTTCGGTGCCGGCCAGGCGATCAAGGTGCGCAGCACAATCAGGCTGGGCTGGTCGGTGACCTTCTCAGCAGCTCGGATCGCGTCGTACAGGCCGGGGACGTCCTCGACGTAGTCGGTGCCGTCATGGGTCCAGTCGATCGTCTGCACGTGCCACCCGTAGGCCTCGTATCGCTTGCCGACGTCCTCGGTGAAGGCGATGGTGGTGTCACCCTCGATCGAGATGCGGTTCGCGTCGTAGATCATGGTGAGGTTGCCGAGCTTCTGGGTTCCCGCGATCGAACTGGCCTCGCCGCTGACGCCTTCCTGCAGGTCGCCGTCCGAGCACACTGCGTAGACGTGGTGGTCGAAGGGGCTCACACCGTCGCCGGCGTTCGGGTCGAGCATTCCTTTGAGTCGACGTTGGGCCATCGCCATGCCGACCGCGTTGGCGACACCCTGGCCGAGCGGGCCGGTGGTCACCTCGACCCCGCGGGTGTGGCCGTACTCCGGGTGACCCGGGGTCAGGCTGCCCCAGGTGCGCAGCGCCTTGAGGTCGTCGAGTTGCAGCCCGAAACCGCCGAGGTAGAGCTGGGTGTAGAGAGTGATCGAGGAGTGGCCGCAGCTGAGCACGAAACGGTCGCGAGCGATCCAACTGGTGTCGGCCGGGTCGTGCTTCATCACCTTCTGGAACAGCAGGTAGGCGACCGGGGCCAGACTCATCGCGGTTCCTGGGTGGCCGTTTCCGACTTTCTGCACGGCATCCATGGCGAGCACACGGGCGGTGTCTACCGCCTTGTCGTCCAGCTCGGTCCAGTCGAGTTTTGTGGGCAGGGACACGGGTGATCCTCTTCTGTGCGGGTGCGACTCACGGCTTGCTCAAGCTCAACGCTAGACTCCCAGGCGTGGCTTCTCTCGACCAGTCTGCGCATTCTGCCCAGCAGGTGGATGGGCCCACCCCCGTCGGTGGGTCCGGCCTGCGCGACGTCATTGCCGCCTATGTAGGTCTGACCAAGCCTCGAGTCATCGAGTTGCTGCTACTGACAACCGTACCCGTGATGTTCTTCGCGGCCGCCGGGGTGCCCGACCTCGGGCTGGTGGTGGCCACCGTGATCGGTGGAACGCTGTCGGCGGGCAGCGCCTCGGTGTTCAACTGTGTCTACGATCGCGACATCGACGAACAAATGCGTCGCACGCGCCGTCGCCCCTTGCCGCGCCACATCGTCACTCCGGCCTCCGCGATCACCTTCGGGCTGGTGCTTGGTCTGGTGGCCGAACTGGTGCTGTTCTTCTTCGTGAATCCGCTGTCGGCCGCTCTAGCGCTGGTCGCGGAGTTGTTCTATGTGTTCGGCTACACGATGCTGCTCAAGCGCCGCACCACCCAGAACATCGTGTGGGGTGGTTTGGCTGGTTGCTTCCCGGCTCTGATCGGGTGGACGGCTGTCACCGGCGAGCTCGCCTGGGCACCGGTCGTGCTGTTCGGCGTCATCTTCTTCTGGACGCCGCCACACACCTGGGCGCTGGCGCTGCGTTACCGCGAGGACTACGCCTCGGTCGACGTACCGATGCTGCCCGCCGTTGCGCCGGCTCGCACGGTCGGGAACCAGATCATGGTCTACACGGTGTTGACCGTTGCCTGTTCCCTACTGCTGGTGCCGGTCGCCGACACCGGATGGGTCTACCCGACTGTCGCTGTGACGGTCGGGGCCGTGTTCCTGGTCGAGGCGTTCGGCCTGATGCGCCGCACCCGGACCAGCGACGACCTCTCGGTGCTCCGCCCGATGCGGTTGTTCCACTTCTCCAATCTCTACACCACGTTGCTGTTCGTCGGTGTGGCGTTGGACCCGCTGCTGACTCGCTGATCCGGATGGTCGCCCGGGCGGCGTACGCCGGAGGCGGTGGAGATCCGGGGCGAGCCGTCAGGTCGGGGTGATCCTGACCGCGGTGCCCATCAGCAGCACACCGGGTGCCTCTCCGGCCAACGCAGCCAGCCCGGTCTTGGGGGTCAATGCGACTGCCGTCAGGCCGATGACTGCATTGGCGCCCAGCCGTTCGGTCTGGGCGCGGATCCCTTCGGTGGCGCTCGCGAAACTCGCGGCGGGGTCGGTGTCAGCGGTGCCCCAGGAGACCGAGGAGACGACATCGCTGACGATTCCGTGCACTTCGGTGATCGTGTGGCCCGGATAGGTCCCGGTGGTCACCAGACGCGACACCGGGACGTGTCCGGTCCAATCGTCGTGGCCCAGAGCCTCAGCGCGAACCGCACGGTAGGTCGCCGCGAAGTCAGTCGGGTCCTCGTTCCAGACGAGGGTGATCGGCTTCGCTCCGGCCGGGCGGATCTGCGGGTGACGACCGTCGACCAAGGTCAGCGGACCAACCTCGTGCCACCCCCAACTGCCCAACTGGGCTTTGGCGTTGACCAGCATCCCGGTGCTGGTGAGCACGACCAGGGCAGGGTTGCGGCTACTTGACGTCAACCACGCACCGCGCAGTTCTCCGGGAGAGAATCGGCCGTCGGCCTGCATCGCGGTCAAGGTTGGCACCGCCTTGGCAGGCACGGTGACCTGGTCGAACTCAGCGGTGGTCGACGATGTCATGGTTCAGCCCTCCCAGCCCTTGCGGGTCAGCTTTCGCTCGTTGTTGCGGATGGCTCCGCGGCTTCCGACCACGGTGAGCAGGAACGGGAGCGAGGTCCCGAGCATGACCCACAGCGGCCACGGGAACCATTCGCGGTCGGTGATCAGCCAGATGACCCAGCAGATCGTCGAGGGCACCACCAGCACCGCGAGGGTTTCCTGGAGGCTCTCTCGATGCATCTGCACAGCCTTGGCGTGGATGACGGCCGTGCCGCTGGGGCCAGCGACGAGTCCGTCGACCAACGCCGGAATCTCACCCAACCTGGTCACCGTCAACGCGGCACTCTGCCGCTGGTCGTGTTCGGTGGGGGTCAGTCGTCCGTCGGCGTAGGCCTGCGCCAGTAGGTCGCAGACCAGGCTCCGGTCGCCATCAGCGGCCCGCAGCGTAGCGAAGGCCGGGTCGCGGGGATCGTGGGCGAACGACGACCAGAAGGTGTTGCCACCATCAGGAACCAAGCTGGACACGGGGCAACACTAGGCCGTCCGGCCGACATCGGTTGGCCCAGGGCGGGTTGCAACCTGGGCGAAGTCGCCACAATCACCGGCCCTTAGACTTGCCTAGTCGAGGCGCCGGTCGGTGCCGCTCACCCCATGACGGAGAGGCACCCATGCGGATCGCGCTGTTGAGTTATCGCAGCAAGCCCCACGTGGGCGGCCAGGGCGTCTATCTGCGCCACCTGACGCGGGAGTTGGCGCGTCTGGGCCATCAGGTCGAGGTGTTCTCGGGTCAGCCTTATCCCGAGCTCGACGACGGGGTGCTGCTGACCAAGGTGCCCAGCCTGGACCTGTATGCGGAGCCTAAGCCGTTCCGCAATCCGAAGCCGTCGGAGTTCCGGGACCGCGTGGACGTCGAGGAGTGGATGCGAATGCGCACCGGGTCGTTCCCTGAACCGCTGACCTTCTCCAAGCGGGTGGTGCGAGTGCTCCGCGACCGGGTCGACGACTTCGACATCGTTCACGATAACCAAACCCTCGGTTCGGCGCTGCTCGAGATCGAACGGATGGGACTGCCGCTGGTGGGCACCATCCATCATCCGATCTCCTTCGACCGGCGCATCGACCTAGCCTCCACCAAGAACCTCAGGAAGAAGTTCGGCATGCTGCGCTGGTACTCCTTCGTGCGGATGCAAGCCAAAGTGGCTCGGCAGATGCGGCTGATCCTGACCCCGTCTCAGGCATCTCGGCGTGATGCGGCTGTCGACTTCGGCGTCGACCCGGCCAGAATGCGGGTGATCCTGCTGGGAGTCGACGAGATCTTCGTCCCGCCCACGATCCCGCGGGTGCCCGGTCGAATCCTGGCGATGGCCAGTGCCGACGCGCCCCTCAAGGGCATTTCGACGTTGTTGGAGGCTGTCGCCAAACTGCGCACCGAGCGGGATGTCGAACTGGTGCTGGTGACTCGTCCCAAGCCCGGAGGCCCGACCGAGGAACTGATCGGACGACTCGGGATCGGTGACTGCGTGCGCTTCGTCTCAGGCATCTCCGACGCCGAGCTGGTAGCGCTGATGGGGTCGGCCCAAGTGGCCTGCGTGCCGTCTCTGTATGAGGGGTTCAGCCTGCCCACAGCCGAACTGATGGCGTGCGCGACCCCGTTGGTGGTTTCCCGCGCGGGTGCGATCCCCGAGGTGGTCGGGCCCGAGGGCGTGGCTGCGGACCTCTTCGACCCCGGGGACGTGTCTGCGTTGACGCAGGCGCTGGCCGCCTTGTTGGACGACCCTGAGCGCCGCTCCCGGATGGGGGCGGCCGGCCGTGCCCGGGTCGAGGAGCACTTCTCGTGGCCGGCGGTGGCCGAGCAGGTCGTCGAGGCCTACGCCGACGCCATCGATGACTTCCATGCCCGTCGACCCGTTTCGCAGTTGACCCCGAAGGAGAACTGACCTGTGTTGACCGTTGACTTCGACCGCCTCGGATTGGTGCCGGGCGACCATGTTCTCGACATGGGCTGCGGCGCCGGGCGTCACGCCTTCGAGATGTATCGTCGCGGCGCGGACGTGGTCGCCTTCGACCAGGACGCCGACGAACTCGCACAGGTCAACGAGCGCTTCTGGGCGATGAAGGCGGCCGGTGACATCCCCGCTGGCGCGTCGGCGGAGATCAAGGAAGGCGACGCCTTGGATCTGCCGTTCGCCGACGGCGAGTTCGACCGGATCGTGGCCGCTGAGGTGCTCGAACACATTCCTGCCGATATCGCGGCGGTCCAGGAGTTGGTCCGAGTGCTTCGCCCGGGCGGCACGCTGGCCGTTTCGGTCCCGCGCTGGTTTCCCGAGATCGTCAACTGGAAACTCTCCGCGGACTATCACAACGCCCCCGGCGGTCATATTCGTATCTACACCGACGCCGAACTGATCGACAAGGTCACCAAGGCCGGGATGGAGTTCAGTGGCAGGGACTACGCCCACGGACTGCATTCGCCCTACTGGTGGCTCAAGTGCGCCGTCGGTGTGAACAGAGACGGCCACTGGCTGGTCAAGGCCTACCATCAGGTGTTGGTGTGGGAGATCGTCAAACAGCCGACAGTGTTGCAGTTGGCCGGCAAGGTGCTCGACCCGCTCATCGGCAAGTCGATGGTGCTCTACTTCACCAAGCCCGACGCTGCTGATCTCCATCGCTGAGTCAGCGATGCCGATTCCGTATGTCGACGGGGTGCTGAGCGCTGCGCAGGTGCGCGCCACCGGTGCCTCGATCGCCTCGATGCAGCAGCCATCAGGGGCGATCCCGTGGACGATCGGCGAACACACCGACATCTGGAACCACGTCGAAGCGGCGATGGCTCTGCTGGTCGCGGGGGAGCGCGACGCGGCCGAGCGGGCCTTGATGTGGGTGCCGACCATGCAACGCCCGGACGGCTCTTGGCCGATGAAGATCGTGCACGGGCCGCAGGGCCCCGAGGTGGAGGACGACCGCGGCGAGACCAACATGTCGGCTTATCTCGCGGTCGGTGTGTGGCACCACTGGCTCGTCACCGGTGACCGCGGCTTGGTGGACACCTTGTGGCCGGTGGTCAAGGCCGGCCTCGACTGGGTCATCACGCTCCAGGCCGAGTGGGGCGCGATCGCCTGGACGCCGGTCGACGAGGAGTTCCTGCTGACCGGCAACTCGTCGATCTATCAGTCGTTGCTGGCCGGGGTCGCGCTGGCCGGCGTGGTCGGGGAATCCGTCCCGCGCTGGGCCGATGCGGCTGCCCTCGTGCAGCACGGGATCTGCCGACACCGTGACGACTTCGCGAACAAGTCGACCTTCGCCATGGACTGGTACTACCCGGTGTTGGGTGGTGCTGTTCGCGATCACGGCGCCTGGGCGGGCCTGCAGACCCGGTGGGACGACTTCGTGATGCCCGGCCTGGGTGTCAGGTGCGTGGACACCAACCCCTGGATGACCGGCGCGGAGACCTGCGAACTGGTGATGGCGTTGGATGCGCTTGCGCAGCCGGATCTTGCGCGCACCCTGTTGGCCGACATGCAGGTCCTGCGGCACGAGTCGGGGGGCTACTGGACTGGACTGGTGTTGGACCCGGAGAAGTCCGGTCCGCGCCCCGGTCAGGTTTTCTGGCCGGTGGAACACACCACCTACACCGCGGCGGCGGTGATTCTGGCCACCGACGCTCTGGGGGCCCGATTCGGGGCAGGGTCGCCGGGATCGGGGATCATGCGAGGAGCGGGTCTGGGTGCTGGGGTCGCCGACGTGATGCCCGCCTGCGCCCGGTGCGGTTGAAAGTGGTCTGCGCTGGCTCGGCCCGCATCGGTGCCGGTGGGGCGGCCCGTGCTCGGGCAGCCACCGACATTTGCTTGATCCATCCGCGTCGAGTCTGCCCTCGACAGTGGGCTCAGAGGCGTCGCAGCGCCCGCATGGATCCACGGGCTTCGACCTCTCGGAAGAGACCACTGTCGAGCGCGGGACGGTAGATCTGCTCGTAGGGGGGACGTCCGCCGTCCGCCGGATCCTCGAACACGTCGTGGATGACCAGCAATCCGCCGGTCGTCAGGTGCGGGGTCCATCCCCGGTAGTCGTCGACGGCGGGCTGCTCGCCGTGCCCGCCGTCGATGAACAGCAGGCTCAACGGCGAGGCCCACCACCGTGCCACGGTGCGAGACGGTCCGACGACGGCGACCACGGTGTCTTCGAGGCCGGCCGACTCGATCGTGCGTCGGAAGATGGGCAGGGTGTCCATCCTGCCGGAGTGTGGATCCACCAGGGTGGGATCGTGGTGCTCCCAGCCGGCCTGGTTCTCCTCCGAGCCACGATGATGATCCACCGAGAAGACGACGCCGCCGACCTGCCGGGCCGCGGCGCCGAGATAGAGGGCCGACTTGCCGCAGTAGGACCCCACTTCGAGTGCCGGACCGAGGGGAAGTTGCGCACATGCGAGGTGGAACAACAACTCACCTTCGTCCTCGGGCATGAAACCCTTGGCTGCGCGGGCGTGGTCGAGGGTCTCCTCGGGGGACAACGGATCTGACGGGCGCACGGCGTCAACCCTAATCCGATTCCGTGTGTCGGCATCCGGCCCTAGGGTGGCACCCGTGTCGGAATCCATGATCACCGCGACCGGACTGCGCAAGTCGTTCGGCGACTTCGAGGCGGTCCGCGGCATCGATCTCGACGTCCGATCTGGGGAGGCCTTCGGTTTCCTGGGCCCGAACGGTGCCGGCAAGTCCTCCACGATGCGGATGATCGCCGCGGTGAGTCCGGTCAGCGGCGGCACGTTGCGCATCCTCGGGATGGATCCGGCCACCCATGGGCCGCAGATCAGGGCCCGGATAGGTGTGTGCCCGCAGGACGACACGCTCGACACCGAGATCAATGTCTGGGAGAACCTGTTCGTCTACGGCCGCTACTTCGGGATACCCCGGGCCGAGGTCAGGGCCCGCGCCGACGAACTGCTGGACTTCGTGCAGTTGACCGACAAGGCGAAGTCCAAAGTGCCGGAGTTGTCCGGCGGCATGCGACGCAGGCTCACGATCGCTCGAAGCCTCATCAACCGGCCCGACATCCTCATTCTCGACGAGCCCACCACAGGGTTGGACCCTCAGGCACGCCATGTGATCTGGGATCGGCTGTTCCGACTCAAGCAGCAGGGGGTGACCCTGATCCTCACCACTCACTACATGGATGAGGCCGAGCAACTGTGTGACCGGCTGGTGGTGATGGACCATGGTGTCATCGCCGCCGAGGGACGCCCCCTGGACCTCATCGCGCAGCATTCCACCAAGGAGGTGGCAGAGCTGAGGTTCGGTGTCGGAGAGCACGACGCGCTGGTGGACCGGGTGTCCGATCTGGCTGCTCGGGTCGAGGTTCTTCCCGACCGACTCCTGCTCTACACCGACGACGGCGACAGGGCAGTCGCGGCGGTTCACGAGCGCGGCCTGGCTCCGATGGCCACCTTGGTACGCCGGTCCACGCTGGAGGATGTCTTCTTGCGACTGACCGGCCGGACCCTGGTCGACTGAGAGGCACCTGCGATGGCTTCACAGGCACTGAACCTGACCGACTACTGGCTGATCAACCTGCGCCGCACGTGGCGCGGGAGTGTGGTCTCGGCACTGTTCACACCGTTTCTCTATGTGCTCTCGATGGGTGTCCTGCTAGGCGGGTTCATCCCAGGCGATCCGACCACCTTGGAAGGCGCCACCAGTTACCTCGCGTTTGTGGCACCGGGTCTGCTGGCCGGTCAGGTCATGCAGGTCGCCTTCGGTGACGCGACCTATCCGGTCCTCGGGATGCTGAAGTGGGACAAGGTCTACTACGCCCAGTCCGCAACCTCGCTGAGGGTCACGGATCTGATTGCGGCTCATCTCTGCGTGATCGCGATTCGGCTGACCTTCGTGGCGGTCGTCTTCGGGGGCATCCTGGCCTGCTTCGGCGTGTTCGACTCGATCCCCGGGACCGTGCTTGCGATCGCGCTGCAGCCGTTGATCGGGATGGCCTTCGCGACTCCACTGTTCGCCTACTCCGCCGGCATCGACGACCCGGTCAGCTTCTCGGTGTTGTTCCGGCTCGGGGTGACCCCGCTGTTCCTGTTCAGTGGCGCGTTCTTTCCGATCGCCAACCTTCCCGACGGCATCGAGTGGCTGGCTCGGATCACCCCACTGTGGCAGGGCGTCGACCTGACCCGAATGCTCACGGTCGGCGAGGTGGACCTGCCGATGGCGGCGGTCCATCTGGGCTACCTGACTGCGATGGTGGTGGTGGGCTACCTGTGGGCGGTACGTCGACTCGGCCACCGGCTCGAGCAGTGAGCGCGATGCACCACCAGCCGCTGGGGCCGGTCGAGGCGACCGGCGTACTTGTCTATCGCAGCTACGTGGCCTACCGGAAGGTGTGGCACCTGGTGGTCACCGGCTTCCTGGAATCGGTCTTCTACCTGTTCTCGATCGGAATCGGGGTGGGCGGGTTGGTGGAGGGCTTCACCTTCAACGGCCACCCGATCGGTTACGCCGAGTTCGTCGCCTCCGGAATGTTGGCCGCAGCTGCGATGAACGGCGCCATGCTCGACTCCACGTTCAACTTCTTCTTCAAGTTGAAGTTCGACAAACTGTTCGACCAGCAGTTGGCCACCCCGCTGACCACGATGGACGTGGCCCGAGGCGAGTTGGCCTGGTCGTTGTTGCGCGGCGGGGTCTACTCCACCGCCTTCCTGGTGCTGATGTGCCTGCTGGGTTACGTCCAGTCCTGGTGGGGGCTGTTGGTGGTGCCTGCGTCGCTGTTGGTCGCCGCTGGATTCGCCGCGTGCTTCATGGCGCTGACCACCTGGATGAGGTCCTGGCAGGACTTCGAGTTCATCACTCTCGCTGTGGTGCCGTTCTTCTTGTTCTCGGCGACGTTCTTTCCGATCACCGCGTTTCCCGACGGTGTCGAGCGGGTGGTGGAGTGGACCCCGCTCTACCGGGGTGTGCTGTTGTGTCGCGAACTGACTACCGGGCTGGTCACTGAGCAGTCGTTGTATTCGGTGGCCTATCTTGGAGCCATGGTGGCGCTCGGGCTGATGCTGTGCCGTCGCCGACTCGACGCGCTGCTGCGCACCTGACCCCGATGGAGTGATTGTCTGATGCGTGTCACCGAGTTCTGGTCGCGCATGGAGGCGGCCCTGGGGCCGGCCTACTGTCACGTATGGGCCGACCTGTTCGTCATCTCCGACCTCGGCGGGCGCACGGTGACCCAAGCCTTGGATTCGGGGGAGCAACCCAAGCAGGTCTGGCGTGCGGTCTGGGCGGTTCTGGAGTTGCCGCCGAGCGAGCGCTGAACAAAGTTCCGGTTCTGACACGCCGACGCGCCCCGACTACCTGAATCGAACAGGTGTTCGGGTTAGTCTCGTGTCGTTGATCTTTCATGACGGGCCCCGGAGCCATCACCAGCACAAGTGTCGGGGGTGGCGTCTAGCGTCCAGATCTGACGACGAGGACACCTGACAGGGCTCCGGCCCGAGACGAGAGGAAACACCATGGACCGCGACAAGGCACTGGATGCAGCACTCGCCAACATCGAGAAGGCGTTCGGCAAGGGCTCGGTGATGCGCCTGGGCGACGAGACCCGAGCTCCGCTGGAAGTCATCCCCACCGGAGCGATCGCCCTGGACGTGGCGCTCGGCATCGGCGGGCTCCCACGCGGCCGGGTGGTCGAGATCTACGGCCCGGAGTCATCGGGGAAGACGACGGTGGCCCTGCACGCCGTCGCCAGCGCCCAGCGTGCCGGCGGCGTGGTCGCCTTCATCGACGCGGAGCACGCCCTGGACCCCGACTATGCCCAGGCGCTCGGCGTCGACACCGATGCGCTGCTGGTCAGCCAACCAGACAGCGGTGAGCAGGCACTAGAGATCGCGGACATGCTGGTTCGCTCCGGCGCGCTCGACCTGATCGTGATCGACTCGGTCGCGGCGTTGGTGCCACGGGCCGAGATCGAGGGTGAGATGGGCGACAGTCACGTTGGTCTGCAGGCCCGTCTGATGAGCCAGGCGCTGCGCAAGATGACCGGTGCGCTCAACAACGCCGGCACCACGGCGATCTTCATCAACCAGTTGCGCGAAAAGATCGGTGTGATGTTCGGTTCCCCGGAGACCACCACCGGTGGGCGTGCACTGAAGTTCTACTCCTCGGTGCGCCTCGACGTGCGTCGCATCGAGACGCTCAAGGACGGCACCGACATGGTCGGCAACCGGACCCGGGTCAAAGTCGTCAAGAACAAGGTGGCCCCGCCGTTCAAGCAGGCCGAGTTCGACATCATGTACGGCAAGGGGATCTCTCGGGAGGGCGGCCTGATCGACGTCGGTGTCGAGGCGGGCCTGGTTCGCAAGGCCGGCGCCTGGTACACCTACGAGGGCGATCAGCTGGGGCAAGGCAAGGAGAACGCGCGCAGTTTCCTGACCGACAATCCGGATCTCGCCAACGAACTTGAGAAGAAGATCCTGGAGAAGCTGGGAATCGGTGCCACCGTGGACAGCCCGGCGGAGGAGCCAGCCGGCGTCGAGGACTTCTGATCCCGTGGCCGTTTGGCGCGGCGACGCCTCGCTCGGGGTGGAGGCTTGGTTGGCCGCCACCCCGGCCGAGGACGACGGCTCCCCCGAGGTAGCGATTCTCGGCGATCCGAAGCTCGACCAGGAGTCGGTGGCCCGCACCATCGTGCTCGATCAGCTCGCCGGGCGTGCCCGAAGCCGGTCCGAGCTCGCCGACAAGCTGCGCACACGCAAGGTGCCCGACGACGTCGCTGAACCGTTGCTGGACCGTTTCGCCGATGTCGGATTGATCGACGACGCAGCCTTCGCCCGGAGTTGGGTCGAGGCTCGCGCAGCCAGCCGTGGGTTGGCACGCCGAGCGTTGGCGATGGAGTTGCGGCACAAAGGCATCGACGACGAGGTGGCCTGTCAGGTGCTGGACGAGATCGACCCAGACCAGGAGGCCGACAACGCCCGCAGGCTGGTGCAGCGCAAGTTGCGGTCGATGGGGCGCCTCGACGCTGCGACCAAGGCGCGTCGGCTCGTCGCGATGCTGGGTCGCAGAGGGTTCAGTGCTGGCGTGGCGTGGGGGATAGTTCGCGACGAGCTGGGGTCGTCCATGCCAGAATCCGAGTCGTGACCCAACCTCCGGAACGCGAGATCCTCAGCTACGAACTCTTCGGCACCGCAGTGCGTGAACTGGCCCACCTGGTGGTCGACTCCGGCTTTGAGCCGGACATCGTGTTGTCCATTGCCCGGGGCGGCCTCGGGCTCGGCATGGCGTTGGGATACGCCCTCGACGTGAAGAACACCTCGGCCATCAACGTCGAGTTCTACACCGGGATCGCCGAGACCCTTGACCTGCCGATCATGCTGCCCCCAACCCCCGCCGCAGTCGACCTTTCCGGCATGGCGGTGCTCATCGTCGACGACGTCGCCGACTCCGGAAAGACCCTTCAAGTTGTTCAACAGTTCTGCGACGGCCACGTCGATCAGGCGCGAAGTGTGGTTCTCTACGAGAAGCCCTGGAGCGTGGTGAAGCCCGACTACGTGTGGCGGCGCACCGACGCCTGGATTGACTTCCCGTGGTCCAGCGAACCGCCTCTGGTCAACCGGCACAACACCGCGGGCTGACCGTGGGCGCATTCACTGACCGTCTCAGGGTAGGCTCCGGCCCGGTCGACCTCAGCGGTGTCGACCCGAGTTCGACACCGGGGGTCGAGCTCGCGCAGGACGAGGGGAAGAGCGACCTCGACCAGATGGAGTCCGAGCTTCTCCGACTCCAGACTCAGTTGTTGGCCAGCCGTTCCAGTAAGCGCCCCCGCAGTCTGCTGCTGGTGCTCCAAGGCGTGGACGCCGCAGGTAAGGGCGGTGCGCAGAAGAAGACCATCGGGCTGATGGATCCGGTTGGCCTGCGGGTCCAGTCGTTCAAGGCGCCGACCGAGGAGGAACGCTCGCACGACTTCTTGTGGCGCATCGAGAAGGCTGTGCCTGAGCACGGGTTCCTCGGGGTCTTCGACCGTTCGCACTATGAGGACGTCCTGATCCAGCGGGTTCGATCGCTGGCCCCGAGCGATGAGATCGAGCGTCGCTATGGTGCCATCAACGATTTCGAGGAGCGTCTGGTCGACAACGGCACGCAAATCCTGAAGGTGATGCTTCACATCAGCCCCGAGCAGCAGAAGCGGCGACTTCGGGAGCGGCTGGAGGATCCCACCAAGTATTGGAAGTTCAATCCCGGTGACGTCGACGAACGACAGCTGTGGGACGACTACCAGCGCGCCTACGAGATCGCGCTCGAACGGTGCAACACCGACCACGCCCCGTGGCACGTGCTGCCGGCCGACCAGAAGTGGTATCGCAACCTGGCGCTGGCCCACTTGCTCAAGGAAGCACTGGAGGCGATGGGCTTGGGGTGGCCGCCGCCGGACTTCGACCTCGAGGTGGAGAAGGCTCGACTCGAAGCGGACACGGTCTCGTGACCCTTGCGGTGGTCCGGGTGACTCGCTACGCAACTCCCTTGCGGGAGGGCGGAAGCCTGCCGGGCGTCGTGGAGGGCGAGGATCTGGGGACCTATGTCTGCAAGTTCCGAGGTGCCGGTCAGGGCCTGCGGGTGCTGGTCGCCGAGGTCATCGTCGCCGGGATCGCCCGCAGACTCGGCATACCGACCCCCGATCAGGTGGTGCTCGACGTCGATCCCGCCATCGCCAGGTTCGAGGCCGACGAGGAGGTCCAGGACCTGCTCAACGCAAGTGCCGGGACCAATCTCGGGGTCGACTTCCTCCCCGGCGCGTTCGGGTTCGACTCCACCCACCGCACCGATCCCGACCTTGCCGCCCGGATCTTGTGGATGGATGCCTTCACAGCCAACGTCGACCGCAGTTGGCGCAACCCCAACATGCTGATGTGGCGCGACGCGCTCTACGTCATCGATCACGGCGCGGCCCTCTACTTCCACCACTCCTGGCCCGGCGCCAGGTCTGGTAGCAGCCCCGACCCCACCCGGTTCGCCAGCCAGCCCTTCGACGTCACCGAACACATCTTCCGCGCCCACGCGGACCGGGCCCGCTCCCTAGATGGCGAGTTTGTCCAGATCCTCACCGCCGAGGTGTTGTCCCAGGTCGTGGCCGAGGTCCCCACCGACTGGCTCGAACCGGTGCCCGGTGCCGAAGACGCCGAAGCGGTCCGTGGGCGCTACGTCGACTTCCTCCAAGCGCGACTGAGCGGGACTCGGCCGTGGCTACCCGCATGGCCGCAGCCATGAGTGCCTCCGACGGTGCGACGACCAGTGCCTCCACCGCTGACCAGATCGCCTTCCAGTACGTCGTCCTGCGGTGCGTACCACGAGTGGACCGCGAGGAGTTCCTCAACGTCGGGGTGGTGTTGTTCGCGCCCGACGTCGACTTCCTCCGTGCGGCGTGGCGCCTCAACCAAGCGCGCCTGCATGCGCTAGATCCGTCGCTGGATCTAGGTCGCGTCCGCGAGGCGTTGACCTGGGTCGACCAGATCTGCGACGGTCGCGCCAACGCCGAGTTGTCTGTCGGAGTGCGCGCGACGGCCTACGGGACCAGGCAGGCTGCCGACGGCCCGGGACAACGGTTCGGGCTCCTCAAGGCGCCACGCAGCACGACCATCCAGCCGAGCCCGGTGCACGGTGGAGTCACCACGGACCCCGCTGCACAACTGCGTCTGCTGCTGGACAGCTATGTCAGCTGAACCGTGGACTCAGACCGGCACCAGTTCGACCGCCCCGACGGCGTATCGAGCCAGGATGACGTGGGCCAACTCGGGGTGGGACCCCAACGGTTCGGACACCGCGACGGCACCCGCCTCGAGTGCCAGTTCGGCGGCCCGATCCGGCAACAACCCCGGCGCCAGGAAGAGTGAGGCGACTGCGACGTGTCGTTTGCCCTGTGCTCGGAAGGCGCGCACTGCCTCCCCGGTCGCCGGCGGGACGCTGGAGGCGTAGGCCGCCGACACCGGAAGCCGGTGATGGGCACCCCACAGCCGTGCCAGCCTGGCCACCGTCTGATTCGCCAACGGGTCCGAGGACCCGGCTGCGGCCAGCACCAGGGCGTCGAGTTCGCGGACACGGTTGGCCCGCAACGACTCGCGCAGGCGCAGGTCCAGTACGCCGAGGAACGTGGCCTCGAGTCCCAGGATCGAGGTTGCCCGGAAGCCGACCTCAGGGTGGCGAGCCTGTGCCCTGGACAGGGCGGACGGCACGTCGACCTTGGCGTGGTAGGCATGGGTGAGCAGCAGGGGGACGACCACGATCTCCTGGTGGCCGGCCTTGACCAGCCGGTCGACGACCCGGTCGAAGCCGGGACGAGACAACTCCAGGAACGCGGGCTCGACGCGCAGATCGGGTCGCATCGTGCGGACCTCGCCGACCAGGGCGCTGATGGTGGCGGCGGATCGGGGATCGCGGCTCCCGTGGGCGAGGGCGATCAGGGCAGGGGCAGCCATCGAGGTGCTCTCCCTTCGGTGTTGGGGTGCTGGTAGGACAGATGCGATGTGTCGGTGGACCGTCTAGGCATGGATGCCGCATTCGGTCTTGGTGGTGCCGGCCCAGCGACCCGAACGCGGGTCGTCACCGGGGGCGACGCGGCGGGTGCACGGTTCGCACCCGATCGACGGATAGCCGTCATGGACCAACGGGTTGACCAGCACCCCGTTCGCTGCGATGTAGGTCTCGACCTGCTCGTCGCTCCAGCGAGCCATGGGGGAGACCTTGACCTTGGCTTTCTTGGCGTCCCATCCGATCACCGGCGCGAGGACCCGATTATGGGTCTCAGCTCGGCGCAAGCCGGTCGCCCAGGCGTCGTACCCGTCGAGCGAGGTCTGCAGCGGAGCGACCTTGCGCAGCGCGCAACACAAGTCCGGGTCGGTCCGGAAGAGGTCCACGCCGTATTGAGCGTCCTGTTCGGCGACGGACTGTGGCGGTTTGACGGTAACCAGGTTGACGTCCATCGTCGCCTCGACGGCGTCGCGGGTCCCGATGGTCTCGATGAAGTGGTAGCCGGTGTCGAGAAAGACGACGTCCACCCCCGGCACGACAGTCGCGGCGAGGTGGGCCAGCACCGCGTCGCCCATCGATGAGGTGATGCAGAATCGCTCCCCGAAGGTCGCGGCCGCCCATTCGATGATGTCCTCGGCCGGCGCCAACTCCAGTTCGGCGCCCCAGTGCGAGACGATCTCGCGCAACTCCTCCGGAGTGCGTCCCGCGGTCTCTGATCCGCGCCGTGCCCGGGCTGCTGCGGTGGTCACGTTCACAGCGGGGCCGCGATCCTGGTTGGAGGCACGATTCCGAGGGATTTCAGTGCGAAGGCGCGCAGGCAGCCGTGGCACTCCCACTGGCCGTGGCCGACACCGTCGGCCTGCTCGGCCTGCTGGTGCGGCCACAGGTCCGTCTCGCCGCAGTAGGGGCAGTGGAACGGCACGGCACGCTCACTCATGGCGATCGCCTCCGCTGGTGGTCTGCATCGCCGCGTCGCCGCGGATCAGGTGTTCCTCGGCCCGGCCAACCCAGGTCGTGAAAGTCTCAGCCTCCGCACGGTCGGCGAGGTAGTTGGCGGTCAGCGTGGTCACGTAGTCGTCCAGCCCAGTGCTGGTGACCTTGTGGGCCCGGATCTTGCGTCCGAAGTTGGCCTGTAGACCGGTGGCTCCGCCCAGGTGGACCTGGAAGCCCTCGACCTGGTTCCCGTCGGCGTCGAGCACTAGTTGCCCCTTGAGACCGATGTCGGCGATCTGGGTGCGGGCGCACGCGTTCGGGCAGCCGTTGACGTTGATGGTGATCGGTGCGTCGATGGAGGGGAACCGCTCTTCGAGCACGCCGATCAGGTCGCGGGCGCGGTCCTTGGTGTCGACGATGGCCAGCTTGCAGAACTCGATTCCAGTGCAGGCCATCGTGTTGCGGCGCCACGTCGAGGGCCGACCGCTCAGGCCGATGGTGTCGAGTTCGTCCAACACCGATTCGGTGACCTCGGGTCGGACCCCGATGAGCACGATCTTCTGATAGGGCGTCAGCCGGGCGCCGGCGATCGTGTGACGTTCCATCAGATCGGCCAGCCCGAGGAGCATCGTCCCGGAGACCCGGCCGGCGATCGGGGCGGTGCCGATGTAGTTCAGGCCGTCCTTCTGGGCGTGGACGCCGATGTGGTCGCGGTGTCCCAGCGGGGTGGCCGGGGATTCCAGAGTGACTAGTTCTCGACCGAGGTAGATCTTCTCCAGGACCTCCCGGAACTTCTCGATGCCCCAGTCGGCCACCAGGAACTTCAGCCGGGCGCGAGCGCGCAGCCTGCGGTAGCCGTAGTCGCGGAAGATGCCCGCCACCGCGGCCCACACCTCCGGCACCTCGTGCATCGGGATCCAGACGCCCATCCGAGCGGCCAGCATCGGGTTGGTGGACAGTCCGCCGCCGACCCACACGTCGAAGCCAGGGCCGAACTCGGGGTGCACCGAGGCGACGAAGGAGATGTCGTTGGTCTCGGGGGACACGTCGTGGGAGGGGTGGCCGGTCAACGCGGTCTTGAACTTGCGAGGGAAGTTCGCGAAGGCCGGGTCGCCGATGAAGCGGCGACGAATCTCCTCCAGGGCCGGTGTTCCGTCGATGATCTCGTCGGCTGCGACGCCGGCGACGGGGGAGCCCAGGAACGGTCGCGGCGAATCGCCGCACGCCTCCATCGAGTCCAGGCCGGCGGCGTCGAGTCGCGCCCAGATCGCAGGCACGTCCTCCACGCGGATCCAGTGGTACTGGATGTTCTCCCGGTCGGTGACATCGGCGGTGTCGCGGGCGAAGTCGACTCCGATGCTGCCGAGGGTGTGCACCGCAGCGGGGGAGAGCAGCTTGCCGTCGGAGCGGACCCGCAGCATGAAGTAGCGGTCGTCGAGCTCCTCCTCGTCCAAGATGGCCGTCTTGCCGCCGTCGATGCCGGGCTTGCGCTGGGTATACAGGCCCATCCACCGGAAGCGGCCGCGCAGGTCTGCGGGGTCGATGGAGTCGAAGCCTCGCTTGGCATAGATGTGCAGGATGCGCTCACGGACGTTGAGCGGGCTGTCGTCCTTCTTGGACTGTTCGTTCTTGTTCAGGGGCTCCAGGTAGCCCAGACCCCATTGACCCTCGCCCTTCTTGGGGCGTGGAATCTCCACGCCGCTGGCCTTCGCAGCGGCGCGGGTGGAGTCACTGAGCTCGACGCGCTGGTCGCGGATCATCTGTCCTCGCTGACTTGCTGGTTGAGCGTTGGCGCCGTCTCGGCAGGCAGCCACGCAGGGGTCTGACTGGGCTGGGCGAGCGCTGCTCTGGTTCGTCCCGTCGGGCGGGACGTGATCATCGCGCTCTCAGCGAGGCCAACACATCATGCTGCGGGTGCGCCCGAAGTCCACGTGGCGACGAACCACGAGGTGCGCATGGGTGGCAGCAGAGATCATGTCAACCAGTCTCACCCTTCGGGACGTCGCTCACAAATCCGCGTCTCAGCGTGTGATACCGAGATCCACCATTTGGACACGCCTTCGGCGGCCATAGGCCCGCAGTGTGGGTCTCGACGCCCCGGATCACTAGGCTGTTCCCATGACCGGAACCCCTCCTGCCGCACCGTCGTACGCCGCCGCAGCAGCGGCCGCCTATAACCGAGTGTTGGAGGTGATCGCACAGGTCGAGCCGCGCATCGCGGCAGCCACCAAGCAGGAACTGACCGATCAGCGCGAGTCGCTCAAACTGATTGCGTCGGAGAACTACGCCAGCCCCGCCGTGTTGCTGACCATGGGCACCTGGCTCTCCGACAAGTACGCCGAGGGCACCATCGGTCACCGCTTCTACGCCGGCTGCCAGAACGTCGACACGGTGGAGTCGGTGGCTGCCGAACATGCCCGTGCTCTGTTCGGCGCCGACCACGCCTACGTCCAACCGCACTCTGGAATCGACGCGAACCTGGTCGCCTTCTGGTCCATTCTGGCTCATCGGGTCGAGGGCCCGTGGCTGGAGAAGTTCGGTGCCCGCAACGTCAACGAGCTGTCCGAGGCCGACTGGGAGACCCTGCGCGCGGAGTTGGGCAACCAGCGACTGCTCGGGATGAGCCTGGATGCCGGCGGCCACCTCACCCACGGCTTCCGGCCCAACATCTCCGGCAAGATGTTCCACCAGCAGCAGTACGGCACCGACCCTGAGACCGGCCTGCTCGACTACGACGCGGTCGCAGCCAAGGTCAAGGAGTTCAAGCCCCTCATCCTGGTCGCCGGCTACTCGGCCTACCCGCGCCGGATCAACTTCGCGACGATGCGCGAGATCGCCGACTCGGTCGGTGCGACTCTGATGGTGGACATGGCCCACTTCGCCGGGCTGGTGGCAGGCAAGGTGTTCACCGGTGACGAGGACCCGATCCCGCACGCCCACGTGGTCACCACCACCACCCACAAGTCCCTGCGCGGCCCGCGCGGCGGGATGGTGCTGGCCACCTCCGAGTATGCCCCGGAGGTCGACCGCGGCTGCCCGATGGTGCTGGGTGGTCCGCTGTCCCACGTGATGGCCGCCAAGGCCGTCGCGCTGGCCGAAGCTCGTCAACCGGAGTTCCGCAGCTACGCCCAGCAGGTGGCCGACAACGCCCAATCACTGGCCGAGAGCCTCACCAAACGTGGTATCAAACTGGTCACCGGCGGCACCGACAACCACCTGGTGTTGCTCGACGTGTCCCCGTTGGGCATCACCGGTCGCCAGGCAGAGTCCGCGTTGCTCGAATCCGGCGTAGTCACCAACCGCAACTCGGTCCCCTCGGACCCCAACGGCGCGTGGTACACCTCCGGTGTCCGACTCGGTACGCCGGCGCTGACCACCCGCGGGTTGGGCGCCGAGGAGTTCGACCAGGTGGCCGACCTGATTGCCGGGGTGTTGAAGAGCACCAGCCCCGGGGTCACCTCGGCAGGCGCGCCGTCCAAGGCCTCCTATGAGATCGCCGACGGCGTCGCTGAGCGGACCAAAGCCGCCGCCGCCGAACTGATGGGCAACTTCCCGCTCTACCCGGGCCTCGACCTAGCCTGAGGATTCACCTGATGGTGGACTCACCTGGTGTTCACCGGGTCGGCGTGGTGCGCTCGAGGATCGCCTCGAGGTCATGCGGGCCGGTCCTGAGCATTCCGTAGACGCCGTGGTTGGCGGCCACTCGTGAGCCGATGAATGCGTCGGCCACCGGCGCCGGCGCGAATCGAGCGAGCAGTGATCCTTGCAAGCAAGTGACCAACTGGGCGGCCAGCCGGCGTGCGCCGTACTCAGCCATCGAGGTATCGGAGAGGACCTCGCCCACCAGCGCGAGGGTGTCATCGACTCCACGGTCGAGCCGCGCATCGGCACCGCGGGCCAGACCGACCTCAGCGATCCAGGCGTCCAGTGTCTCCGGTTCGCGGGTCAGGGCGCGCAACATGTCCAAGGCGTTGACGTTGCCTGAGCCCTCCCAGACCGAGTTCACCGGAGCCTCCCGGTAAAGCAGCGGCATACCCGAGTCTTCGACGTAGCCGTTGCCACCGAGGCATTCCAGAGCCTCACCGGTGTGGTTGATGGTGCGCTTGCAGATCCAGAACTTCGCCAACGGCAACGCGATCCGCCGCAGGGCTCGCTCGGCGGGGGTGTCGGCGTCGACCGCGGCCGCGAGCCGGATGGCGAGGGCGGTGGCAGCCTCCGACTCCACAGCCAGGTCGGCGATCACGTTGCGCATCAGCGGCTTGTCCGCCAGGGTCGACCCGAACGCAGTGCGGTGGGCGACATGCCAGGAGGCCTCGGCGGTGGCTTTGCGCATCAACGCCGTCGAACCGAGCACGCAGTCCAACCGGGTCGCTGAAACCATCTCGATGATGGTCCGCACGCCTCGACCCTCGTCGCCGATGCGCCACCCCAGGGTGCCGTGGAACTCGATCTCGCAGGACGCGTTGGACCGGTTGCCCAACTTGTCCTTGAGGCGCAGCACGTCGAAGCGATTGCGGGACCCGTCGGGCAGCACCCGCGGCACCAGGAAGCAGGTGATGGCGCCCTCGGCCTGGGCCAGCACCAGGAACGCGTCGTTCATGGGTGCGGAGGTGAACCATTTGTGGCCGTGCAGCGCGTACATCTGCCCGAGTTCGTCCGAACCGACGGGGGTGGCCGTGGTCTGGTTGGCGCGAACATCGGAGCCGCCCTGCTTCTCAGTCATCCCCATCCCGATCAACGCCCCGGCCTTCTGCGTGAGCGGTCGCACCCCGGGGTCGTAGGTCGTGGACGCCAACGCGGGAGTCCAGGTTCGCGCTAGAGCGGGGTTCGCGGCCAGTGCGGGCACCGCCGCGTAAGTCATGGTGATGGGACACAGGTGGCCGGGTTCGGCTTGCGACCAGCCGATGAAGCCGGCAGCGCGACGAACATGGGCGTCGGGTTCGTCCGAGACCCAGGCACAGGCAGCGAGCCCATGGCCGATTCCTGCGTTCATCAGCCAGTGCCACGACGGATGGAACTCGACCTCGTCGATCCTGTTTCCAAACCGGTCGAAAGCGGTCAGCACCGGGGTGTGTTTGTTGGCCGCCAAGCCATGCTCTCTGGCCTCTTCGGAGCCCGCCTGGGCACCCAGGTCCTTCAGCGCGGCCACCGCGTCGGCGCCGCCGTGCCGTTCCACTGCCTCGACCAAGGCTAGATCGGTGGCCACGACGTCGTAGGGCGCCAACGCTGGAGCCTGGTTGGTGGCGGTCCTGCTGCCAGGAACTTCAGTGTCCATAGCCCCAGCCTGCCACCTGTAGGGTGCGACCTGTGAGTGCGACCGACGATTCCGGCCCCAACACAGTCGAGGTGGTGAGCAGCCGAGGACGGGTAGCACTACCGGAGCGGCGCCGGTCGCCGATCTGGGAGTTGTCGCGTCGGATCCTGGCCGCTCTGGCCATTCTCGGCGGAACCGTCCTGTTGGTCTACCTCGACCGCGACGGCTATCACGACAACGCCGACGGTCAGATCAGTTGGATCGACGCGCTCTACTACACCACCGTCACCCTGTCCACCACCGGCTACGGCGACATCTCGCCGTACTCCGACCAGGCCCGACTGGTCAACGCGCTGGTGATCACTCCGGCCAGGATCGCCTTCCTGGTGCTGCTGATCGGCACGACCATCGAGGTGCTGGCCAATCGAGGCCGCGAACTCATTCGAATCTCCCGTTGGAGGAAACACATGGGCAACCACGTCGTCATCGTCGGCTATGGCACCAAGGGTCGAAGCGCAGCCAAGACCTTGATGAGCAACGGGGTGGAAGCCGACTCCATCGTGGTGGTCGATCCGCGGCCCTCAGCGATGGCCGAGGCACATGCCGATGGCTACGCCGTGGTCACCGGAGACGCCACTCGGCGGGAGGTGTTGAGTCGCGCCGGCGTACCGACTGCCGAACAGGTCATCATCACCACCGACCGCGACGACACCAACGTGCTGGCCACGTTGACGGTCCGACAACTGAACCCTGACGCCTGGATCGTGTCGGCGGCCCGCGAGCAGGAGAACGCGCCGCTGATGAAGCAGTCCGGCGCCAACTCGGTGATCACCTCCTCCGACGCCGTCGGGCGACTGCTCGGCCTCTCCTCGATCTCGCCCACCCTCGGGTCGGTGATGGAGGATCTGCTCACCTATGGCGACGGCCTGGAGATCGCCGAACGTGACCTGTTGGTCTCCGAATTGGGCAAGTCGCCCCAGTCACTGCCCGACCAAGTCATTTCGGTGGTGCGTGATGAGAAGGTCTATCGCTACTTCGACCCGGTGGTCACCCAACTTGCGCGCGGGGACCGGCTGATCGTGGTGCGGCCCGCCAAGGAACTTCCCTGGGCGCCTCGCCCGGGCACCCACAACGAAGACCTGGCCGACGACGCCTGAGGTTGACGCCGGACCCCGCCGACTGCCGGTGGCAGAGTCAGCGTCGGTCGGTCAGAATGACCGGGCCGTCTGCGGTGACGGCGACCGTGTGCTCAGCGTGTGCACCCCGCGACCCGTCGTCGGACTTGATCGTCCAACCGTCGGGATCGATGTGGATCTGGTCGGTGGTGTGCAGGAACCACGGCTCGATCGCGATGACCAGACCGGGTTTGAGTTTGATGCCTCGTCCAGCAGTGCCGTCGTTGGCGATGTGCGGTTCGCCGTGCATCGTGCGACCGACGCCGTGCCCGCCGAACTGGGTGTTGACCAGCAACTTGTTGGCCCGGGCCACCGACGCGATCGCATGGGAGATGTCGCCGACCCGGTTGCCTGGAACCGCGGCGGCAATGCCTGCGGCCAAGGCCTGCTCGGTGATGTCGATGAGGCGCAGGTCCTCCTCGCGGGGGGTGCCGACGACCACCGACAGCGCGGAGTCACAGACCCACCCGTCCACGCTGCACGCGAAGTCGACGCTGAGCAGGTCCCCGTCGGCCAGGGTGTAGTCGCGCGGCAGCCCGTGCAGCACCGCGTCGTTGACTGAGGTGCACAACACCTTGCCGAACGGCATCGCACCGAAGCTGGGGTGGTAGTCGATATAGCAGGAGGTGGCTCCCCGGTCGTTGATCATCTGATGCGCGAGTTCGTCCAACTCGAGCAGGTTGACTCCGACCGCAGCCCGTTCCTTCAGCGCTGTCAAGACCTCGGCGACGAATCGTCCGGCGGGACGCATCTGCTCGATCTGGGTCGGCGTACGAAGTTCGATCACAGGTCGAAGACTATCCAGGCAGGGTCTGGCGCCGACACGCCACCGGAGCCGGTCCGCGTGCCGCTAGCCTGATGGCCATGACCGATCTCGTCATCGATGCTTCGGGCTTGACCAAGAGGTTCGGTTCCTCGGTGGCGCTCGACGGGCTCGACCTGACGGTGGCGGCCGGTCAGGTGCATGGTTTCCTCGGCCCGAACGGGTCCGGCAAGTCCACGGCCATCCGGGCGCTGCTCGGCCTTCAGCGTCTGGACTCCGGATCGGCCACGGTCTTCGGCCTCGACCCCTGGCGCGATGCAGTGGCGATCCACCGGCGGCTGGCCTATGTGCCCGGCGACGTGAGTCTGTGGCCCAACCTGTCGGGAGGCGAGACGGTCGATCTGCTGTTGAGGATGCGCGGATGGGACCCCGCACGCTCGCGTAAAGGCGAAATGGTGGAGATGTTCGACCTGGACCTGACCAAGAAGGGTCGGTCCTACTCGAAGGGCAACCGCCAGAAGGTGGCCCTAGTCGTGGCGTTGGCCACCGAACCGGACCTGTTCATCTTCGACGAACCCACCAGCGGGTTGGACCCGCTGATGGAGAAGGTGTTCAACGACCTGGTCGCCCAACACATCGAGCGCGGCGCGACGGTGCTGCTCAGCAGTCACATTCTCTCCGAGGTGGAGCGTTTGGCCGACGCCGTCACCATCATCCGGCAGGGTCGCGCCGTCGAGTCCGGAACGCTGGACTCGCTTCGGCTCACCCGCGCCGCCCGACCAGACGCAAGTCTGGAGGACCTGTTCTTGGATGCATACCGTGAGTGAGTGGACGTTGCAGACAGCCGGGCCCCGCGGCACCGAGTCCGAGGACTTCACCGGCTTCGGGCTGCTGCTGCGCCTGGGCCTGCGCCGTGACCGGGTCATGATCGCGGTGTGGTTGGTGCTGCTGACGGCGATGGCCTACGCCTCGGCCGCCACCACGCCGACGTTGTTCGACAGTGAGGAGTCCAGGGTTCTGCTGGCGACGTCCCTGAACTCCCAGACCGCAGTGGTCGCGCTGTACGGGCCGATCCTCGACGTCACCAGCGTGGGTGAGATTGCGATGGCGAAGATGACGGTGCTCTATGCCCTGGCCCCAGCGATCCTGATGGTCATCCTGGTGCGGCGACACACCCGCACCGAGGAAGAGTCTGGTCGCGCAGAACTGGTCGGGGCCGGCGTTATCGGCCGGGGCAGTCCGTTGGCCGCTGCAGTCGGGCAGGCTCTCGCTGTCAGCGCGATGCTGGGCCTGCTGGTGTCGACGGCCGACATCTTGGGCGGACTGCCGGTGCTCGGATCTATCTGGTTCGGGCTGGCCTGGGTGGGAACCGGTGCCGTAGCCACCGGGGTGGCAGCGGTGGCGGTGCAGCTCTCGCCGAGTTCGCGAACCTGTGCGTCGATCGCAGCGGCGGTGCTGGGGGTCTGCTATCTGGTGCGCGCCGTCGGGGACGCCAGCGGATGGACCTGGTTGAGTTGGGTGTCGCCGTTGGGTTGGAACACCCAACTGTCTGCTTGGCAGGACCCACGGGCATGGGTGGTGGCGCTGTATGCCGGTCTCAGCGTGGCGCTACTGAACGTTGCCTGGGCCCTGCGGTCACGCCGTGACCTCGGCTCCGGCATCATCGCGCCGCGTCCCGGTCCCACCGGATCATCGATCGCCTCTCCGCTGGGCTTGATGGCGCGCACCCAGCGCACTTCGCTTGCGCTCTGGTCGGTCTCGGTGGCCGGTGTCGCGGTGCTCTTCGGGGTGATCTCCCCGGGACTCGACGACATGATGAGACGCGCCGGCGGCGTTGAGATCCTTGACCGTCTCGGTGGAGCGATGATCGCGGCGGTGTTGTCGGTGGTGGCCATCGTGATCAGCAGTTACTCGATCATCGTGGTGAACCAGGTTGCCGCCGACGAGACTTCCGACAGGGCCGAGTTGGTGCTCTCCACTGCCGCGTCGCGTCGGTCATGGTTTCTGGCGACGGTGGCGACCGCCGGGTTGGGTGGAGTGTGGTTGCTGAGCCTGACCGGGATCGGTTTGTGGGTCGGTTACGGTCTGGCCGGAGGTCAGTCCGCTTGGCGGGCCCTACCTGCCGCGCTGACCTGGATTCCGGTGGTTTGGACCGTTGCCGGGGTCGGGCTGGTTGGCTATGGGCTCAGAGCGTCGTGGGCGGTGTTCGGCTGGGTCGCGTTGGGCCTGAGCATGTTGGTGACGCTGGTGGGGGAGTTGGCTTCGTTCCCGGTGTGGGTGGTGAACTTGTCGCCGTACTCGCTGATTGCCCGGTACCCGGTCGAGGAGGTTGACTGGGTTGTCGAGATTGCGCTGGTGGCGGTCACGGGCGCGCTGGTCGCCGCCGCGTGGCTCCGGTTCCGCAGCCGCGACATCGGCTAGCGTCCCTGATGTGTGGCAGCCCGAGCCCGACTGGCTGACCGTCCCCGGCGGAGCCGGCCCATCGACGGTCGGGGTGTGGCGCACGGCTAGATCCGGCCGGGCGCTGGTGGTCAAACGTCTCGCTCCGCCCCAAGCCCATGACGTGGCCGCCCTAAGCGAACCGAGGCACTTCGCCTACTGGCGCCGGGCGGCCGACGTGGCCAGTTACGGACTGGTGGAGGACACCCCGGGTCTGATCGGACCGCGTACCGATGTCGCCGAGGACGCCGACGGCATCACCCTGACCAGTGACTGGGTCGAGGACGCCGCCAACTCGGGACTGTTCATCGCCCGCAGCCTCGGTGTGTTCACCGGCGCCGACGTGGGCCATCTGCGCTGGCTAGCCCGGGGTCAACTGCGGGACCGGATCAGCCGGGTTGCCCACCGAGGCGGTTGGCCGACGCTGGCCCGCACCACTGCTGCCGACATCGTCGACGCACTGTGGCAGCGACGCAACCACTGGCTCGACGTCAGCGAGAACCTGCCCCAGGTGCCCCAACACGGGGATCCGACTCCGGCCAACCTGATGGGTCGCGCGGACGATCGAGTGGTGGCAGTCGATTGGGGCAGCCTTGGCGTCGGTCCCGTCGGTGCCGATCTTGGTCTGTATCTGCTGCAGGCTCGCGAGGAGTTCGAACCGCTACTCGACTCCTACCTACTGGGGTTGCCGCAGGGCCGAGCAACCCGCGAGGAGGCCGCCATGGGTGCCCGCATCAGTGCCGTCTACACCGTGGTCACCCGAGCAGAATGGGCCCTGGCCCGGGTGGCCGGCGGGGAGGGAGCCCTGGCATCGAAGTTCCGGCATCCCGCTGTCGCTCCGCACCTCAAGGCCCTGCAACGCCAGGCGCCCCAGATCGAGGCGCTGCTGTGAGTCAGACCTCACAGAGTGGACGCGGCGAAGGTGTTGCACACGTCGATGTCGTCCGCAGTGCCGCCAAACCCGGTGTTGAACCAAGCGATCCGCTGTTGTGAGGACCCGTGGGTCCAGCCGTCGGAGTCGACCCGAGCACCGGACTGCTGCTGAATGTAGTCGTCGCCGACCGTCTTGGCGGCCTGGATCCCGTCGGCGATGTCGGCCTGGGTGAGTTCGAGCAGCAACACGTTGCCATCCTCGTCCTCGGTCGTGGTCGCATGACGCGCCCACATCCCGGCCAGACAGTCCGCCTGGAGCTCCAGGCGCACCGCGTCCGACATGGGACCCTGCTGGGTCTTTACCTGTCCGAGGTAGCCGAGCAGGTTCTGAAGGTGATGGCCGAACTCGTGCCCGATCACATAGGCGCGCACGAACGGGGCATCGGTGCCGCCGAGTTGGTCCTCCAGCACGTCGGCATAGAACTGGGTGTCCAGATAGATGGTCTGGTCGACCGGGCAGTAGAACGGACCGACACCGCTGCCGGCGTTGCCGCAGCCGCCGGTCGAGACTTCCCCGGAGAAGGTGATGATCGCGTCCTCGGGCTGATAGGCGCTCTGAGTCTGGGGTTGCTGGGACCAATAGTCATTCAGGGAGTTCTCCACCGCCACCAGTTGGCAGTCGATCGCCTCAGCGTCGGTGCCGTTGGCGTCCGCGCCCGACGTGCAGTTGTCGTAGCGGCCGGTGTTGGTCTCGGAGGTGACCCGGCTCGGGTCGAGACCGGCGCCGCCGGTGATGGAGCCCATGTCGATGCCGAGGCGCGGGAGCACGAAGATCGCCAGCACGACGATGACCACCACCCCCAGACCCATCTTGCCGGTCGGGATCGGGATGGACCCCATCCCGCCGGGGATCCGGGAGCCCGACCCTCGGGGGCCCCCCGAGCCGCCGACGTCGCGGACGCGGCGATTGTCCAGCCTTGCCTTCGGGTTGAAACGCATGGGACCCAGCTTTCGGTGGCGGTGCGAGGTGGACGGTAGCCGTGGTGCGGCGGTGCCGACGACCCCGGGGCGGGACAGAGGTGGCGGCGCTGGTTCTTCGCCAGCACCGCGGCGCGAATAGACTAACCGCACTCATGATCACAGCTCACCAACTCGAAGTCCGGGCCGGCGCACGCCTGCTGATGGAGAACGTCTCGTTCCGGGTCGGCCCCGGCGACAAGGTCGGACTCGTCGGCCGCAACGGTGCCGGCAAGACCACTTTGACCAAGGTGTTGGCCGGCGACGCTCTGCCCGCGTCCGGTTCGGTGACCTCGACCGGCGAAATCGGCTACCTGCCGCAAGACCCCCGCACCGGAGACCCCGAGGTGCTGGCGCGGATGCGGATCCTGTCGGCCCGCGGACTCGACGACGTGTTCCGCCGGCTCCGGGAGGCCGAGACGCAGATGGCGTCCGAGGAGGCCCGCGTTCGCGAACGGGCGATGCGTCGCTACGACCGCGCCACCGAGGAACTGCATGCCAGCGGCGGTTACGCCGCCGAATCCGAGGCAGCCCAGATCGCGCACAGTCTCGGCATTCCCGACCGGATCCTCGACCAGCCCCTCAAGACTCTGTCTGGCGGTCAACGCCGCCGCGTCGAACTGGCCAGGATCATCTTCAGCCAAGCCGAAGTGCTGATCCTCGACGAACCGACCAACCACTTGGACGCCGACTCGATCCTGTGGCTGCGCGAATGGATGAAGACCTACCGTGGCGGCTTCATCGTCATCAGCCACGACACCGACCTGTTGGAACAGACCGTCAACCGAGTGCTCCACCTCGACGCCAACCGGGCCGTGATCGACGGCTACAACATGGGGTGGAAGGCCTATCTCACCCAGCGAGAGACCGACGAGCACCGTCGTCGGCGTGAGCGGATGAACGCCGAGAACAAGGCGAAGACGCTGACCGACCAGGCGAACAAGATGCGGGCCAAGGCGACCAAGGCGACCGCCGCCCAGTCGATGCTGAAGCGGGCCGAGAAGATGCTCGCTGGAGTGGAGACCGAGCGAGTAGCCGACAAGGTTGCAGCCATCAAGTTCCCCAAGCCTGCCCCGTCCGGAAAGACCCCGTTGACCGCCGAGGGCCTGTCGAAGTCCTACGGCTCCCTGGAGATCTTCACCGACGTCGATCTGGCAATCGATCGCGGCTCCCGGGTGGTGATCCTGGGCCTCAACGGTGCCGGCAAGACGACTCTGCTGCGCATTCTTGCCGGGGTCGATGCCGCCGACACCGGCGAGGTGCTGGCCGGTCACGGGCTCAAGATCGGCTACTACGCCCAGGAGCACGAGACTCTCGACGTCGAACGAACCGTGCTCGACAACATGCAAACCGCTGCGCCCCAGCTCACCGACACCGAGGCGCGCACCGTTCTCGGCGCCTTCCTGTTCTCCGGGGACGACGTGCACAAACCAGCCGGTGTCTTGTCGGGAGGGGAGAAGACGAGGCTCGCGTTGGCCTCCCTGGTGGTCTCCTCGGCCAACGTGTTGTTGTTGGACGAACCGACCAACAACCTCGACCCGGCTTCGCGTGAGGAGGTCCTCGGGGCGATCCGTGCCTATGAGGGTGCGATCATCCTGGTCACCCACGACGAAGGCGCGGTGCGCGCGCTGGAGCCCGACCGGGTGCTGCTGCTTCCCGACGGCGTCGAGGATCTGTGGAACAACGACTACGCCGATCTGGTTTCCCTGGCGTGACGCCGGCGTAACCTCAGTCGGCCCGAAGAGGCAGGACGACACCGGTGTCGATGCATGGCATGGGAGGCCGCGGCGTGCGGCATCTACGAACTGATCGCACCGCCTTGCAGTCAGACCTCACCCCAGGCACGCCGCGCCGCATTCTCGCGTTCGCGACTCCGCTCAAGGGGCTCATCGCTGCCTTCGGGGCGCTCACCGTCCTGGACGCGATGCTGGTCGTGGTCACGCCGTTGCTCACCAAGGAGATCGTCGACAACGGCATGCTGGCCGGCGACAAGTCGGTGGTGATCTGGTTGGCGGCAGCGATGGTCGGGGTCGCCTTGGTGGACACGGTGTTGAGCGTGGCCAATGGGGTGCTCTCCTCCCGGATCGGGGAGGGCCTCATCTTTGCGCTGCGCACCGAGGTCTTCGCGCACGTGCAACGACAGTCGTTGGCGTTCTTCACCCGTACCCAGACCGGTGCGCTGGTCTCTCGGCTCAACAACGACGTCATCGGCGCACAACGCGCCTTCACCTCGACACTGTCGACGGTCGTGTCGAACGTGGTCTCGGTGGTGGTTGTCGGCATCGCGATGTTCGTGCTCAGTTGGCAGGTGACGCTGCTGTGTCTGGCGCTGTTCCCGCTGCTGCTGATCGCCTCACGCTGGGTCAGTCACCGACTGGCCGGGCTGACCCGCGAGCAGATGGACGGCAACGCCGCGCTGGCCACCATGATGACCGAGCGCTTCAACGTCGGCGGTGCCATGCTGCTCAAACTCTTCGGGCGCCGGGGGGAGGAAGACCTCGGGTTCGCTCAACGGGCAGCCACAGTGCGCGACCTGGGCATCCGGATCTCGGTGCTGACCCGCATCTTCGCTGCCGTCATGCTGCTCATTCCCGCCGTCGCAGTGGCGCTGGTGTACGGCGTCGGCGGCTTCCTGGTGATCGAGTCCGACATCACCGTGGGCACCGTCACCGCGCTAGGCCTGTTGCTGGCCAGGCTGCTTGGACCGTTGCAGGGTCTGTCCAATGTGCGCATCGACGTGATGACCGCCTTGGTCAGCTTCGACCGTGTCTTCGAGGTGCTGGATCTGCCGTCCCTGATCCAGGAGCGACCTGACGCTGTCGACGTGCCGCCGGGCGCGGCCAGTGTCCGGTTCAACCACGTCGCCTTCGCCTATCCCGGCGCCGACACGGTCTCGTTGGCGTCTCTGGAATCGGTGGCCCGCCATGAGACCCGTCCGGAAGGCCCGGTGCTCCATGACATCGACTTCGCGGCCGCACCGGGGGAGATGGTCGCCCTGGTCGGACCATCTGGCGCAGGCAAGACCACCATCACCCATCTGGTGGCTCGGCTCTACGACGCCACTGCTGGAACCGTCGAGGTAGGTGGCCTCGATGTTCGAGACGTGACGCTCCAGTCCCTGGAGGACACAGTCGGCTACGTCACCCAGGACGCCCACATGTTCCACGAGTCGATCGGTGACAACCTGCGCTATGCCCGTCCCGCGGCGAGCGAGTCGCAGCTCTGGGAGGCGCTGGATGCGGCCCAGATCGGCGCGTTGGTGCGGGCCTTGCCCAATGGTCTCGACACCATCGTCGGAGACCGCGGATACCGGTTGTCCGGGGGAGAGCGGCAACGGCTCGCGATCGCTCGGCTGCTGCTGAAGTCGCCCAACATCGTGGTCCTCGACGAAGCGACCGCACACCTCGACTCCGAGTCGGAGGCGGCCATCCAACTCGCACTCGACGAGGCACTGCGGGGCCGCACCTCACTGGTCATCGCCCACCGGCTGTCCACGATCAGAGCGGCGGACCGGATCCTGGTCATCGACGGCGGTCGGGTGGTCGGTTCGGGCACCCACGAGGAACTGCTGGCTGCGGGTGGGCTCTACGCCCAACTGCACGCGACCCAGTTCCGGGAGAACTGAGTCAGGGTCGTTTGGCGGCGGCCTTCTCGGCGCGAGCCTTGGCTAGTCCAGCCTCGATCGCGGCCCGGCGTGCTGCTTTGCGGGCCGCGCGTTCACTGACCTGCCTCGGAGGCGTGGCGCCATCGCCGGCCAGCCGGCTGTCGCCGCCGGGGCCGTCGGCCGGAGCCGGCGCCCGACCGGTGGCACGCCGCCACTCGTCGTAGGCCAGATAGCCGAATCCGCTCAGTGCCAACAGCCCGAAGAACCACCACTGTATGCCGTAGAAGAAGTGCGGGCCTTCGCCCAGATCGGGAAGCGAGCTTGGGGCCAAGGACGTGGCCGGTGTCGGGTCCTCGGTCTCCAGCACGACGAAGGCCGGGTAGGTGGCGGCACCCCACGCGGCGCCCAGAGCGTCTCCGGAGATGGCTCGGGTGGTGAAGCCGCCCGCCGCGGTCTCTACCGACGTGCTGGACCCGTCGGCGTCGGTCCGCGCCCACCCGGTGACCGTGACTTCCCCTGCGGGGGGTGCCGGAGCGTCGGTGGGCGGAGCGTTGCCGTCCACGGCAGGCATCCAGCCACGGTCGACCGCGATCAGGGTCCCGGCCGCAGTCTCCAGTGGCACCACCACCCGCACGCCAGACTCCCCGTCATCGCTGGTGCGGTAGCGCACGATCGTGGTCCGTGAGGCGTCATAGCGCCCGGTCGCCACGATCTGACGCCACTGTTCGCTGTCGTCCACCCCGCCCGCCAGCACCTCGTCCGCTGGAGCCGGCTGAAGGGTCTCGTTGGCCCGGATGACCGCGTTGGAAGCTCGACGATCATCGAGGCGGCCGAACTGCCAGGTGCCGAGCCACCAGGTCGCCCAGGCGATGAGCAGCACCGCGACAGCGAAGGCGATCCACCGGCGACTGAAGAAGAAGCCGAAGGAACGCACCACCACAGCCTATCGAGAACCTCATGAAGGCCAACTACGCTGGTGGGGTGCAGCCACTGACGAGCCCCTCCGCCGACGCGGGCCTGAGCGACACCTTCGGCCGGGTCGCAACCGACCTGAGGGTTTCGCTGACCGACCGATGCAACCTGCGCTGCAACTACTGCATGCCGGCCGAAGGGTTGGAGTGGTTGCCCGACGACGACGTGCTCAGCGATGACGAAGTGATCCGCCTGATCCGGATCGCAGTCGAACTGCTCGGCGTCAGCGAAGTCCGGTTCACCGGAGGTGAACCGCTGGTGCGCCGGGGCCTGATCCCGATTGTGGCCGCGACCCACGCTCTCGGTGTCCAGACTGCGCTGACCACCAACGCTTTGGGTCTGGCCCGCACCGCCGACGCACTCGCCGCGGCAGGGTTGGACCGGATCAACGTGTCCCTCGACTCCATCCGCCCGGAAAGTTTCGCCGCGATCACCCGACGCGACCGTCTCGGCGACGTGGTCTACGGACTGGAGGCGGCCGACCGAGCCGGGCTCGGCCCCATCAAGCTCAACGCGGTGTTGCTGCACGGAATCAACGACGACCAGGCACCTGAGTTGCTGCGGTGGGCCGTGGACCGAGGCTATGAGTTGCGCTTCATCGAGCAGATGCCGTTGGACGCTCAGCATGGTTGGAGCCGCGAGCAGATGGTGACCGCCGAGGAGATCCTGGCGGCGCTGTCGACGGAGTTCACCCTGACGGCGGCCAGTGAGCCCCGAGGCAGCGCCCCAGCCGAACTGTTCACCGTGGACGGAGGACCGGCTACCGTCGGGGTGATCGCTTCGGTGACCCGGCCCTTCTGCGGCGACTGCGACCGAGTGCGACTGACTGCCGACGGCCAGATCCGCAACTGCTTGTTCGCGCGCGAGGAGTCAGATCTCCGCGGCCTGCTGCGCGCCGACGGGAGCGACTCCGAGATCGCTGACCGCTGGCGTAAGGCGATGTGGACCAAACGGGCCGGACACGGAATCGACGACCTGACCTTCATCCAGCCCGACCGCCCGATGAGCGCCATCGGCGGCTGAGCGGACTCAGTCCTCGGGGCCCGCGACACTCTTCGGCTGGCTGGACCCCAGGCTGCGCTCAACCGCAGTCAGCGGGGCTTCGGTCCGGGTATGGACGGCATTGGCGGCCACCACCGCGACGTAGGGCAGGATCAGTGCGGCCCCGATCAGGAATGGCCACAACCAGTTGATGCCCGCCATCCCAGCAATCACGGCACCGACGAAGCACACGGTCCGCAACGACATCGAGATCAGGTAGTTGCGTTGGCGCCTGGCCAGTTCCTCACGCGGAGACACCGCAGCAGAGGTGATTCGCACGGAGTCTGGTTTCGCCATGTCTTCCAGTGTAGGGCGCCCCGGGTACAACCAGCCGGGTCCACCGCGCTGGGTGCCTTGGGCCGAACCGGCGACGCAGTGGCTATCTTGGTGCCTATGAGCAATCGCACCTACCGGCTGACCGAGGTCGTCGGAACCTCCCCCGAGAGCATCGACGCCGCCATCCATACTGCCGTCGAACGCGCCTCGGAGTCCCTGCGTCACCTCGACTGGTTCGAGGTCGAGCAGGTCCGCGGCCAGATCAAGGACGGCAAGGTCGAACACTTCCAGGTGACCATGAAGCTCGGGTTCCGACTCGAGGACGAGTAGCCGCGGGCATCTGAGACAGCAGCACCTGGGACCGAGTAGGTTGTGCCGCGTGAAGACACTGGTCATCATGCGCCATGCCAAGGCCGAGGCCTCGGCACCGACCGACTTCGAGCGACGCCTGACCGAGCGCGGCCACCGCGACGCCGCCGACGCCGGCCAGTGGCTCGCCTCGGTCGGCGTCGCTCCGGATTATGCCCTGGTCTCGTCGGCCGCACGCACCACCCAGACCTGGGAGTCGGCGGCCGAAGCTGCGGGCTGGGATGTCGACCTCGCCGAGTTCGACGAGGACCTCTACGCCGCGAACACCGACGCGGCCCTGGGTTTGATCAACCGGCTCGACGACGGATTCGAGACCGTCGTCGTGGTCGGTCACAACCCCACCATGGCGACACTGACCCAACTCGTCGACGACACCGACGGTGTCGAACTCGGAGACTTCGCGACCAGCGCGGTCGCGGTGTTCACCGTCGAGGGCGATTGGGCGGAGCTGACCGCCGAGTCTGGAACAGCGACCGGTTTCCACATCGGCCGCGGCTGACCCCTCTCGGCTTCAGCCTCAGACCGGGGGAGCCGGAGTCTCGATGCCGGCAGCACGGTCGGCTGCCTCGACCTCGTCGCGGGTGATGCCCAGCAGATAAATGATGGTGTCCAGATAGGGCACGTTGACCGCCGTATGCGCCGCCGACCGCACGGCCGGTTTGGCGTTGTAGGCGATGCCGAGCCCAGCGGCCGCGAGCATATCGAGATCGTTGGCGCCGTCACCGATGGCGATGGTGGCTTCGTGGGGCATCCCCAGCGAGTCGGCGAACTCTCGCAGCGCGGCCGCCTTGCCGGCCCGGTCGACCACCGTTCCGACCAGTTCGCCCGTCAGCACGCCGTCGATGATCTGAAGTTCGTTGGCGCGGGCGAAGTGAATGCCCAACTCGGCGGCCAGGCGGTCGGTGATCTGGGTGAAGCCGCCCGAGACGATCGCGAATCGGTAGCCGAGACGACGCAGGGTGCGCACCATCGTCCGGGCACCGGGAGCCAGTTGGATTGCGCCGTACACCTCGTCAAGGGCACTCACCGGGACCCCCTTGAGCAGGGCCACCCGGGAGCGCAACGACTGCTCGAAGTCGATCTCCCCGCGCATCGCCTGCTCGGTGACTGCCGCGACCTCGGCCTCGCAGCCGGCATACGCCGCGATCATCTCGATCACTTCGCCTTGGATGAGGGTCGAGTCGACATCCATCACGATCAAGCGCATGGCCCGGCGCAGAAGGTTCGCCGGCTGCACCGCGACATCGATGTGCTGGGCCGCCGCTTCGGCCGCCAGCACCACCCGCAGTTCGTCGGGGTCCACCCCGGAGACGTGCAGGTCGATCGCGGTGACCGGGTAGCGCGCCATCCGGTCGATCCGGTCGATGTTGCCGCCCTGGGTGGCGACCAGTGCGGTGACCGCACCGAGCGCTGCGGCCGTCAAGGGCATCCCCAAGATGGTGACGTGGGCACGTCCGGTGGGCGCCCCGGCCGGCTCAGGGTCACCCCGCTCGAAGTCGACCTGCATACCGAGGGTTCGAGCGGTGGCAGCCACGGCGTCGCGCAACGCGATCTCATCCGCCGGAACGCTGACCAGGATGCCTTCGGTGAGTCGACCACGAAGCACGATCTGCTCTAGGTCCAAGACGTCGACGTGGAAGGACGCCAGCGTCTGCATCACCGAACTCGTCACTCCTGGACGGTCGCGGCCGGTGAGGGTGATCAGTAGCGTGGTGGTCGGAGTCATCGAAGTGAAGGTTATCGGCATCCGGCCTCCAGGTCGCAACGCCACTCGATAGGCTCACCCACGTGACTCTCGCCATCGATCTGGACAACGTGACCGTTCGGCGCGGCGACAATCTTCTCCTCGACCATGTCTCCTGGCAGGTCGAGGAAGACGAGCGCTGGGTGGTCCTCGGCCCGAACGGGGCCGGCAAGACCACCCTGATGCAGGTCGCGTCGTCTCATCTGTACCCGACGTCGGGAACAGCCAGGATCCTGGAGGAGACTCTCGGAGCCGTCGACGTCTTCGAGCTTCGGCCGCGAATCGGCGTGACCAGCGCCGCCATCGCTGAGCGCATCCCGCGCGGCGAGACGGTTGCCGACCTCGTGATTTCAGCCTCCTACGCCGTGGTCGGACGTTGGCGGGAGCAGTACGACGACGTCGACCATGACCGCGCCGGTGACCTGATGCGCGAGTTGGGCATCGGTGGCATGAAGGACCGACTGTTCGGCACCCTGAGCGAAGGGGAACGCAAGCGGGTCCAGCTGGCTCGGGCGCTGATGGCCGACCCAGAACTGCTCCTGCTCGACGAACCCGCCGCCGGGCTCGACCTCGGTGGTCGAGAGGACCTGGTCGCGACTCTGAGCCTGTTGGCCCACGACCCGGACTCACCGGCGACCGTGCTGATCAGCCACCACGTCGAGGAGATCCCGCCGGGGTTCAGCCATGTGCTGATGCTGCGTCAGGGCCGCGTGGTGGCTGCCGGGCTCCTCGCTGAGACCCTCAACGACGTCAACCTGAGTGCCACCTTCGGTATGCCGTTGTCGGTGAGCGCCGACTCTGGACGCTGGACTGCCCGGAGGCGTACTAGGGTCAGATCATGAACTGGTTGAGTGACAATGCCTGGGCTGCCTGGTTCAGTCTCGCGCTGTTGCTCGCGGTGCTCGAACTGGTCAGTCTCGACCTGATTCTGCTGATGCTGGCGCTGGGTGCCGGCGCCGGAGCCCTCACTTCGTTCGCAACCGACTCCTTCGCCATCCAGGCGTTGGTGGCGTCGGCTGTTTCGCTGGCCACCCTCGGTTTGGTGCGTCCGTCGCTGATCAAGCGGCTGCACGGTGGCCCCGACCTGGTCACCGGCGTCGACAAGCTGATCGGGCTCCACTCGGTTGCCACCAGCGACTTCACCGTCTCGGCCCCGGGCCGAATCAAGATCGACGGCGAAGTGTGGCAGGCGATTCCCTACGACCCGCAGGCGGTCATCAGACAAGGCGAAACGGTGGAGGTGTTGCAGATCCGGGGTGCGACGGCTCTGGTGCATCCGATCCCCGAATTGAAGGAGGAGTCATGGTTGCTCTGATCGTGGCAGGGGTGGTGCTGTTGTTCGTCATCACCGTGTTGGGCAAGGCCATCAAGATCATTCCGCAGGCCTCGGCTGGGATCGTCGAACGTTTCGGGAAGTACCGAATCACCCTGACCCCCGGTCTCAACGTCGTGGTCCCCTTCGTGGACAAGGTCCGCTATCACATCGATATGCGCGAACAGGTCGTCTCGTTCCCGCCCCAGCCGGTGATCACCGAAGACAACCTGACGGTCTCGATCGACACCGTGGTCTACTTCCAGGTCAACGATCCGGTCTCTGCGACCTACGAGATCGCGAACTACATCCAAGCGGTCGAACAACTGACCATGACCACCCTGCGCAACATCGTCGGCGGCATGGACCTCGAGGGCACCCTGACCAGCCGCGAGGAGATCAACTCCGGTCTGTCGGCGGTTCTCGACGAGGCCACCACCCGCTGGGGCATCAAGGTCAAGCGGGTCGAGATCAAGAGCATCGACCCGCCGGTCTCGATCAAGGACGCCATGGAGAAGCAGATGCGGGCCGACCGCGACAAGCGTGCCGCGATCCTTCAGGCCGAGGGGGAGCGGCAGTCGGCCATTCTCACCGCCGAGGGAAACAAGCAGTCCGCCATCTTGAACGCCGAGGGTGACCGGGAGGCGAAGATCCTGTCCGCCCAGGCCGACCGTGAGTCGTCGATCCTGCGGGCCCAGGGTGAAGGCCAGGCCATCCAGACGGTCTTCCAGTCGATCCACGACGGCGAGCCTGACCAGGCGCTGCTGGCTTACCAGTACATGCAGATGCTGCCCCAGATCGCGAACGGTTCGGCCAACAAACTGTGGATCCTGCCGTCGGAGTTCTCCAAGGCGTTGGAAGGGCTCGGCTCGACGTTGAGCGCCGGTCTCGGGATTCCGGAGAAGAACTCGGGCGGCTTCAAGCGGGTCGACATGGGCGACACCGAGGTTGCCACCACGCCACAGGTCTCCGCAGCCAACGCTGCCGTCGCGGAGGCGATCGCTGCCGCCAACGAGGCCGACCCGAACACCGGACCGGGCTCCAACGCAGATCCGCTGGATCCGAACACGCCGGTCTGAGCCTCGATTCGTTCGTCGGCGGCGGACCGATTTCGCCAAGCAATCCGGACGAAACGATCGGCACCTAGATTTGCGGGGTGCGCTACTCCCACACCCTCGGCGGGCGAACCTACGAGTTCGCCGGCTTGGTCGAGGTGTTGGCCAAGGCGACCCCCGCTAGGTCGGGCGACGTGTTGGCCGGATGTGCGGCGACCTCGGACGCCGAGCGGGCCGCGGCCCGGTTCGTGCTGGCCGACCTGGAACTGGCCACGTTCCTGACCGAGCATGTGGTCCCGCCCGAGACCGACGACGTCACCCGACTGATCCTTCAGACCCACGACGCGGTGGCGTTCGCGGAGTGCTCGCACCTCACCGTCGGTGGCCTGCGGGAGTGGCTGCTGGAGGCTGCCGCCCGTGGGGACCACGCAGCCCTGAGCCGAGTGGCGGCCGGGTTGACTCCCGAGATGGTTGCAGCGGTGTCCAAGATCTGCCGCAACCAGGACCTCATCGCGATCGCCTCGGCGACAACAGTGACCACGGCACTGCGCACCACCATCGGTCTTCCCGGACGGCTCTCGACCCGGCTGCAACCCAATCACCCGACCGATGATGCGCGAGGAGTGGCCGCCGCCATTCTGGATGGCCTGCTGCTGGGTTCGGGCGACGCCGTCATCGGCATCAACCCGGCGTCCGACAACCCGAGCACGGTGGCCCGCCTGCTCGACCTGATCGACCAGATCAGGGTCCGTTACGCCATTCCCGTCCAGTCCTGCGTGCTGACCCACGTGACCACCACTACCGATCTGATCGCCCGCGGGGCACCGGTCGACCTGGTGTTCCAGTCGATCGCAGGCACCCAGCGGGCCAACGCCGGATTCGGAGTCGAACTGGGCATGCTCGATGAGGCACTGGCAGCGGCCCGGGCGTTGGGGCGCGGGACGGTGGGGGACAATGTGATGTATTTCGAGACCGGGCAGGGTTCGGCGCTGTCGGCCGATGCGCATCTGGGCACCGACGCGGCTCCGGTGGATCAACAGACCCTGGAGGCGCGAGCCTACGGGGTGGCCCGAGTCTACGAACCGCTGCTGGTCAACACGGTGGTCGGGTTCATCGGTCCCGAATACCTCTACGACGGCAAACAGATCATCCGCGCCGGTCTCGAGGACCACTTCTGCGGCAAGGTGCTCGGCCTGCCGATGGGCGTCGATGTCTGCTACACCAACCACGCCGAGGCCGACTCCGACGACATGGACAGCCTGCTCACGCTGCTCGGAGTCGCCGGCTGCAGTTACGTGATGGGGATCCCGGGAGCCGACGACGTGATGTTGGGCTACCAGTCCACGTCGTTCCATGATGCGCTCTATGTCCGCCAGGTGCTCGGCAAGCGTCCCGCCCCGGAGTTCGAACGCTGGCTCGAGGACATCGGCCTGATGGAGCACGGACGGGTGCTGCCGGTCGAGGCGGCCGCGACCACGCTGGCCGGGCTGGCGGCCGGGCATGGCTGACTTCTGGGCTCCGCTGCATGAGGTGACCCCAGCCCGGATCGGACTGGGACGAGTTGGAAACTCCATGCCCACCGGGGCGCTGCTGGCCTTCGGGGCTGCCCACGCGGCAGCTCGCGACGCGGTGCACCTGCCATTGGACGTGGACGCGATGGTCGCGGCTGTTCGGGGCTTGGATCTGGGCGCACCCAGCCTGGTCGAGTCAGCCGCCCCCGATCGTGGAACCTACCTCGCCCGTCCAGACCTCGGTCGCCGCCCTGCCGATGGTGACCGGTTGCCCGGTGCCGAGCACGGTGTCGATCTAGCGGTGATCATCGCCGACGGTCTGTCCTCGGCGGCGGTCTCGGCGCACGCGGTGCCCGTGTTGGCGGCGCTCGTGGCGCTGCTGCCGGACCTTCGGGTGGCAGCCCCGGTCATCGCCGTCAACGCCAGAGTGGCGCTGGGGGACCACATCGGTCACCGTCTCGGTGCGAGTCTGGCCCTGGTGCTCATCGGCGAGCGGCCCGGTTTGAGCTCGGCGGACTCGCTGGGGGCCTACCTCACCTGGGAGCCCCGTCCGGGCGTCCAGGACAGCGCCCGCAATTGCGTGTCCAACATCCACCCGCCGGTCGGTCTGGACCACGACACCGCTGCCAGGACGATCGCCTCGCTCATCACCGGCGCACGGTCGCTGCGTGCTACCGGCGTCGGGCTCAAGGATTCGTCATCGACCGTATCCGCGATCCCCTAGATGGCCAACGGCACATCCTGCCCGCTCGCGATCGCCTGTTACCCCGAGTGGACCTAGGACACCCAGAGTTCACGTCCAGGTGACCTACGGACCTGCACCGCGTCGATAGTTTCCCATCAACCGCCTCTCGGGAGGCCCCACGGAACGGGGCTTCGGTTCGTTGCCACCAGATCCACCTTGCCAACGTCCGCCCCAACCTCAGGAGATTGCACCGTGGACACAGCCACAGCACTGGTCGACCTGTTCTACTGGATATCGATTGCTCTGATGATCGCCATTCACGCCGGATTTCTGGCCTACGAGATGGGAGTATCCCGCTCCAAGAACGTGCTCGCGACGGCCATGAAGAACCTGCTCACCTTCGCGGTGGTCGTCGCCACCTTCTACTTCTTCGGGTTCTGGTTCTACTACGCCTTCCAGCAGTTCCCCTATGGCGGGATCGACTGGGAGGGCGCCAAGGTCGCCCTTCCCTGGAGTTCGGCGATGGGTCCCAACACGAGTTCCGAAGAAGGTTGGATGGGCACCTTCTGGGGCGCGTTCGCACTCTTCGCAGCCACCACCGGATCGATCATGTCCGGAGCGGTGCTCGAGCGAATCCGCACCAGCGCCTTTCTCATCCTGACAGTCGTCCTCGGGTCGGTCGTCTGGATCATCGCTGCGTCCTGGGGGTGGGCGACCAACGGATGGATGCTCACCGAATGGGGCTGGCACGACTTCGGTGCCGCCGGCTGCGTCCACCTGATCGCGGGTGCCTTCACCCTCGGGGTGCTGATCAACCTTGGGCCCCGGATCGGGCGCTTCATCAACGGCGTCGCGGTCACCATCAAGCCGCACAACCTACCGATGACCATGCTCGGCCTGATGCTCATCTTCATCGGCTTCTTCGGATTCCTGATGGGTTGCGTGGTCTACCTGGGCGCCGGGAACCCGATTGAGGGCACCACTGCCTTCCTCAACATCTTCGGGGCACCGACGACCTTGTCTGCGGTGGCGTTCAGCACTTTGATGGGCCTGTCCGGTGGAATCATCGGTGCCTACGTCAGCTCCAGAGGCGAGCCCTTCTGGACGATCTCCGGTGGGCTCGCCGGCGTCATCTCGGTGGCGCCCGGCATGGACCTGTATCACCCGGCGCTGGCCTTCGTGATCGCCATGGGCGGCGGCATGCTCATCCCGTTCCTGGGGCGCTTCATCGAGAGGTTCGGCATCGACGACGTCGTCGGTGCTGTCACGGTTCACGGTGGCTGCGCCGTCTATGGCCTGGTTGTCTCGGGCTTCGTCTTGTGGGGCTACCCGAACGTCGCGGGCTACCCGGACGTCACCCCCTGGGGTCAGGCCGGCGGCACGCTCGTGATGGCAGCGTTGGGCTTCATTCCGGGCTACCTGATCTCGTTGCTGATGAAGAAGATGGGCACCCTGCGGGTGCCCGCCGAGGTGGAGGCCGCCGGTCTCGACCTCTCCGAAGTTCCCGCCGAGGCCTACCCCGAAAGCCTCAGCGCCACCGGCCGGCCGGCGGCCTGAGTCGGGTCCACCCGCTCCATTCATCCACCAGGAGGAACACATGAGCCCCATCGACAACTGGGACGAGTTCGGCCCAGTCTTCACCAACGGTCCAGAGACGTTCTGGACGGTCTTCTTCGTGATCCTTGCCGTCGCGATGTTCATCGGCTTCTTCGTGCGGATGATCCTGCACGAGAAGCACGCCTACGCACAGATGGCCAAGCACCAGCCGGTCGAGAAAGGCCCGGCAGTGGAGGGGGAGCCGCCGGTCGTCTGAAAATCGCCGGTCCCGGCGTCGGCTCGCCGTCTGCGTCACTCGACGTAGGCGGCGAGCCACCGTTCCAACTCGGCATACACCTTGGAGCGGGCAGGCTCCGGCGACAAGATCAGGTCGTGGATGCCACCGGGGATGGTGACGAAGCCGACCTGTGGACCCACCGCGGTCGCCCAGCGCCGAATCTGCTTGACGTCGAGTACGACGTCGGAGGAGTAGAGGTCCTCGCTGTGGGGCGTGGCGCGAGTGGAGCGGTCGCTGGCCATGACCAGCACCGGCGCAGACACGTTGAGTCCACGTTGGAGTCTGGCGTGGCCGCTGCGGACTGCCCGCAGCCACCCCAGCGCCACCGGGAAGGAATCCAGAGGCTTCCAATCGAGGTTGAAGTCAAACTCCCCGCCGTGGTCCTTGTGTAGCGCCCGGCCGTAGAGACCATCGACTCCGCGAGGCAGCGTGACTGATGGCTTGAATCGCCCGATCTGCGTGACCACCGGGGACAGCAGCAGTCGGGCGGCGGCGGATCCCTGAAGGTCGAGCCACGGGGAGTTGAGGAACAGTCCGGCCAGTTCTGCGGGTTGGCGTGCGTCAGCCCACAGGGGAGCGGTCAGCCCACCTGTGGAGTGGGCACTGATGACCACCCGGTGGTGCTCGTCCCGCTCGGTGATGCGCTGCCAGACCTCGTCGAACTCCGCAAAGTGATCACTGAGGTCAGCGACGTAGTTCGGCGTCTGATGAGGCAACAGCGAGCGCCCGTACTTGCGCAGGTCGACCGCGTAGAAGTCGTAGCCGCGAGCATTCCACCACTCGGCGTACTCAGTCTGGAAGAAGTAGTCACAGAACCCGTGCACGTGAAGCACAGCACGATCGGCCGGCACCTCGGCCGCACGCTTGACCAACGTGGCTACGACTTCCCCTTCCTCGTCGCTGGGCAGGTCGATCCGTTCGCTGGTGTAGGGAGGCCCCAGCACGTCGGTCTGATTCACCTGACTATCTTGGCAGAGCCGCCGTGATGGATCTGCGGGAGTCAGCCGTTGCTCAGTCGGTCGTTGCTCAGTCAGTAGTGCACGCCCTCTGTACATAGGCATAGATCTCGCTGCGCACCTCCGGTGAAGTCGGCAGCCGGAAGGTGACGCCGGAAGCTTCGCGGGTGGTCACGTGGAAGGTGAAGATGGTGCCCTGCTTGTCCTCGGCCACCGCGTGCGGGTCACAGCGGTGCGGGACGATCGGCACCGTGACAGTCACGGGGGGACCATCCGCCTCCACGGTGGTGTCGAGGACCAACTGGTCGACCTCGCGACCCTTGAGGTCCGCGAGTCCCAGCAACACGGTGTCCTCCACCGAGTCCATCGTCCAGGTGCCCGCCGATCCGGTGGGAGCCAACAGGAGATCGACCAACCCGACCACGGTGCTGCCGCGAACTTCGGTGCGGACCGGGGTCACGAAGTCGAGAGCGGCGATCTGCGACAAGGAGTCGAGCAGGCATTCCTCGGCTCGCATCACCGGCAGTCGGTCGAACCGGTCCACGATCGGTATGGAGGCCGACCCGGCCGTCCCGTCGACAGTGAAGTCGATGGTGACGGCGCCGACTTGAGGCGGCTCCTCGCACGACGGCAGGGGCAGCAAGGCCCGCAGATCTATGGTCCTCCCCGGAGCGAACTCGACCTCGCCGTGGGTGGGCTGCCATCGTGCCGGTTCGACGAACTGACTGGTCGACAGCGATGCCGCCTGCACCACGAACGTGGAGCTGGATGCGTTGCTGATGGAGATCTCGATGGCTCGGTCCGCGACGTCGGAGCGGGTCTGATACACCTCGACGCGCACCCCCGGCGGAAGTGCCGCGGCGGAGTTTGCTGGGCCGTTGCAGCCGGCGAGGACGACGCATGCCAGCGCGCCCACCATCGTTCCGCACACCGCCGTCAGGAGACGCATTGGTCGACTGTAGTGCGGCTAGGCTCGCACTGATGTCAGATCCGCTCGACCATCTCGCCCTGTTGCAGGGTCGCCGTGTGCTCCGTGAGCGGCTGGCCGGGGGAATGACCAATCTCACCTGGAGGGTGAGAGACCTCGACGACCCGGCGTTCGACGTGGCCGTTCGAATCGCTCCACCGTCCGGGTGGCCGCCAGCACACTCCGACGAGGTCGCCAACCACCGGGCAGCAGCCACCGTCGGCGTCGCTCCAGACCTGCTGGCAGACGAGCCCGGCCTGATGGTCGTAGCCATGGTTCCTGGCGGCGTCGCATTGACCGGCCACGACCTGGGTCAGCCCGCGACGATTGCCGCGGCCGGGCGACTGGTGCGACAGTTGCACGACGGCCCCGCGTGCCGAGGCCGATTCGACCTCTTCGAGGTGCGGCGCCGTTACCTGGACCGCGCCCTGAGAGCGGGCCGCGATCTTGATCGGGTGGACGAGTCGACGGTGCGTCGCATCGAGGCCCGTCTCGCCACCGATCCAGCGCCACAGGTGCCGTGCCACAACGACCTGGTCGCGGCCAACATCATCGACGACACGCAGCGACTGTGGCTGATCGACTTCGAATACGCTGCCATGGGAGAGGCTGCGTTCGACCTCGGCAATCTATGGATCCAGTCGCCCATGACTCGTGAAGACCTCGACACGATGGTGAAGGCCTATTCGGGTCGCACCAATCCCGAGTTGGTGACCAGGGCGGAGCTGTGGGGCGTTGCCGCCGGGCTGACCTGGCCACTGTGGGCGTCGGTGACCGACGAGATGACCGAGGGCACCCGAGAGTGGGTGGCCGAGATCCAGCGACGCGCCCGGGGCTACGCCAGCGACGCGGAGTTCCGCGCCCGGCTGCGATGAGCAACCGGTCCGACCCAGCTGCTCGGCGAGCGCCTAGTGCTGATAGGTGCCGTGAATGATCGCCCGGCCGGCCGTCTTGAAGGCGAGGTTGAATCCGACGACGGCCGGGGTGACGGTGTTGTCGACCCCGAGGCTGTCTTCGGTGACCGCATGCACCACGAAGAAGTAGCGGTGCACCTGGTCCCCGGCCGGGGGAGCGGCGCCGATGAAGTTCAGGCCGCCGCCGTCATTGCGGACGTGGAACGCACCGTCTGGCAGGGTGTCGTCGCCGGCGCCTGCGCCTGCCTCCAACGACGTGACCTCGGCCGGTATGTCGACCACGACCCAGTGCCAGAACCCGCTGACCACCGGCGCGTCCGGATCGAAGCAGGTGACGACATAACTCTTGGTGCCTTCGGGGCCGGGCTCCCACGACAACGCGGGCGACGTGTCACCGAACTCGTTGACCTGGTCGTCCTTGAGCGGTTGCCCGTCGGAGACGTCGGTGCTAATCACCGAGAAGGCCGGTGCCGCAGGCAGCAGGGTGTAGGGGTCGGGGGTGACGGGACGATCCAGGGACATGCGAAGCCTCCGAGTTGGTGCCGGAACCAGGTCGATTCGACGTTCGTCTCGACCCTAGCGCTGCCCCGAAGGTGTCCACGTGGTGGGCTCCCTGTGCTGGCCGGGTCCCGGCCTTGGGAAGGTTGATCTGTGGCCCAGAATCCATCGCACCCGCCGTACCTGTCCGGACTGATGCTCGCGGGTCGACGCGTCGTGGTGGTCGGTGGCGGCCACGTCGCCCAACGGCGGGTCCCGGGTCTCCTCGCCTCGGGGGCGGACGTGGTGGTGGTTTCCCCGCAGGTCACCCCGGCCATCGAAGGCCTGGTCGAGGAGATCACCTGGCTGCCTCGCGAGTTCACCCCGGCAGACCTGGACGGTGCCTGGTATGCGGTGGCTGCCACCGATGACCCCGTAGTGAATGCCTCGGTCGCTGAGGGCGCCGAGGCTCGCCACGTCTTCTGTGTCCGGGCCGACGACGCCCTCGGGGGCAGTGCCTGGACCCCGGCGGTCGGACGGCACGAGGGACTCACGGTCGCAGTGTTGGGCAACCGTGAGCCACGGCGATCCGCTGCAGTTCGCGACGCCGTGGTCGCAGCGCTGCGCGATGGTTCCCTCGGCGCCCGGGAGGGACGCGAGCACCTGCCAGGAGTGACCCTGATCGGCGGCGGTCCAGGCGACCCCGACCTGATCACTGTCGCTGGCCGTCGCGCTCTGATGGCCGCCGACGTGGTCGTCGCCGACCGGCTCGCGCCGCGAGAGCTTCTCGACGCGTTGCCCGCCGACGTGGAACTGATCGACGTGGCGAAGTTGCCGCGTGGGCGAGCCGCCGAGCAGGAGACCATCAACCAGATCCTCGTCGACCGAGCGTTGGCCGGAAACGCCGTGGCGCGGTTCAAAGGCGGCGACAACTTCGTCTTCGGTCGCGGTTTCGAGGAGATCATCGCGTGCCGCGAGGCCGGTGTGACCGTGACGGTGATCCCCGGTCTCACCTCTCCGGTGTCTGTCCCGGGATTGGCCGGCATACCGGTGACGCACCGCGGCGTCGCCCACGACTTCACCGTCGTCTCGGGGCACCTCGCGCCGGGTCACCCCGAGTCGTTGACCGACTGGTCCGGCGTCGCGGCGGGAACTGGCACCGTGGTGTTGATGATGGCGGTTGGGAATGCTGCAGCCATCGCCGAGGAACTGGTTCGTCTGGGTCGACCCGGCTCCCAGCCGGTGGCGGTGGTCTGCGACGGCGGGATGCCGACACAGCGCACCACTGTCTCGACCTTGGCGAGGTTGGGCGCCGACATCGCCCGCGATGGCATCAAGGCGCCCGCGATCATCGTGATCGGCGACGTGGTAGGCGTCGCCTTCGGTACGGGCGTCTGATGGCGAGGTTCGTCGAGATCTCCAGCGCCGAGGATCCTCGCCTGGCCGACTATCGGGACCTGCGCGACGTCACCTTGCGTAAGAACCTCGAGGCCGACCACGGCCTCTTCCTGGCCGAGGGGGAGAAGGTCGTGCGTCGGGCCTGCGAGGCCGGCTTCGTGGCACGCTCGTTCCTGATGGCGCCACGGTGGCTCGACGGGCTGGCCGACGTGCTCGACGCCAGCCAAGCGCCCTGCTTCGTGGTCAGCGAGGAGGTGGCCGAGGAGGTCACCGGGTTTCACGTCCATCGTGGTGCACTGGCGTCACTGGAGCGCAGGGCGTTGCCGAGTGTCGACCAGGTGTTGGCCGGGGCGCGCAGCGTGCTGGTGTTGGAAGACATCGTCGACCACACCAACGTGGGCGCCATCTTCAGGTCTGCGGCGGCGCTGGGGTTCGACGCGGTGCTGCTGGCGCCACGGTGTGCCGACCCGTTCTACCGCCGCTCCATCAAAGTCGCCATGGGCGCGGTGTTCCAGGTTCCCTGGACCCGTCTCCCGCACTGGGCAGGGGCGTTGCCGGCCCTGAGCGCGCGCGGCTTCACCACGGTCGCGCTGACGTTGGCCGAGGACGCGATCCAGATCGAGACGGCGGTGGCCGGGCTCGACAAGGTCGCTCTCGTGCTCGGCTCGGAGGGTCACGGCCTCTCCCCGGCGTGGCAGCAGGCGGCAGACCGGCGCGCGATCATCGCGATGGCGGCCGGGGTCGACTCGCTCAATGTGGCTGCGGCCACCGCCGTCGCCTGCTATGTGGCCGCGCGACGCTGAACCCACGAAGGACGGTTAGCCCGCCGGGTCAGGGGCCGGCCAGGACGGCGGGAAATCCTCGGTCAGTTTGTCGTGGGCCTTCTGGAGCTTCTTGCGGGCCTTGGCCGAGATCCGGTCGGCGAAGACCGTGCCGTACAGGTGGTCGGTTTCGTGTTGGAGACAGCGCGCCAGCAGTCCGTCGCCTTCGAAGTGCACCGGCTCGCCGTCCAGGCCGTGCCCGTCGACAGCAGCCCAGTCCGGACGGGCACAGTCCACGAATGCGCCCGGAAACGACAGGCAGCCCTCCTCGCTGTCGTCCAGGTGCCGGTCGCGACCCTCGGGGAGAGTCACCACCGGATTGCAGACGACGCCGACCCAGCGCTCGCCGGACTCGTCGGGGCAGTCGAACACGAAGACGGCGAGGTCCTCTCCGACCTGGTTGGCGGCTAGGCCGACCCCGTCTGCGGCGTACATGGTGGCGACCATGTCGGCCACCAGAGCGTGGAGTTCGTCGCCGAAGTCGGTCACCGCGGCCAGCTTGCGGTGCATCACCGGTGTGCCCCACCGGGTGATCGGACGGACCGTTCCGCCGGTCGGCAACGGGCCGTACGGCGCGTGGACGGGCAGTTCGGAGAGGGGTGAATCGGCCATGGTCCAAGCCTATTGCGCGGACGCCGATGTGCCATTTCGACCTCCGTTCCGGCAGTGGTCGAAGTGCGACTTCGACCACGTTCGGCTCAGGCGCATAGCAATACATGTAACTCTCAGTTACAGTAAATGGTATGGCAGTCTTCAATCCCCTGAAGCCCGGCGGCAAGAACGGGTTGGCTCGTGACGAGAGACGTGACCCCATGGGGGTCGGTTTGGCGGCGCTGAGTCGGCTCGCCCAGAGCGAGTTTCTCGACCGGTTCGGCATGCGCAAGCAGACCGAGCACCTGGTCTTCACCTCCACCCGCAACGGCCTCCGGACCGTCGCCGCGGCCAGTCGAACCTTCAAGAGAGTCGGTGGGTCACGGCCCGGGCTCCGGGTTCGCAGTGCGCCCCAGACCGGTGTCTTCGACCTGACTGCAACCGAGGACGAGCAGATGCTTGTCGATGTGGTGGCCGAGTTCGCCACCGAGATCGTGAGGCCCGCTGCCGCTGAGGCCAACGAGACCTGTGAAGCCCCCATCGACGTGCTCAAGGCCAGCGTGGAGATCGGATTGCCGATCCTAGGGGTTCCGGAGGAACTCGGAGGTATCACCGAGGAGCGCAGCGCCGTAGCAGGTGTGTTGGTCGCCGAGGCGTTGTCGCGAGGCGACATGGGTCTCGCGCTGGCCTGCCTGGCACCGGGAGCGGTCGCCACGGCCATCGGGTTGTGGGGCAGCGAGGTGCAACAGCAGACCTATCTGCCTGCGTTCAGTGCCGACAGCGTCCCCGCCGCGGCGCTGGCCCTGAGTGAGCGGGCCGTGCTCTTCGACGTCATGAAGCCGTCCACCACTGCCACCCGAACAGGGTCGGGCTACGTCCTCAACGGGGTCAAGACCGGGGTCGTGCGTGGAGCGGAAGCTGAACTTTTCGTCGTGGGCGCCGACCTGGCCGGCACCCCCGTGCTGTTCTTGTTGGAGTCCTCCACCCCCGGGCTCAGCGTGGAGGCGGATCCCTCCATGGGTGTGCGCGCCGCGGGACTGTGCACCTTGACACTGGACGACGTGAGGGTTGAGGAGTCCGCGGTGCTCGGCGGCACCGACGCGTCGGCGTACGTCGAATGTGTCCGGCTCTCGCGCCTCGGATGGTGCGCCCTCGCGGTCGGCACCGGGCAGGCCGTTCTCGATTATGTCTCTGACTACGTCAAACAGCGCCATGCGTTCGGGGAGCCGATCGCTCATCGTCAGTCGGTCGCCTTCATGGTGGCCAATATCGCCATCGAACTCCAGGGGATGCGACTGCTGACCTACAAGGCTGCCGGGCGCGCGTCAGCGGGTAAGGACATCAGTCGTGAGGTGGCCCTGGCTCGCAAACAGTGTGGGGACAAGGGGATGCAGATCGGGTTGGACGGCGTCCAACTTCTCGGCGGCCACGGATTCGTCAAGGAACATCCCGTCGAACGCTGGTATCGCGACCTGCGGGCCATCTCCATCATGGAAGGCGCGGTGCTGGTGTGAACTACCTCAGGCACATGCTCGGATCGTTTGGCTCTGAACGGAGAATCCGGTAATGGCGATCAATCTCGAGGATCCCAAGAAGTTCAGGGCGTTCGTCTCCCAGACCCACCAGGTTGCGCTCAACATCATTCGTCCGGTCTCGCGCAAGTATGACGCCGCCGAGCACGAGTACCCCAAGGAACTGGACATGCTCGCCGCAATGGCGGACGGGCTGATCGAGTCGGGAGCCAGCAAGAGCGCCGGTGCGGCCGGATTGCGGCACGACGACCAGGACACGGCCACCGGGGTCAAGAACGGCACCAACATGAGTTCGGTGTTGACGGTGATGGAGATGTGCTGGGGCGACACCGGCCTGCTGTTGTCGATGCCGCGGCAGGGCTTGGGCAACGCGGCCATCGCGGCCGTCGCCAACGACGAGCAGCTCGAACGATTCAAGGGCGTCTGGGCCGCGATGGCGATCACCGAGCCGGGCACAGGCTCCGACGCGGCCAGTATCACCACCACCGCGATCAAGGACGGCGATCACTATGTGATCAACGGTGAGAAGATCTTCGTGACCTCGGGTGAGCGGGCGAGTGCCGTCGTGGTGTGGGCGACCCTGGACAAGGACCTCGGCCGGGCCGCGATCAAGTCGTTCGTGGTGCCCAAGGGCACCCCGGGGATGACAGTGGAACGACTCGAGCACAAACTGGGCGTGCGTGCATCCGACACCGCCACCATCGTGTTTCGTGACTGTCGGGTGCCGGCGGAGAACCTGCTCGGCTCACCCGAGGTCAACGTCACCCAGGGTTTCGCCGGGGTGATGGCAACCTTCGACAACACCCGCCCGTTGGTCGCCGGAATGGCCGTCGGATGCGCCCGGGCCGCCCTCGACCTGACCCGCGACCTGCTCTCCCAAGCCGGGGTGGTGGTCGACTACGACCGGCCCGCTCAGGTCCAGAGCGCCGCGGCAGCCAAGTTCTTGCAGATGGAGGCCGACTGGGAAGCCGCCTACTTGCTGACGCTCCAGGCCGCCTGGATGGCCGACAACCGTCGCCCCAACAGCCTCGAGGCATCGATGTCGAAGGCCAAGGCCGGCCGGGTCGGGTCGGACATCACGTTGTCGTGCGTGGAACTGTGCGGGTCCCTGGGTTACAGCGAGGTCGAGTTGTTGGAGAAGTGGAGCCGCGACTCCAAGATCCTCGACATCTTCGAAGGAACCCAGCAGATCCAGCAGTTGATCGTGGCCCGCCGCGTTCTCGGTCTATCCAGCAGCGAACTGAAGTAAGGCGGAACCGCGGCCCGTTCTCGACCCGGCGCCGGGTCGAGGCGGCCGGGTGGGCCTAGGGTGACGGGTATGAGCACCCTGATCGTTGCCGCAACCAGAGCGGAGGCAGTCCACCTCCCAGGCACGATCGCTTCGGTCATCACCGGCATCGGCAAGACCGCGGCGGCCGTCGGTGTGTCGCGCTACCTGGCTCGGCATCCGGAGGTCACCGAGGTCGTCAACATCGGGTCGGCCGGCGCGCTGCGAGACGGACTGGACGGCATCCACGAGGTCGGGCAGGTGCTCAACCACGACATGTCGGCCGACCTGATCCGCAGCATGGGCTACGACGCCCGTGAGTGGTTGACGGTGGGGGAGTCCGGAGTCCTGCTCGCCAGCGGTGACACGTTCGTCGCCGACCAGGCGACCCGGGCTCGACTCGCCGAGGTAGCCCACCTGGTGGACATGGAGGGTTATGCCGTGGCCTGGGCAGCCGAAGCCTTCGACGTGCCGGTCCGTCTCGTCAAGCACGTCTCGGATCACGCCGATGAGGGTTCCATGGACTGGCCGAGCCTGGTCGACGTGTCGGCGCGGGCCCTGGCCGAGTGGGTCTCAGAGCACTTGTGAGGTGACCCCGTGCGACGGCTCCACCGCAAAGTGGTCGGCCGGGTCCCATCCTCGGGCATCGAACGCGGCATCGATGGCAGAGCTGACCCTTTCGACCGAGTCCTTGGGGACCAGCGACACGATCGACCCCCCGAAGCCGCCGCCGGTCATCCGGGCACCCACGGCGCCGGCAGACAGGGCTGCGGCGACGGCGGTGTCGAGTTCGGCGCAGGAGACTTCGAAGTCTGCGGCCAGTGAGCGGTGGGACGCGACCCACGCGCGTCCCAGCGCGTCCAGGTCGCCGGATCCAAGGGCGGCGACGGCCTCGCGAACTCTGTGATTCTCGGTGATGACGTGGCGGGCCCGTCGGCGCAGCACGTCGTCCGGGAGCGATTCGGCGGCCTGCAGGGTCGCCTGACTCAGGGTGGCGACTCCCAGCGCGGCTGCCGCCCGCTCGCATTCGGATCGACGGTTGCCGTAGCCGCCGTCAGCGAGCGAATGGTGAGCCCCGGTGTCGGTCACCAGCACAACCTGCGGGTCGATCGCGACCGGCACCGGTGTGCGGGTTCGGTCGGCGAAGTCGATGAGCAATGCATAGCCGGCTCGAGCGTGGGCGACGACGGTCTGGTCCATCCCGCCGGTCGGTGCCCCGACCGCGTCGTTCTCTGCACGGATGCCGGCTCGCACGAGCATGTCCCTGCCGTCGTTGTCGAGCCTGAGTGACGCCGCGTGCAGGGCCGCGGCGCCGACCGCGAGTTCGAAGGACGCGGAGCTCGACAGTCCCGCACCCAGAGGGACGGTGGTCGAGACCGTCAAGTCCAGTCCGGGTATCGCGACCCCGTCCTGGTCGAGGGCCCACAGCGTGCCGGCGCCGTAGCGAGCCCAGGTGGGTAGGCGGTCCATACTCGCGGTCAGATCGGCGATCGTGAACTCGACGCACTCGTCCAGATGCGTTGACCGCAGCGAGAAGGTCTGGTCACCCCGCACGTCGGCCACCACCTCGGTACGGCGGTTGATCGCCATCGGCAGCACCAGCCCACCGTTGTAGTCGGTGTGCTCTCCGATCAGGTTGACCCGGCCCGGGGCACTCGCGGCGATCCTCATCTGCGTGAACTGTTCGCTGAGCGTCCTCGGACCACCGCCACGAACGCTTGTGTCAGGTCGTCGTCGCGGTCTTGGCGCCAAGCCAAGGCGACGGTGGTCGGGGCTAGGTCGTCCACCTCGCGGCTGACGACGTCTTTGCGGTGGTGCAATCGCCCGATCGACTTCGGTAGCAGAACGATGCCCTGGCCCGAGGCGACGACCTCGATGGCGTCCTTCACCGTCATCTGTGGCCAGGTCAACTGATCGACCTGGGGCGTCCAGGTGTAGGGATGGCCGAGCACGAGCTGCTCCTCGGCCAGGTCTGCCAAACTGACCCGTTCGGCAAGAGTGAGGTAGTGGTCCTGGGCAAGCACCACCACCGGCGTCTCCTGGTAGAGCGCAATGACGTGCAGATCAGCGGCCTCGACGGGCAGCCGCACCAGGCACATGTCGAGTTCGGCGAGGGCTGTCTGCTGATCTTCGGGGGAGACCGGGACCAGTTCGAGTGGCACCCGAGAGCGGTCGCGCCATGCTCGAGCCCACTTGTCCGGGGTTGCCCCGGTGACGAAACCGACTCGGAAGACCACGGGTCAACCATACGGAATCGTCGCGCGGGTGCGGACTTGGCGGTTCCTTGGCGGAGCCGTCGAGACCCGACACCGACAACTCAGGAAGCCAGCGCGCTGGCCCGTCCTGCTCGATCATTGCGCCACTGGGGTCCGAACGCCTCGTCGGCAGCGTGCTCCAACTTGAAAAGAAACTCGGATGCGGTTGAGTAGCGCCAAGCCGGGGAGGCGATGAGAGCCATCCCGAGCACTGGTCGCAGCGCGGCATCGACTCGCACCAGCGAGATCGGCCGGGCGACCTGGCCGACCAACAGGTCGGTGAGCAGTGCAGCGACGGCATACACGTCGGCACCGGCCCGCAGGTCGCTTCCTTCGATGATCTCTGGAGCAATGAAGTCGAGATCGAAGTTCAGCGGGTCCAGCAGTGAGGCACTGCCGTCGCTGTTGACCATGACCGACGCCGGAGTCACAGCACCGTGCACCTGGCCGAGACTGTGGTAGTCGTCAGCGAGCGTGCGCAGCACGTCGCAGGCAATTCGGACAGCGCGCTCCGGCTCCATCACTGTGCCGTGAGCCGAAAGTTCTGCGAGCGCGTAGCGCTCTGCGTAGATTGTCATTGTGTCCGGACCCCCCAGTCCCCATCCCTTAGATTGACGTCCCCCGACGTCGCTTCTACAACTATGCAGGCTTGGTGGGGCGATTTCATGCGCTGAACGGCACTGTGGACTTCCTGTTGCCAAAGTGTTGATCAGTGGCGACCTAGTCGCTCCCGGACTGGGTGAAACGGGCCCTGAATCGACGACGGCAAGACGAGGCCAGGGCTTAGCTCGATTCCTCCCGATCACCTCGCGGCAAGGAAGCTGCTCGCGTAGGGTCGTTGCCGGTCGCAGACGGGATGGTCATCAAAGCCACCTCACGCAGCGACTCCGTAGCCGACACCCTCATGAAGGACCGGGCTAGGGCGTGGACGACGTGCTCACGAATGTTCTGCAGGCGACGCAAGAGGCCCTCCCGGAGAGATCTGGGAGGGCCTCATCGCACTTCGCAACTGCATCTTGGGCTTGTGACCTGCGCAAACTCCGCCTGTCGCCCTTGTGCGCGAGGGGGGACTTGAACCCCCACCCTCTATACGAGGACTAGCACCTCAAGCTAGCGCGTCTGCCTATTCCGCCACCCGCGCGAGTGCGGAGCAAGGCTAGCAGTCCGATCCGGGGCCCGCCGAATCGGTGGCGGGCTAGGTTGGACCCATGCCAGAGGCGATCCAGGACCCCCCACCGGCCCGTGCCGGTGTCCAATCTGCCTTCGACTCGACCGTCACGGATGTGGCTGGTGAGGTCGTCGACTTGTGTGGCGAGCTGATCCGCATCGACACCAGCAACTACGGTGACGGCTCCGGACCGGGCGAGCGGAAGGCTGCGGAGTTCGTTGCGGCGCTGTTGGACGATGTCGGTCTGGAGCCACTCATCTACGAGGGCGAGCCCGGCAGGACCAACGTGGTCGCGCACTGGCCAGGAATCGACGACACCAAGGACGGACTGCTGATCCACGGCCATCTTGACGTCGTACCGGCTGCTGCCGACGACTGGAGCGTGCATCCGTTCTCCGGCGAGATCCGCGACGGCTATGTCTGGGGACGCGGTGCGGTGGACATGAAGGACTTCGACGCCATGCTGCTCAGCGTCGTGCGAGCCAGAGTGCGCGCCGGACGGGCACCATCGCGCCCGGTCACGGTGTGTTTCACCGCCGACGAGGAGGCCGGAGGCCATCGTGGGGTGCAGCCGCTCGTGGCCGCCCACCCCGAATGGTTCGCCGGATGCACCGAGGCGATCGGCGAGGTGGGTGGCTTCAGTGCCACTGTTCGCGGACGCCGGGTGTATCTGATCGAGGCCGCCGAGAAGGGCATGGCCTGGATGAAGCTCACCGCGCGCGGACGAGCCGGGCACGGCTCGATGATCAACACCGACAACGCCGTCACTCGGCTGTCCGGTGCAGTGGCCAGAATCGGTGCCCACCAGTGGCCAGTGACGTTGACACCGGCCATGGAGGTGCTGCTGGCCACGGTCGCCGACCTCGCCGGCACCGAAGCCACCCCGCAGAACGCCGAATCGTTGATCGAGGAGTTCGGTGGCGCAGCACGGATGCTCGGGGCAGCGCTGCGCAACATCTCCACACCCACCATGCTCGGGGCGGGCTACAAGGTCAATGTGGTGCCGAGCGAAGCCACCGCCCACGTCGACGGGAGGTTCCTGCCCGGATACGAGGACGAGTTCTTCGACACTGTGGCCAACCTGGTCGGCGACGGCATCGACATCGACTACCTGTCCAAGCAAGGGACCTGGACCTCCGACTACCCCGTGGACCTCACCGGCGCGATGTCTCGTTCCCTGCTCGCCGAAGATCCCGACGCGCTGGTGGCGCCATACCTGATGAGCGCCGGCACCGACGCCAAGCACTTCCAGAGCCTCGGCATCCGCACCTATGGTTTCGCACCGCTGAGGTTGCCCGACGACCTGGATTTCACGGCACTGTTCCACGGGGTCGACGAACGTGTTCCGGTCGACGGACTCGAGTTCGGAACACGCGTGCTGGACCGGTTCCTAGACCTCGCCTAGTTGCTGCCGACCGCCTCAGGGAGCCGAGACGTCATCAAGGGCGTGGGCCAGTTCGACGGGCAAGGTGAACCGTTCGACCTCGAGCAACGACCTGAGTTGGGCGGCGGTGCGGGCGCCCAGGATCGGCGCCGTCACTCCCGGCCGATCCCGCAGCCAGGCCAGCGCAACCTGAGCCGGGGTCCAGTCCAGTCCCTCGGCCGCCCGGACCACAGCCTCCACGATTCCGCGTCCACGGTCATCGAGGTAGCTCTCGACGCGCGGCCCCCAGTCGTTGGTGGCACCCCGCGAATCCGACGGGATGCCCGTGCGGTACTTCCCGGTGAGGGCGCCGGAGGCCAGCGGCGACCAGGCCAGCACCCCCATCCCCATCGCACCGGCGGCGGGGAGGACCTCGAACTCGACGTCCCGGTTGAGCAGCGAATACTCCACCTGCGTGGAGGCCAGGCCGAAGCCCGAGCCGAACCCGGCCAGGGTGGCAGCCCGGGCCGTCTGCCAACCGGTGTAGTTCGAGACGCCGACGTAGGCCGCCCGTCCACTGGAGACAGCCAGGTCGAGCGCCGAGAGCGTCTCCTCCAACGGAGTCACCTCGCTCCAGACATGCACCTGCCACAGGTCGACATGGTCAACCCCCAACCGAGCCAACGATGCATCCAACGATCTGAGCAGAAAGCCACGTGAGGTGTTGACGCTGCGGGCCCCGCCACGTCGGGAGATGCCGGCCTTGGTGGCGATGACGACCTCGTCCCGGCCGACAGAGCCCACCAGGTCGCCCAGGAAACCTCCCAGCAACGACTCGGCGGCACCGTCCCCGTAGCCGGCCGCGGTATCGACCAGCGTGCCGCCGGCGTCCAGGAAGGTGGAGAACTGGTCGCGCGCCTCGTGCTCGTCGGTCAACCGGCCCCACGTCATCGTGCCCAGAGCGAGCCGGGAGACCTCCAAACCGGTGTTTCCCAGCGTGCGCAGCTCCATGGGGGTGACCTTAGCCAGCGTGGGTGCGCGATGAGTTCCGGCACGCCGTTACCCTTGGCGGCCATGGACTACTTCGAGGCGATCGTGCTCGGCCTCATCCAGGGCGTGACTGAGTTCCTGCCGATCTCCTCCAGCGCCCATTTGAGGATCTATCCCGAACTGTTCGGGTGGGGCGACCCTGGAGCTGCCTTCACGGCCGTGATCCAGATCGGCACCGAACTGGCCGTCCTGATCTACTTCCGAAAGGACATCGCCAGGATCGCCTGGGCCTGGATGCGCAGTCTGGTCAGACCCGAACTCCGCGGCCAACTCGACGCCCGGATGGGCTGGTACATCATCATCGGGTCGGTGCCGATCGTGCTGCTCGGGGTGGCGTTGAAGGACACCATCGAGTCCGACTTCCGCAGCCTGTGGATCATCGGCACCACCCTGATCGTGCTCGGAGTGATCCTCGGAGTGGCGGACCGCTTCGGGGGCACCAGCAAGTCCCTGAAGAACCTGGGAGTCCGTGACGCCGTGCTGATGGGTCTGGCCCAGGCCGCGGCGCTGATTCCGGGCGTCTCCCGGTCGGGCGCGACCATCTCGATGGGCCGAGCGCTCGGCTACAACAGAGAGACCGCCACTCGCTATGCATTCCTCCTCGCCATCCCGGCCGTGATCGGGGCAGGCATCTTCGAACTCAAGGACATTCCGAACGGCGAGAACACCTACGGCTGGGGCCCGACGGTGCTGGCCACGCTGGTCTCGTTCGTGATCGGGTATGCCGCCATCGCCTGGTTGCTGCGCTACATCTCCACCCGGTCGTACACACCGTTCGTGCTCTACCGTGTCGGGCTCGGCACGGTCACGCTGATCCTGGTCGCCACCGGCGTTCTCGCGGCGGGTGGCTGATGGCCACCCTGGTGCTCGTGCGGCACGGTCGGTCCACGGCCAACGCCGGCGGCGTGTTGGCCGGGCGGATGGCCGGCGTACTGCTCGATGAGATCGGCCTCGGACAAGCGGAGAGAGCGGCCGGCCGACTCGCTCCGCTGCCGTTGGCGCGGGCGGTGAGCAGTCCGGTGGAGCGGTGCCGACAAACCGCCGAGCTTCTGCGGGCCGGCCGCACCGACATCCCCCCGACCCAGGTCGAAGCCGGCCTGAGCGAATGCGACTACGGTGCCTGGCAGGGCCGGACCCTGAAGGAGCTGGCCAAGACCGACCTGTGGAAACAGGTTCAGGCCAGTCCGTCGACCGTGCAGTTCCCCGACGGCGAGACGATGGTCGAGATGTCGCGCCGCTCGGTCGAGGCGATTCGCCGACATGACGCCGAGGTCACCGCCGCTGACGGCCCGAACGCGATCTGGTTGGCGGTCAGCCACGGAGATCCGATCAAGGCCATCCTGGCCGATGCGCTCGCTATGGACCTGGACAGGTTCCAACGACTCCACGTCGATCCGGCCTCGATCTCGGTGATCCGCTACGACAGCGAGCCCCGCGTGTTGGCCACGAACACCCACGAGGGTGACCTGTCCTGGCTGGTGGCCGCGTCGGCGGGCCCCGATGCGGCCGTCGGCGGTGGCGATTCCACGGTGTGAACCGCTGGGTGCCCTGGTTGGGGACCCGTGACCGGCTCGATAGGGTGAAGACATGGGTGTTGTCCACCGATTCGACCGACCCGATCGCTTCGTAGCCGGAACGGTCGGCGCGCCGGGGGAGCGTGTCTTCTTCCTCCAAGTCCGTGAAGGCCCACGCGTGATCACGGTCGCGTTGGAGAAGCAGCAAGTCACCGTGCTCGGCGAACGCATCGACGAACTGCTGGACCAAGTGATAGCCGATGGGCTGTCCACCGAGGCAGCCATGGCGCCTCTCGGCTCCGAGGACACTGCGGGCCTTGACATCCCCATCGAGGAAGAGTTCCGGGTCGGCACCATCACCCTGGCCTGGGACGGCACCGAGGATCAGGTAGTGGTGGAGCTGATCGGGGTGGAAGCCGATGACGAGGACCCAGATGAGCTCGTGGTGATCCAACTTCAACCCGCCCAAGCCCGTGCCTTCTCCCGTCGAGCCGCGCTGGTCGTGGAGGCAGGCCGGCCCAGCTGCCCGTTCTGTGGCAACGCCATCGATCCCGGTGGGCATCTGTGCGTCCGGGCCAACGGCTACCGACGCAACCGATGACCGAGTCCGCCACACCCCGGGCCGAGCAGTTGGAGCTGACCGGTCGGTTGATGTCGGCGTCCAACGCCACCTTCACGGCCCGGCATACCGGGGCCGACGGGGTGGTCAGCACTGTGGTCTACAAGCCCATCGCCGGCGAACGGCCCCTGTGGGACTTCCCGGACGGGCGGCTGGCAGACCGAGAGGTCGCTGCCTACCTCGTCTCCGAGGCGACCGGTTGGCAGATCGTTCCACGCACCTGGCTGGGCGAAGGGCCGCACGGTGAGGGGATGATCCAACAGTGGATCGAGGTGGATCCGACCGACTCGCCGGTCGACGTCGTGCCCGGCACCCGGGTGAAGTCAGGCCGGTTGGCGGTCGTGGAGGGCTACGACAGCCAGGACCGACCGGTCACCCTGGTGCATGAGGACTCCGAACAGGTGCGTCGGATCGCCGTCTTCGACGCGATCATCAACAATGCCGATCGCAAGGGTGGACATGTCCTTGGGGCCGGCGGAGGCGTCCGGTACGGCATCGATCACGGGGTCTGCTTCCACACCGAACCGAAGTTGCGCACCGTGCTGTGGGGCTGGGCAGGCTCCGCCTTGGCTCCCGACGAGGTGGACGTCATCGGGGCGGTCCGCAACGCCCTGGACGGCGAACTCGGTGAACAACTCGGTTTCCACCTCGCGGTCTGGGACCTCGAGGCGCTGGCGGCCCGCTGCGAGCGACTGCTGGAGGTCGGTGTGCTGCCGGTGCCGAGCGGCGACTGGCACACCATCCCGTGGCCGCCGATGTGAGGCCAGGTGCCCCCCACCGGCGACACCGGCGCTCCCGCTAGAGTTCGGCCATGCGTTCCTGGTCGTCCCCCGAGGTCCCCGGACTGCGGATCACAGCCCCCAGCGTCAGACTCTTCGACACCTCGCGACAGCAGAAGGTCGACACTCCGGTCCTCGATGGCCGTGCCGGCTTGTATGTCTGTGGCATCACGCCGTACGACGCCACCCACATCGGTCACGCGAACACCTATGTCTCCTTCGACCTGCTCAACCGGGCCTGGCGAAACGCCGGTCTGCATGTCGACTACACCCAGAACGTCACCGACGTCGACGACCCGCTGCTGGAGCGGGCCGCCAAGATCAACGTGGACTGGGTCGAGCTCGCCGAGCGTGAGACCGAGCTGTTTCGGACAGACATGACCGCCCTGCGCGTCATCGCCCCGCAGCCCTACACCGGCGCCGTCGAGTCGATTCCGCTGGTCATCACACTGATCGAGGCCCTCGAAGACGCCGGCGCGATCTATCGCGTCGAGGACGACCTCTACTACTCGGTGGCCTGCGACCCGCGGTTCGGCTCAGAGTCGAACCTGAGCCGCGACCAGATGCTCCCGATCTTCGCCGAACGTGGGGGAGACCCCGATCGCGCCGGAAAGCGCGACCCCTTGGACGCACTGGTCTGGCGGGCTGAACGGCCCGGCGAACCGTCGTGGCCCTCACCCTTCGGTGCTGGCCGCCCGGGCTGGCACATCGAGTGCGCAGCGATCGCACGCGCCGGTCTGGGTGCCGGTTTCACCGTTCAGGCGGGTGGTTCGGACCTCGTGTTCCCGCACCACGAGATCTGCGCCGGACACGCCCAGGTGGCCGAGCCTGAGTCGGTGTTCGCACAGGTGTATGCCCACGCGGGGATGGTGGCCTACCTAGGCGAGAAGATGTCGAAGTCCAAGGGCAACCTGGTCTTCGTCTCCTCGTTGCTCAACGCCGAGATCGATCCGATGGCCATCCGTCTGGTGTTGTTGCGCCACCACTACCGCAGTGACTGGGAGTGGACCGACGACCAGTTGTGGGACGCCGTCGACACCCTCACCGAGTGGCGCAAAGCGCTCGCGTTGGGCGCCGGGGCCCCCGCCGCCGAGGTGGTGGCCGCGGTCCTGGAGGCGATGGCTGACGACCTCGACGCGCCGAGAGCGGTCGCTGCCATTCAGGAGTGGGTTTGGGCGACCGTGGGGCACGGCAGCCTGGCCGACCACAGTGACGCCGCCGCCGCCGAACAGATCCATGCCGTCTTGGACGCGGCCCTCGGTCTGGCTCTGTGAGCCGGACGGGTGTCCGGTCGAGCCCTGGTGGCCGGCCGGGGGCAACCCTCAGGATTCGTCGGAACGACCCTGCAGGTATCGCTCGAACTCCATCGCGATCGCGTCGCCTGAAGCCTCCGGGGAGTCGGCGGTGTCGCGGGTCTGTTCCAAGCTCTGGACATATTCGGCGATCTCTTCGTCATCCTCGGAGATCTGGTTGACCGCGGACTCCCATGCCTCTGATTCCTCGGGCAGATCACCGAGCGGAATGGAGGTGCCGAGCAGGTCCTCAACCTGCCCGATCAGCGCCAGGGTCGCCTTCGGGCACGACATCTGGGCTACATAGTGGGGGACCGCCGCCCAATAGGACACCGATGGCACGTCGAGTCGGGTGCAGGCATCCTGCAGCACGCCGACCACGCCGGTGGGTCCCTCATAGCTGGATCGCTCCAGCCGAAGCCGGTCGACCAGTTCAGGTTCGGAGGCGGTGCCGCTGATCGGGATCGGTCGGGTGTGCGGCACCTCGGCGAGGAGCGCGCCCAAGGTGACGACCAAAGTGCCGCCCAAGTCGTCGACGGCCGCGAGGATCTCGGCACAGAACTGACGCCAACGCATGTTGGGTTCGATACCGCGCACCAGGATCAGATCGCGGTCCAACTGCGGTGGCGAGGCGATCGAAATCTGCGTTGAGGGCCAGGTGAGTTTCCGCATGCCACGATCATCGAAACCGACCGTGGGACGGTTCACCTGGAAGTCGTAGTAGTCCTCGGGATCAATGACCGCCACCAAGCGGGCGTTCCACACCTCGACCAGATGATCCACAGCACCGGTGGCTGCGTCCGACGCGTCGTTCCACCCCTCGAAGGCGGCGATGACCACGGGGTCCACCAGTTCGGATGCAGCTTCGATCTCGATCACCCTGCCACCCTACGTCGCGGCCGCGGCACACCGTGGGAATTGTGCGGGCCTCGCGCGCGCTCTGACGGTGAGAATTACTGCTGGCCCCTTGCCCGGTGGAAGGATCATGGAACTATGTATCGTCCAGACATCACCTCAGAGTTGTCAGATCTGCTCCGCACTAGGATCCTGATGCTCGACGGTGCGATGGGCACCCTCATCCAACGTGAAGGTCTGCAGGAGGCCGACTACCGCGGCGATCGTTTCGCCGACTGGGACAGTGACCTCAAAGGCAACAACGACCTGCTCAGCCTGACTCGCCCGGATCTGATCGCCGGACTTCACCGGCGCTACTTCGACGCCGGGTCCGACATCGTCGAGACCAACACCTTCAACGCCAACGCCATTTCGCTGTCCGACTACGGGATGAGCGCGCTCGCCTACGAGCTCAACAAGACCTCCGCCGAACTGGCGCGCGTCGAGGCCGACCGGGCCAGCACCCCGCAGCGTCCCCGCTATGTGGCCGGCGCGTTGGGCCCCACCTCCAAGACAGCGAGCATCAGCCCGGACGTCGCCGACCCCGCTGCCCGCAATGTCACCTATCCCCAGCTCGTCGAGGCCTACCTCGAAGCCGCCCATGGCCTGGTCGACGGGGGAGCGGACCTGCTTTTCATCGAGACGATCTTCGACACCCTCAACGCCAAGGCGGCCATCTTTGCGGTCGAGAAGCTGTTCGACCAGACCGGTCGACGCTGGCCGGTGGTCATCTCCGGGACCATTACCGACGCCTCCGGGCGCACCTTGTCCGGACAGGTGACCGAAGCGTTCTGGACGTCGGTGCGGCACATGGAGCCACTCGCGGTCGGATTCAACTGCGCTCTCGGCGCCAAGGAGATGCGCCCCTATGTCGCAGACCTGGGCGCCGTTGCCGACACCTTCATCTCCTGCTACCCGAACGCTGGGCTGCCCAACGCTTTCGGTGAGTACGACGAGCAGCCCTCAGAGACCGCGGCCATTCTGGCGGAGTTCGCCGGTTCCGGACTGGTCAACATGGTCGGCGGTTGCTGCGGCACCACTCCGGAACACATCACCGCGATCGCCGAAGCGGTGCTCCCGGCGACCCCGCGCACGCCGGCCGTGGAGACTCCTGCACTGCGGCTGTCCGGCCTCGAGCCGTTCACCGTGACTGAAGACAGCCTGTTCGTCAACGTCGGTGAGCGCACCAACATCACCGGGTCGGCCCGGTTCCGCAACCTGATCAAGTCGGGCGACTACGACACCGCGCTCCAGGTGGCCGCCCAGCAGGTCGAGGCGGGCGCCCAGATCATCGACGTCAACATGGACGAGGGCATGATCGACGGCCCGGAGGCGATGGAGCGGTTCATCCGGCTCATCGCCAGTGAGCCGGACATCAGCAGGGTGCCGGTGATGATCGACTCCTCCAAGTGGGAGGTCATCGAAGCCGGCCTGCGCAATGTGCAGGGCAAGCCGATCGTCAACTCCATCTCGCTCAAGGAAGGTGAGGAGAAGTTCGTCGCCCAAGCCGAGTTGTGTCTGCGCTACGGCGCCGCTGTGGTGGTGATGGCCTTCGACGAGGACGGACAGGCCGACAACTACCAACGTCGCATCGAAGTGTGTGAGCGGGCCTACCGGATCCTGGTCGACCGGGTCGGCTTCAGCCCCGACGACATCATCTTCGACCCCAACGTGTTCGCTGTGGCCACCGGCATCGAGGAGCACGCCGCCTACGGCGTCGACTTCATCGAGGCGGTGCGCTGGATCAAGCAGAACCTGCCGGGAGCGTTGACCTCGGGCGGCATCTCCAACGTCAGTTTCAGCTTCCGGGGCAACAACCCGGTGCGCGAGGCGATTCACGCGGTGTTCCTGTTCCACGCGATCCGCGCAGGTCTGGACATGGGCATCGTCAACGCCGGTGCGCTGGTCAACTACGACGATATCGACGATGACCTGCGCGAGCGGATCACCGATGTGATCTTGAACCGGCGCAGCGATGCGACCGAGCGGCTGCTTGAGGTGGCCGAGCGGTTCAACACCACGCCGACCGAGGTTGACGCGGTGGTCGTGGAGTGGCGCACCCTCCCGGTCGGCGAACGGATCACCCACGCCCTGGTCAAGGGGCTCGACGCTCACGTCGAGGCAGACACCGAAGAGCTTCGCGCCGAGCTGGAGGCCCGCGGCGCGCATCCGATCGACGTGATCGAGGGGCCGCTGATGGCCGGCATGAATGTCGTCGGCGACCTATTCGGCGCCGGCAAGATGTTCCTGCCGCAGGTGGTGAAGTCGGCCCGGGTGATGAAGAAGGCCGTGGCGTATCTGATTCCGTTCATCGAAGCCGAGAAGGAAGCCAGCGGGATTCAGGGTTCCTCCACCAACGGCACCATCGTGATGGCCACCGTGAAGGGCGATGTGCACGACATCGGCAAGAACATCGTTGGCGTGGTCCTCCAGTGCAACAACTTCGACGTGGTCGACCTGGGCGTCATGGTCCCGGCCGAGCGCATCCTCGAGACCGCGGCGAAGGAGAACGCCGACATGATCGGGCTCTCGGGCCTCATCACGCCCTCGCTCGAGGAGATGGCGCACTTCGCCCGCGAGATGGAGCGCCTGGGCCTCACGCTCCCGTTGCTGATCGGCGGTGCCACGACCTCGCGCACGCATACCGCGGTCAAGATCGAGCCCGGCTATTCGGGCCCGACCGTGTGGGTGCCCGATGCCTCGCGCGCCGTGGGGGTAGCCACGCAGCTTTCGAGCGCCGAGAACCGCGCCGCCTATCTGGAAGGCGTGCGCGCCGACTACGTGAAGGTACGCGAGGCGCACGCGAAGAAGACGGGACAGAAGAGCATCCCGCTCGAGGCCGCGCGCGCCAACGCGGTCGCGATCGACTGGGCGGCGTACACCCCGCCCGCGCCGCGCGCGCTCGGGCTCACGTCGCTCAAGAACTACCCGCTCGAGAAGCTCGTCCCCTACATCGACTGGGCCCCGTTCTTCCAGGCGTGGGACCTCGCGGGCAAGTACCCCGACATCCTCGACGACCCCGTGGTGGGCGAGGCGGCGCGCAACGTGCAGCGCGAAGGTCGCGAGATGCTCGAGCGCATCGTGAAGGGCCGGTGGCTCACCGCAACCGGCGTCTACGGGCTCTGGCCCGCCAACGCGATCGGCGACGACATCGAGATCTACTCCGACGGCAAGCGCAGCCAGGTGCTGATGACCTGGCACAACCTGCGCCAGCAGAACCAGAAACCCGCGGGCAATCCCAACCAGTGCCTGGCGGTCTTCGTGGCTCCCAAGGACTCGGGCGTGGCGGACTACGTGGGCGCGTTCGCCGTGACCGCGGGCCTCGGGATCGATACGAAAGTGCGCGAGTTCGAGGCGAAGAACGACGACTACAGCGCCATCATGCTGAAGGCGCTTGCCGATCGCCTCGCGGAGGCGTTCGCCGAGCACCTCCACCATCGCGTGCGCACCGAGCTCTGGGGCTACGACGCGAACGAGAAGCTCTCGAACGACGAGCTCGTCGCCGAGAAGTATCGCGGCATCCGCCCTGCCCCGGGTTACCCGGCGTGCCCCGACCACACCGAGAAGGGCGACCTCTTCCGTTTGCTGGACGCCGGGAAGAACGCCGACATGACGCTCACGGAGTCGTACGCGATGCTGCCGACCGCGGCGGTGAGCGGCTTCTACC
>JBPPMQ010000169.1:0-16731 GCA_051306135.1 Nocardioides sp. | reverse complement strand
CTGAGATCGTCAGCCGGAATGCCGAGCGAGTAGATTCTGAACTCGGAGAACGGCAACCCGGTGGTCGTGGTCGTCACTCATGACGGCAGCGAGTTTGAGATGTGGGAGCGCTTCGGCGAGTCGGCTCTGGCGTTCCAGGACCCGACCCAGTGCGTGACGCACCCAGACATCGTCGGGTTGGATCTCGGCCAGGGCCCGCAGTTCGGCCTCAGCGGGGCCCAGTTGCGCACGGATCATGAACGCCCACGCACGCATGCTGCGCAGAGCGTAGGTGTTCTGATCGGCCCGGCGGGCTTCCTCGATAGCCGGTTCGAGAACCTGCAAGGCCTCGACCGGGGCTCGGCGGCTCAACAGGTCGTGGGCGGTGCGGAACGCGGAGGTCGAGTCGTGCATCGCGGGAAGCACGATCACAGGTGCAATGATCTCGAAGTCCATCTCGCTCATGGCTGGACAACGTCCGGGGGTGGGCGATTGTTCCGGTCTCGGCGTAGGCTGCGGATGCGGATGGGCTGGCCGGGCGACCGCGTCGCATCGACCCCCGGGTCGGTGTGCCGAGGAAAGTCCGGGCTCCATAGGGCAGGGTGGTGGCTAACGGCCACCCGAGGAAACTCGCGGGACAGTGCCACAGAGAACAGACCGCCCGTCGTTGGTCGCGCGCGTCGCGACCGTGGCGGGTAAGGGTGAAACGGTGGGGTAAGAGCCCACCAGCGGACGGGGTGACCCGGCCGGCTAGGTAAACCCCACCCGGAGCAAGACCAGACAGGATGTGACGGTGTTCGAACACCAGGAGGGCTGCCCGCCCGAGCATCCGGGTAGGTTGCTTGAGCCTGCCGGCAACGGCAGGCCTAGATGGATGGTTGCCGCCTCTTCGGAGGTACAGAACCCGGCTTACAGGCCAGCCCATTCGCCAAAACGGCCCTGACCTGCGGTTTTACCGTGGAGGGGTGCTCTACTGTGGCATTACTGTGGCGTCCAGCCGGAACTTGGGTTTTCAACTACCGCTCTCCACGGCCGTGAAGTCGGCAGGATTCGAGGGCCCCTGAGAAGGTCCTCGACCTGCTTCAAGACTTCTTGCGACTGCTTCTGCTGCCCCCAAGCGCGAACTGCATGACATCCCGGGCTCGATCCTCCTCGTCGCCCATCAAGTGGCCGTAGGTGTCCCAGGTTTCGGTCGCTGACTTGTGCCCGAGAATCGCCTGCAGAACCTTGATCGATTGTCCGGCGCGGATCTGCACCGAAGCAAAGTAGTGCCGCATTGCGTGCGGGGTCGCGTCCGTTCCGACCTTCCTCGCCGCAATCTGCCAGGCTCGGTGCAAGGTTGAGCTCACCAGCACTGAGCCGGTTTCAGAACTGAAGACGAGCCCAGACGCATGATGCCCAAACTCCGCCTCATGCTCCCGGATCGCGTCGGCCACAAACGGCGCGATCGGCACGACGCGGGTAGATGAATCGGTCTTGGGAGGCCCCCACACTGGATCGTTCCATCGAGATTCCCGGGCGAGCTGCCGATCGATCCGGATCACACCAGCATCCAGGTCGATCCGATCGCGCGTCAGGCCGAGAAGCTCTCCCCTCCTCATTCCGGTGCCAGCGCCGAGGATCACGAAGAGCCGGTACCGCGGAGCGATCTCCTTGGCAATCGCCATGACTGTCTCAGTCGTGACAGGCACAAGCGCTGCCTTGGACGGAATACGAGGGAGCCGAACGCCAACGCAGGGGCTCTTCGCGATCACGTGATCGTTGACAGCAGCGCGCATGATGATCGCGATCATGCGATATCGCTGCACAGTCGTCTTGGGAGACGCAACCTCCTGCCACTGTTTGACGAGCTTCTGGAGATCCAGCCGGGTCACCGAATCGATCCGCATTCCACCGATCGTCGGATAGATGTGATTCTGCAGAATGCTCTCGTAGGTGCGCTCGGTGCTCGGAGCGACAACGTGGTGGGCCATCCACTGGCGGCAATACGCTTCGACGGTAACCCGCCCCGCCTTCGGGTCCACCCATTGACCGGAAACGACTCCAGCGTCCTGTTCAGCGATCCACTGCTGAGCATCCCGCTTGAACTCGAAGAGGCGTCGATGTCGACGACCCGTCCGATCCCTGAAGGTCGCCTCCCAACGAACGGAGGTCTTTGTCCGACCTGCGGAGTCGGTCCAGTCAACTGAACGCCGCCTCACGGTGGCCATTGCCTGACCTCAATTCCTCGGAGTTCCTTCCCGGGAGTTCACTCCCCCGGTTGCGAACAGTTGGCTTGTGCGTCGAGCCACAGGACGACTTCGGTCCTCCAATAGCGCACGGTGCGACCGACCTTGAAGCCTCGCGGACCGTTGCCCCTTGCCCTCCAGTAGCGAACGGTCGCCACGGGAACGCGTACCAACGCCGCCACTTCCTCAAGAGTGAGGAGCTCGTCGTTCGAGTGAGGGATCGCGATGCCGCCGGCCAGTTGTTCGCTCATGTCAACCCAAGGGAAAAGAGAGCCGGAACGAGGCCATCCCTGGATCCGGGCGTCATCAGACTCGGGGGGATCCGAAGCCCGGTTGAACGGCCAGCGTGGCTCCATACGCCTGACGCTCGTGAGTCATCGGAACGGTCGCCACTGCGGTCAGCGTCGGCCGGAGTCGCTCCCTGACTATAGGCAGGACGGTCTTGTCGGTGGTCGTGGTGGCGGGAACCCAGCGGTGGCCGCCCTGGTGGAGGCCGAGGGTCCCGGGTTGGGCGACGGAGACGAAGTAGATCCGATCGGCGAAGCCGAGTTCGATGGTGGTGGCGATCCGGGTGTCGATTCCTTGGGCCAGGTGGGACAGTTCGTGTAGCGCCGGGGCGTCGGTCGGCGTACAGGTGTCGGCCGACCTTGCTCGGTCGTAGGCGTTGGCGCTTTCTGCGGCGGCGGGGCCGCCGTTGCCGATCAGTCCTCCGAAGTTCCGGCTCGCGATGGCGAGGTCCCGGTAGACGTCGGCACGCTGCTGGAAAGTCTCGGCCAACTCCGGGGCGCCGCTGGCAGCGTGGCGGACCAGTTCGTGGCTTAGTCCGGTTTGCGAGCTGAGGATTCGGCGCATGTTCATCCCGGTCGGGGGTACCCCGGTCAGGTCGACGAGCAGGTTGTGTTGGGCCTGGATCACCCCGGCGATGGCCGGCAGTGCCTGGCCGGTGATCACGGCTGGGGTATGGCGTTGACCGTGGGCGTCGATGGAGAAGTCGCAGCCTTCCCGGCCGGCATAGTCCACGACGCTCTGGGCTGCGACGTCCAGGGATCTGGGGTTGGCGAGGTGTTCCCACCCGGGGACGTTTGCGTAGCGGCGGTCCAGGACGATCAGCCCACGGATGAAGTCGGCGGCGTCCTTCAACACGGCCCGGGACTGGGCGGCGTCGAGGCGGGTGTGGGTGACTGCCCCCATATCGGGGTCGGTGAGGATGCAGGCGCGTGCTGCCTTGCGCCACGTCTCCACGAGAGCGTTCTCGGCCGGTCGAGCGACCGACTCCATCGACGGGAGTCCACACCCGATGGCGCCAACGGTGTCGGTAATCCGTCGCTGGAGTTGCACGGCCGGCGAGCGCAGCGCGAACTCCTGGCGGCCTTGGGTGAACTTCGGTGCGACCCCGTCCACTGCTGTCGCGCACCAGGCCAGGACGACGCACCGGTATTGCTGGATCTGGAACCCCATGGCTTGCTTTTGGGCTTCGGTGGTCTGGTTGGGGTGCGTGGCTCCGTTGGCGCCGCCGAGCGCGAGCCGGATCCGATGCCGCTCAAGCAGGGCTGTCATCGCCTGCCGGAGGTCGGAGACGTTGTCGCCGTAGGTCATAACCGGGAGTCCGTGTCGCGGGCGGCCATCAGCATGGCGACGCACAGTGCGAGTCCGTAGGCATCGACCTGGTGCTCGATCAGGCCGGTGATCGCGTTGAACGTGATCCGGTAGAGCACGTCGGGGTCGATCTCGGGGATCGGGGTGGTGGGTGGGTAGAGCCCGCCGTGGAGTTCGTCGAGTTCGAGCAGGACGCGCTCGTACTCCATGGCGCCGTCGAAGGTGAGGGCGTGGTCGGCCAACGCGGCCAGGTAGGAACGGGCTTCGGCGTAGGCCACGGCGTGGGCGAGCAACATCACTGGCCTCCCTTGGTCTCGGGGTTGTCGCGGCGATGTTGGGCTTCGCGGAGCAGTCGCCGGCCGACGCCGATGGAGACACCGAGGGCTTCGAAGGCTTCGAAGTGTTTGAGGCCTTCATCGACCAACCCGGTGAGGGTCCGCCCGATCTCGTCGGTTGCAGCCTCGATGTCGCGTTCGGCGCGGTCACGTCGACGCAGCGCGACCCGTCCCTCCCGGATCAGGTTGCGGATCCGAGCACGTCGCTGCGATCCGATCGGCGCGCGCTGGTCGGCCTGGTCGATGAGCCGTTCGATCCGTGCGGCGACCTCTCGCTGCCTGGCCCGAACTGCTGCTGATTCCTTGACTCCCACGTCTGAACCTCCTTGATCTGGACTGATGACCAAACATGTGAACCAGACCGCCCTACGAGGCCACCGACCTGTCGCTTCCCCACCTCCCCAGCCCGACCGCCCCATCTCCCATGCACCTACTGCACCGAGGTGATCGGGCGAGTTGGCCGCGTTCTCGAGGCCGGTTCGCTTGTGGCTGGTGTGATGGGTGTGGCGAAGCTGACCGCGGGCGACGGGTACACGTACCTGACCCGTCAGGTCGCCGCGCACGACTCGACCGAGAAGGGTCGTGCGTCGTTGGAGGACTACTACTCCGAACGCGGCGAGTCCCCGGGGCGGTGGTGCGGCGCCGGGCTCGCGGCCTTGGAGATCTCGGCGGGGTCGATGGTGACTGAGGCGCAGATGAAGTCGCTGTTCGGGCTCGGTCGACATCCGGACGCCGACGCCTTGGAGGCGGCCCGCGCAGCCGCCGGGGGTACGCCGGACCAAGTCGCGGCCGCGGGGGCGTTGGGGCGGCCGTTCAATGTGTACGCCGCCGCCTCGGATTTCAACGTCGCTGTGGCCAAGGCGTTCACGGCCTTCAACCTCGAGCGAGGTGAGCGCTGGAATGCGTCGATCCCGGTCGATGAGCGGGCACGGATCCGGACCGAGATCGGTCGCGAGATGTTCACCGAACGCCACAGCCGTGCCCCGGTCAACGACCGCGAACTCGACGGGTTCGTGAAGACGGCATCCCGCAAGGCAACCTCAGCGGTGGCGGGCTATGACCTGACCTTCTCGCCGGTGAAGTCGGTCTCCACGTTGTGGGCGCTTGCCCCGATGGAGGTCGCTGAACAGATCCGCGATGCCCACGACGCGGCGGTGGCCGACGCAGTGGCGTGGATCGAGTCCGAGGTGGCGTTCACCCGCGAGGGCCGCGGCGGCGCTCGCCAGGTCCGCGTCCGGGGCTTGGTTGCGACCGCGTTCACCCACCGCGACACCCGGGCCGGGGATCCGTCGCTGCACACCCATCTCGCGGTCAGTAACAAGGTTCAGACCCTTGATGGACGCTGGCTGGCACTGGACGGACGGGTGCTCTACCAGGCCATCACCGCAGCCTCGGAGCGGTACAACACCCGCCTGGAAGCCGAACTGGGCGCCCGCCTCGGGGTCGCATTCGGGTCGGTCGACCGGAACGGGAAACGCCCGGTCAGAGAGTTGGTGGGGGTCTCCCCCGGCCTGATCCGCTGGTGGTCGACCCGGCGCCGGATGATCGCATCGCGCCAGGAAGAACTGGCCGTCCACTTCCAGGCCAACCACGGACGTCCACCGACGCCGGTGGAGTCCTACGGACTCGGAAGGCAGGCGTGGCGCGAAACCCGCGCCGCTAAACACGCCCCGACCAGCGAGGCCGAGCAGCGAACCGCCTGGCGCGAGGACGCCATCGCCATCCTTGGCGACGCGGCATCGGTGGACCAGATGATCAACGACGCCATCCAAGGCGGCGCCCCCACCATCACACCCGACACGCGGTGGTACGCCGACACCGCGGCTGCGGTGATCGATGCCGTCTCCAAGGATCGGGCGACGTGGAAGGTCTGGCACCTGCGCGCCGAGGCCGAACGCCAGACCCGCACCGCCGGCATCCCACTGGTGGACCTCGACCACGCCGTCGACCGGCTGGTCACCGACGCGCTGGCACTCTCCATCCGCCTCGGTTCTCCAGACCCTGTCACCGAACCCAGAGCCCTGCGCCGGCACGGTGAGTCGGTCTATGAGGTCCACGGCGCGACGACCTACACCTCAGCTGCCGTCCTCGACGCCGAACAACGCCTGCTCGCCACAGCACGAACCGGTGGCGGGGCGAGAATCTCCCAGGTACGCGTCGACATCGCCCTAGCCCAGCCGGCGGCCGCCGGGATCGAGCTCAACGATGCCCAAGCCGCGATGGTCCGCGAACTGGCCACTTCCGGTGCGCGGCTACAACTCGCGTTGGCTCCTGCTGGCACCGGCAAGACCACCGCCATGGGCGTGCTGACCCGGGCTTGGCTCGACACCGGTGGCCATGTCGTCGGCTTGGCGCCGTCCGCGCAGGCAGCCCACGAGTTGCGGGCTTCGGTGCACTGCACAACCGACACCCTTGCCAAGCTTGCCTGGGAGATCACCCACCACGACCAGTCCACGTGGCCGGAATGGATCAACCAGATCGACGCCACAACCCTGGTGATCATCGACGAAGCCGGCCAAGCCTCCACCACTGAACTCGCGGCCGTGGTCGACTTCATCACCAGCCGCGGCGGCGTCGTACGGCTCATCGGTGACAACCAGCAACTCGCCGCCGTCGGCGCCGGCGGGATCCTGCGCGACATCGAGGAAACCGTCGGTGCCGTCACCCTGTCCCAGGTACGCCGGTTCACCGACCCGGCCGAAGCAGCCGTCACACTGGCCGTCCGCGCCGGAGACCACTGCTCGTTGGGGTTCTACGCCGACAACGACCGCGTCCACGTCGGCGACCTCGGCGCCGTCACCAACCAGGCCTACGAAGCCTGGAAGACAGACCGCGCGGCCGGACTTGATTCGGTCCTGCTCGCACCCACCCGCGACCTGGTCAGCCGACTCAATTCCCGCGCCCGGACCGAGCGCATCGCCGACCACCCCACCGGCCCGGACGTGGTGTTGGTCGACGGAAACCACGCATCGGTCGGAGATGTCATCATCACCCGCCGCAACCAACGAACCCTGGCCCTCTCCCCCACCGACTGGGTCAAGAACGGCGACCGCTGGACGATCACCGCGGTCGACCCCGACGGGACCCTCCGGGCCCGCCACAACGCCTCGACGGCCGCGGTCACCCTTCCCGCCACCTACGTCGCCGAACACGTGCAACTCGGCTATGCCAGCACCGTCCACGGCGCCCAAGGCATGACCACCGACACCTCCCACACCGTCGTCATCGGCGATGAGTCCCGCGAACTGCTCTACGTCGCCGTCTCTCGAGGCCGCGCCGGCAATCACGTCTACGTGGCCAACGGATACGACGGCGACCCCCACACCCTGATCCACCCCGAAGCACTCCACCCACACACCGCCCTCGACGTCCTTGCCACCATCCTCGACCGCGACGGAACCCAGACCTCGGCCACCACCGCCCAACGCGAAGCCGACGCCCCCGAGACCCTGCTCCACGCAGCAGCACTGCGCTACCACGACGCCCTGGGATACGCCGCCGAACAGCACCTCGACGAGAAGCTCACGACCCTCGACACCGACCTTGAAGTCCTGTATCCCGGCCTGACCCACGAAGACGCCTACCCAACGCTCCGAGCGCATCTGGCACTGGTTGCCCTCAACGGCACCGACCCGGTCGCCGCCGTCCTCGACGCTGCGGCGGTCGGGGAACTCGACAGCTCGGAAGACCGCGCCGCCGTACTCGACTGGCGCCTACCCAGCACCGGCGCCGGACCGCTCCCGTGGCTCGACCAGATCCCATCCCTGCTCGCCGCCGACGACATCTGGGGTCCCTACCTGACGGCACGGTCTGCACAGGTCACACGCTTGGCCGCCGACGTACGAGAGGCAGCTGCCGACCTGCCCGAGGCGGCCGCACCCGCTTGGGCGCACGGCCTCCCCCGCGACCTCCGCAGTGACGTCGCCGTTTGGCGGGCCGCCTACGGCATCAACGACAAGGACCTCCGGCCCAACGGCACCCGCCAACCCGGGTCCGGCGCGGGACGACTCCGACAAGACCTCGACAACCGGATACGCGCCGCAGTCGGGCACCCCGCCAGCCAAGCCCACTATGACCTGCCAGAAGAAGTGCTCGCCGACCGCAACTGCGCTGCGCTCACCCACCACCTGGCCGCCCTCGACCAAGCCGGCATACCTATCGGCCCGCTTCTGAGCCAAGCACTCACCCACACCGCACCCCTGCCCGATGTGCACACCGCCGACGCACTGTGGTGGCGCATCGTGCGCCACCTCGGCCCGGCCGCCCTCCAGGCCACCGGACGCGACGTCGACCACCTTCGACCCGCCTGGTCGCCCGACCTGGCTGAACTGCTCGGCGCCGAGCTGGCGGCCCGCGTTCAAGCCGATGCCTCGTGGCCCGCGCTCGTCGCAGCGATTCATGCCCGACCACCCGAGTGGACTCCTCGACAACTCCTGTCCGCGGTCATCGACACCCGAACCCGCGAACTCCCCGCCGCCGACGTGTGCACAGCACTGGTCTGGCGGGTCGCCACCATGACCGACATCCCCGAAGACCAACCCGACGAACCGGATCACTACCCGCCCCGATCCGACCACGTAGCGGAGGTTTCGGCTGGAGCGCGCATCCTCGACCTGAACGCCCAGGCTCTCGCCTATTACGAGCACCGCTACGACCACTCCTGGGCACCCCGCTACATCGACGACCGACTGCACAGCAATCCACGCGACCAGGGCCACCGCCTCGGGTACGCGCCACCCGGCCCGAACAGCCTGGTCCGCCACCTAGTCGACCACGGCGCCACGATCGACGAACTCCTCCAAGCCGGACTGGCCCGAGCCACCGACCGCGGCACCGTCGTCGATGTCTTCCGGGACCGGCTGATGTTCCCGATCCGAGACGACCAGGGCGTGGTCGGATTCATCGGACGCCGAAACCCCACCAAAACCGACTCCGACCCCGTCGGTCCTAAGTACCTCAACACGCGTGCCACAGCCGTATTCACCAAGGGCACCTGCCTGTACGGGCTGCAGGAACACCGGCGCGAACTCGACGCCGGCGCGACCCCAGTCCTGGTCGAAGGACCCATGGACGCCCTGGCAGTCTCATCCACCCGCGGCGGGTACGTCGGCATCGCACCCCTCGGGACCGCATTCACCACCGAACAGGCACACCAGATCGCGCCGTACGCTGGCCCCCACCACGATCAGATCATCCTCGCCACCGACCCTGATGCAGCCGGCCGGACGGCGGCAACCAAGGCACTGTGGCGCCTCGCCGCGCTCCGCATCGAACCGCGGTACCTGACACTGCCCGAAGCGGTCGATCCCGCCGACAGACTCCGAGCAGGCGGCCCCCGCCAGCTTCTGGCCGACCTCAACCAGGCCAACCCGATGGTCGACCACCTGATCGACGTGGCCATCCAACAAGGGCGCCACGAGGACGCCTTCCGGCGCGTCGACATCGCCCGGGAGGTCGTCCCCGCCATCGCAGCCACGAGCCCGAACCGGTGGCTAGCCCTGACCGAAAGGCTCTGCGCCGGCCTCGACCTCACCCCAGCCAGCATGCATCTGGAAGTCTTCGAGGAAGGCCAATCGTGGACCAATGACCCCGGACTCGCCGCAGAGCGCGCACTAACCAAGAACAGTCACGCAACCATGGCCCCCGTGACCGCGGTCCCGGCCGGCCTGCTCCGCCCGGCGCTCCCGACCCCACCACCAGCCGACCATGTGGCTCCGGCCATGGCTCGGGCCATCAACCGCCGGTGGTGAGCACACTCCATGAGTTCGACAGTCAGGATCCTGCGGACACGTCCTGTTCGCGACGCGAAGCCCGCAATGACCTAGCGTCCCGATAGGCATCGTTGCGCGACGACCCGGGATGGGGCTGGTGGGCGCCAGGCGGACACCCGGTCTCGCCTACACGAGTCGCCATTCGGTCCAGGAACTGCGGGAGCGTGAACCGGAGCCAGTCCTCCATCGCCGCAGGCGTCAACGCCAACTCTGCATGCCAGCGCAAGGTCGCAACGACCGCGAGCTCATGCACGATGTGGGGATGCTGTTCCCAACAGGCAGGTACCGCCCGTTCTGTGCGCCACAGGCAGTCTTCGTTGATCCACGCCACCACCTCGTCCAGCCACCCATAGATCAGAAATCGCAGGTCGGGGCTACACGACGACGGGATCCACGGCCGCTGCAGCAACCCAAACGCCACCCGTTCTGACTTCGACGGGTCCTCAAGCCCAGCCAGGTGAGCCGCCCGTTCGAACTGCTCCTGGACCAGGTCCGGCGGCCTGGGAAACGGTGAGGCCATTGCCGACGGCTCGGTCATGACCTTTCGGCCCTGCGTTTGGCGGCAACCCACTCGCGGGTGCGCTCCTGGGCCGACAAAAGCTTCTGTCCCTTGGCGCCGTCGACACAGCGGCTGAGTTTGGCGATGAACGGCTTGGCACTCTCGGCCAGGACGAGGGCGTGCCGTTCCGGGAGCCGTCGAATCTCCTCCGGCCGCAGGACCGGTACGTCGGCGCCGAACAGTGTGGTGGCGCGGCTTCCTTGCTGGTGGGTGAGGTTGCGGCGCATCACCCGGGTGGTGCCGACCAGGTCGGACAGTTCCCGGTAGAAGGCGATGTCCTTGCCGCCACCGTACGCGACGATGTTGTTAGTCAGCCCGAAGAGAGTCCTGGCCTCGTCCTCGCCGTAGCAGATCACGAGTTGGCGCCAGGTCTGCGCGGCATAGATGAAAGCGATGCCGAGGGCGCGCTCGTTCGCCATCCGCGTGCGCAGCGTTGGCAGCGGCGTTGTCGAGGGAAGCTCGTCCAGACAGGCCAGCATCGGTGGGCACAACCGTCCGTACGGCGACTCCATCGCCAGCCCGAGCGCGACGTCAAGGACGTGCTCGGCCACCGCGGTCATCAACGGCGATGCTGAGGCGTACGGGTCGTCACGACCGATCAGATAGATCGTTCCTCCGGCCTCGATGAGAGCAGCGATATCGGTGGCCGACTCGCTGCCGCTGGGCACGCATCGGTTCCTGATCGACCGCTGGAAGAACAGCGCGAGCGCCTGCTGGACAGTGGTGATGGTGTTGCCGGCCGTCCGCTGATCACCTTGGAGCGCCCCACGCAGCAGGCCGTCCCACAGCGGTTCGGCGTCGGGATGGATTCGTAGTACTTCTTCCGGCTCGGCTGCATTGGTGGGATTCGCGACCCACGTCAGGAGACGATCCAGGGTGTGGCCCTGCAAGGCAGCGGCATGGAAGAACGCCTGTAGCACCTTCGACGCCTCCGCAGCGTAGAAGCGGGCGGCCTCGTCGCCGGACCCCCGACCGACAGCGCCACCGATAGTTCCGGCCGTGAAGGCCTTCGCCCGGCGTTCGGCCACCATCGGATCCTCACAACCCGCGACGGGATCCCACACCAGTTGCGGCAACCCCGGAGCGAGATTGAACGGATCCAGGATCGCAAGGGGCCGCTCCCCCGCCCGCCTGGTTTCGAACGTTAGATACAGGTCCTCAGGCTTGGTCAGAGTCACCAATGCCGCACCGGGGGCATCCAACAGAGCCGGGGAGAGCAGATCGAGTGTCTTACCCGATCCCTGCGGCCCGTAGACACCGGTTGTCCGGTCGAACGGCACCCACAGATCAACACCCGCCGGCACCGCCGAGCGGCCCAGATGCCACGCACAGTCATGAACATCGCTCATCGATTACACCCGGAGGTCCGGTCGGATCGTCGCAAGTCGCCGCCGAGCGGCGGGCCTCCCCAGGACGGCTGCCACCTCGCCTTTGGTCGCAACTCCCGCCTTATGGCCGGGTCCTGAGGTATACCACCAGAGACGGGTGATCCAGACCGACACTCCGATGGTCACCAACTCGAGGGCGATCAGCACCACGTACGTCGCCCACGAAAGTCCGCCAGTAGCTGCATCACTGAGCGCCCTGGCGGTGCGTGGCCACACCCACCTGCCACTCCGGACCCACCCCGTGATCGCTACTGAGCCCGGGACCGCGAGGAACGAGGCAAGCGCCCAACTGCCGAAAATCGCAACCGGAGGCTCCCAGGTCAACGCCAACGGGTCGGCGCGCGACTCATGAATCCACATGCAAGCAAAGGCGAGCAAACACCGCGAACGTGGCCAGACTGCCACCCCGCGCCACGAGTCGAGCGGGGTGTCGACGACGCTTCAAAATGAGGCCATAGCGACGGTCGAAAACGAGGCCACCCAGACAGATTGGATGGGTGATCTCAGTGGAGGATTGGGCGTTGATCCGGCGGCTGGTGGCGGATGGTGTTCCGCAGCGGCAGGTCGCACGGGATCTGGGCATCGGCAGGTCGACGGTCGAACGGGCGTTGGCCTCGGATCGGCCCCCGAAGTACAAGCGGCCCGCGGTGGCGACGGCGTTCACACCGTTCGAGCCGCATGTGCGCGAGTTGTTGGCGAAGACGCCGGACATGCCGGCCACGGTGATCGCCGAACGGGTTGGCTGGACGGGGTCGATCACGTGGTTCCGTGACAACGTCCGGCGGCTGCGTCCTGAACATCGGCCGGTCGATCCGTCGGACCGGCTGACTTGGCTGCCGGGTGACGCGGCGCAGTGTGATCTGTGGTTCCCGCCGAAGAAGATCCCGCTCGAAAACGGCTCGAAGTCGTTGTTGCCGGTCATGGTGATCACTGCGGCGCACTCCAGGTTCATGGTCGGACAGATGATCCCTACCCGGCACACGGCCGACCTTCTGCTCGGGATGTGGCTGCTGCTGCAGCAGTTGGGCCGGGTGCCGCGGCGGTTGATCTGGGACAATGAGTCCGGCATCGGCCGCGGGAAACGTCATGCCGAAGGCGTCGGGGCGTTCACCGGCACCCTGGCCACCACACTGCAGCGGTTGAAGCCGTATGACCCGGAATCCAAGGGCGTGGTCGAGCGTCGCAACGGGTTCTTCGAGACCTCCTTCATGCCCGGTCGGGACTTCTCATCGCCAGCGGACTTCAACACCCAGTTCACCGAGTGGCTGGCTATCGCCAACGCCCGTGTGGTGCGCACCATCAAGGAACGGCCGGTCGACCTGCTCGACACCGATCGGGCCGCGATGCTGCCCTTGCCACCCGTGGCACCCACCGTCGGCTGGGTCAACCGGATCCGGCTGGGACGTGACTACTACGTCCGCATCGACACCAACGACTACTCCGTCGACCCGGCAGTGATCGGCAGGTTCGTCGACGTCACCGCCGACCTGGCCACGGTTGAGGTCCGTCACGAAGGACGGCTCGTTGCCGTCCACGACCGCGTGTGGGCACGTGGCATGACGGTCACCGACCCTGCCCACGTCGCGGCCGCCAAGGTGCTGCGCGAGCAGTACCAGCTGCCCCGACCGGCAGCCGACCCCGATGCCGGGCTGGTACGGGACCTGGCCGACTACGACCGCGCCTTCGGACTCATCGACCCCGAACTTACCGACGCCCCTGGCAGTGAGGAGGTGGCGTGATGGCGGCCAAGAAGAGCGAAGCGACCGAAGCACTCAAGCAGCTGACCTACCTCGCCAGTGCGTTGAAGGCACCCCGCATCACCGAGTCCGCTGCCCGGCTGGCTGACCATGCCCGCGACGCCGGCTGGACCCACGAGGAGTACCTCGCCGCGGTCTTGGATCGTGAGGTCGCCGCACGGAATGCATCCGGTGCCCAACTGCGGATCCGGGCCGCCGGGTTCGCAGCGAGGAAGACGATCGAGGAGTTCGACTTCGACGCCCAACCCGGCGTCCGCCAACAGATCGCCTCACTGGCATCAGGTGGGTTCCTCACCGAAGCCCGCAACGTCGTCCTGCTCGGTCCGCCCGGCACAGGCAAGACCCACCTGGCCACCGGCCTGGGCATCGCCGCAGCCAACCACGGCCACCGCGTGCTGTTCGCGACCGCGACCGAATGGGTCACCCGCCTCACCGACGCCCACCGCGCCGGACGACTCCCGAACGAGCTCGCACGGCTGCGGCGCTACCCACTGATCATCGTCGACGAGGTCGGCTACCTACCCTTCGAGCAAGACGCCGCCAACCTCTTCTTCCAGTTGGTCAGCAGCCGCTACGAACACGCCTCACTGATCCTCACCTCGAACCTACCGTTCAGCGGCTGGGGAGGCGTGTTCGGCGACCAAGCCGTCGCCGCCGCGATGATCGACCGCGTCGTGCACCACGCCGACGTCCTCACCCTGAAGGGCACCTCCTACCGGCTACGCAACCGCGGAATCGACACCCTGCCCAGCATCAGAACCCAAAACACGGCAGACTAGAAGAACCGAACCGGTGGCCTCGCTTTCGAACGTCGCATCGGCCTCATTTTCGAGCGTTGCCGACACGGGGTGGCAGTGTTCGCAACCGTAGGGCTGAGTGGCCCGATTCAGCGCCCGAGGGCAGTGTCAGTTGGAGAAAGCGTGTCGGCTGGAAGCGAGAGTCGAAGGCGGACCGGCCGGTAGGGTCAGGGCACAAACTATGGACTGGAAGCAGGAGTCGGGATGTACCTAAGACGGCTTGTTTGCCGAAACATTCGTGCTTTCGAAGAACTCGACATCAACCTGTGCCCGCTGTACGCACCGAACAGGCGCGACCAGGGCGACGCCCTGTCTGCCATCGAACGAATCGACACGCTGCTTGATGGCTCCACCTCGATTGAACTCCCTGAGAGTCCGTTTCCAGGTTGGACCGTCATCACCGGTGACAACGGATCCGGTAAGTCGACGGTCTTGAAGGCGATCGCTCTGGCACTGATGGGCCCCGACAAAGCCCGTTTCCTTCAGGCCTCGTACGACGGGTGGGTCACGCAGGGCGCCGCAAGCGGAGCAATCTCTCTCGAGGTGCGCCCAGACCCGGAGATTGACAAGACGCGCGCGGGCGGACGGCCCTATAAAGACACTTTTTGGGCCGAGGTCGATATCGAGCAAGACGCCGACCAGCCTGGGGGTTCGATTTGGATGCTCCGCCCTGGCGACCACTATCGAAAGAAGAAGCGGGGGGCCGAGACTGGACCTTGGCAGGTTTCGACCGGCGGATGGCTAGGAATCGGCTACGGTCCGTTTCGCCGCCTGTATGGAAGTTCGCCGACGGCTGCGGGGCTTGAAGCTGACCCCCTGAAAGCGCGGTTTGCAACGCTCTTCATGGAAGACGCCACGCTGCGGGAGGGCGAGAAGTGGCTTCAAGAGCTCGACTACCGACGGCTACGTGCAGCTGGCCCCGATGAGCAGTCGCGAGCGGGGGAACAACTTGCCGCGGTGACTCGACTGCTCTCAGCGGACTTCCTTCGCAACGGAATGAAGTTCGATACTGTCGACGCCAGCGGAGTATGGCTCTTCGACGCGGAGGGTCGGCGGCTGCGGTTGTCCGACATGAGCGAGGGTTACAGAGCCGCTCTCGCAATGTTGATCGACATCATTCGTCACATATTCCTGTGCTATGACGAAGCCCTTGACTACGTCGCTGAAGCAGATGACGGAACCATCGTTCTGGCAGCCCCGGCCGTCGTTTTGATCGACGAGGTTGACGCGCATCTCCACCCCGCTTGGCAACGAGATATTGGCACATGGCTTACAAGCCACTTCCCACTGGTCCAGTTCATTGTGACGACCCACAGTCCCCTTGTATGCCAAGCAGCTACCGGCGGCAGGGTGTACACCCTAAGGGCCCCGGGTGCTACTGGAGCGTCTGGGGCTGTCACGGCGGGCGAATACGAGAGATTGGTTAAGGGCGACACAGACGACGTCCTTTCGTCGCCTGCTTTCGGACTGGCGCAGACCCGCTCAGTCCGCCTTGTCCGTGCGATGAAACGGCATGCGGAACTCCAACAAATGGCACTGTTTGATCTGGAAGGGGAGAGGGCCGACGAATACCAACAACTTGAGTTGTTCTTCGAGGGCCGCCTGACGGAGCCTGGGTGATGCGACGCCTCGTACGAGTCGAATGCCCAGACTCCGTTGCGAGGGCTCTGGACGGCCGCCAGGCCAAGGTCGACAGTGGCTCCCCGGTCAAGAAGGAATGGGAGTCCTTCAGGCACCTGAAGGCCTATCGCGAACTACGAAAGGTTCTCGAGGAGGCACTGGGGTGGCGGCTTCGATGCTCCTACTGCAGTGACTCCTACGCGGCGGACGTCGAACACTTCTGGCCAAAGGAGAACTTCCCTAGTCGCGCATTCCAGTTCGAAAACTTGTGTCTCATCTGCGCACCCTGCAATCGCAAGAAGGACGCTCGCTTTCCCCTTACTCCAGATGGCCACCCACTCCTGATTGATCCCCTCTTTGACGACCCTTGGGACAGCCTCTTCTTCACGCACCAAACTGGTTGGATCAGCGCCCGCATGCTCAGTGTCGTCGACGGGCAACCTCAGTACGCAGAAAAGGGGAGCGTGACCTTGGAGCTACTTGGGGATCTGATCAACGCCCAACCTGTGACGTCAGCCAGAGCCCGCGCGTGGGAGCAAGTTGTAGATCGCTTCGCGGAACTGGTCACCGGCGCCCTGCGTGTCAGGGTGAGTTGAGGCCGGTGGTTCACAGCAAGTCCGCCTGACGCAGGGCGAGATCAAGGATCGATTCACCAATGTCCAGCACGATGGTTTTGACCTCTGGCGAGATCGCCGAGGATG
>JBPPMQ010000164.1:0-3956 GCA_051306135.1 Nocardioides sp. | reverse complement strand
GCTTGGACGAGTCGAAGCTGTCCATCGTCATCGCGTCGTCGTCCGACTCGATGACACCTGACATGTGTGCACCGACCGGCACGAGATCCCCAATCGTGCACAAGGTCCTGAAGTCGGTCACAGTCTCTCCGTCTCAGCGTTCGCTGAGGGTTAGGGAACGCCTCAGAAAGGCTACCCAAGCCGAACCCTCACAGGCGCCATTCGGGAAGTCATTCGCGCCGAACTGACGCGCCAGGGACGGGGACCTATGTGAGTTCAACGGCCCAGTTTGCAAAGAAATCCCGTGCGAGCGGGAGTTCATCGTGGCCGAGCGGGATCTCGGGGTCGTCGAAGCGGCTGAGGGTTCCGATCATCTGCGCGAGCACGTCGAGGTCGAACCCTGCGTCGAGGGCTTGCGCCTGCTCGACAAGGGTGTCCTTTCCGAAGCGTTGCGATAGGACATACACGTCGGCGAAGTCGCGGGCCTCGGCGCGACCGAAGAGAGCGAGCAACTTCCGGCCAGCGAGTTCAAGCGGTGCCAGTGTCGGGCCGAGCACGGTGACGGTCGGCTGGCTGTTGGGTGGGGAGTCGATGGCGAGGTCGACCAGGGTCTCCTCCCCCTCTCGGGTGATGATCATGCGGCAGAAGGTGGGTCCGTCCTGGACGATGACGACGTCGTGGTCTCGGTCCTGGAGTGCCTGCACGAAGGCATCCTTGGCTTGGGTCACCGTGGTCGTGGGTGTGGCGGTGAACAGGTCGAGGTCCTCGGTGGGGCGGGCAATGAGGTCGGAGGCCAGGAGCGCGGCACCGCCGGCGACGAGATAGCCCTTGGCCGCATCGAGGGAGAAGAAGATGTCCGCGAGGTCGACCTGGAACGCGGTGAGCTGGTCCGGGCGGTCCATCAGGCCACCTGCTCGACAGCCTGCCCCGTGGCCACGGCATTCCACGCGGTCCGGATGGGGAGAGGGAGGACGAGTTCGTCCCACAGATCGACCAGCAGCGCGCCGTCGACGTAGGCGAGGACATCCTGGGGTCCGCCCTCGCGCAGGACGATCTCGTAGACGCGGGCCCGCTGCCGGCGGTCGCGGAGGTCGTAGCGGCGGCCTCGGTCGGACCAGTTCAGGTGCAGCGGAAGCTCCCCCGTGGCCAGTGCGCGGTCGAGCGGCAGACGAGGCAGTGCGCTGGGGACCTGGATCGGGCGACCGCGGTCGGTGGCGACCTGCCGGAACTCGATCCGGGGCGTGAGGGTGAGGTCGAACCCGGCTGCGGCCACAATCCGGGCCGCGGTCTGAAGAGTAGGCGACTTCCGGTCGTGCTCGTAGGCAGAGAGCGTGGGCCGCGAGGTGCCGGCCCGGTGGGCGAGGGCAGCCTGCGAGAGGCCCGCAGCTTCGCGCGCCTGCTCAAGCACATTCCCACGACTCATGCCACCAGCGTATCCGATCAGATACCCCTATCCAAACTCTCCCTCACAGCCCGAGGTCGCGACTGGAGGTGTACTCCAGCGCCTGGGCGGGCCGGATGTAGCGCTCGATGAGGGTGGAGTCGCTTGTGGCGGGTCTGAGCGGCGATCCGGTCCAGGGCGACGCCGGCGACGGCTGCGGTGGTGGCGTGCTGGCCGTGGACGACAGCGACACTCTGGCCGTCGGCGTACTGGTCGGTCTTGGACCGCCGGATGGTGAGCATGACGCCGCCGGGTTTGAACGCGACGTCGGCCAGGGTGAGCGCGGCGAGCTCAGAGCGTCGCAGTGCGGAGGCGAAGCCGAGCAGGATCATCGCGGCGTCGCGGACACCCAGCAGGCTGGTGCGGTCGATGTGCTCGACGATCTGGCGGATGTCGTCGGTGGTCAGCGGGCGGGCTTGGCGCCGCGGTGCGGCTCCGATGATGCGACGGAGCCCGCGTCGGACCTGGCGGACGCCCTCGGTGAGGATCGGGTCATCGAGTCCACGGCGCCGGTGCTGGTAGGAGATGGCGCCGCAGGCCATGTCGATGGTGCCGACCGAGAGTCCGTCGGCGGCGCGTTCGGTGAGGTAGGTGCAGATCAGTGCGGGCTCAGCAGGGAGCGCAACCACGCCGCGTGCGGTGCACCAGCGTTCCCACTGGCTCCACGCCCAGCCGTAGACGGTGCGGGTGGACTCGGCGTGCGAGGCGGTGATCGCGTCGGCGATCCGGACGGCCTCCTCGACGCTCAGGCCGGCGGGCAGATGAAGGTCGTCGGGCTCAGATGTCAGGGATGGGCTCACCCACAGGTTGTACGGAACGAGATCGCCGCCACCGGAGCCGCCCCTGCGGCGCCGCCATCGGGGCCAGCCGTCGAGCCACACGCGACTCATGCGCGGGACGCTCTGCTATGAGCGGTCGTGTCGATCAAAGGAGCCTTAAGTGGACATGTGATCAAGTCCCATAAGCCTTTCAGGCGCGGAACCCGTGGGTTCCGCGCCTGAACTTTGTAGCGGGGACAGGGTTTGAACCTGTGACCTCCGGGCGAGATCGGAGGGCCTGATCCCGCTACCTCAAACTTTGGGTCCCTCTGGAAAACCTCGGGTTGATCTGGAGGTTCTCCATCGGACGGTGCAAGTCTATTGGAACGCCTTGGAACCGTTGCCCATCATTTCCGATGACGTTCTGATGACCTGTCGAATCTCCCGGCGGTCACCAGCCCGGGTAGCGCTCGGTCCATCTCGTGCTCGGACCGTACTCGCCGTGCAGTCGCTCACCAGCGGTGAACTCGTAGACGAAGTCGTCGGCCAGCGTGACGATCGTGTCGCGTCCTTCGACCTCGAACGCGAGCTCAGGAGGCAGTGCCGTTTCCCCATGCAGCGCACCGAGGATGTTGCCGCAGATCGCGCCTGTGGAATCGCTGTCGCCCGAGTGGGTCACCGCGAGCGACAGTGCGTCGAGCAGCTGACCGGGCTTCTGGTAGACGAGCGACGCGTAGATCGCTATCGCGAGCGCCTCCTCCGCTACCCAGCCGCCGCCTAGCGACTCGATGTGCTCCGGCCCCGGACCCCTGCGCGCGACCTCAGTCGCTTGCTTTATCGCCTGGTAGACCTCGGCATAGCCATGGCGGGCGCGGAGCTTGCTCTCCACCTCGTCGATCGCCCGTGGCAGGTCGTAACCACGCATGATCGCGCCGATGAGAACGGCCAGGGCCCCCGACGCCATCTGACCGGTCGAGTGGCCATGGGTGTACCCGGCAGCCTGCGCGGCTGAGTCGAACTGCCAATCCGATGGCCAGACCCAGTGCGGGACGAGCCCAAATGGAGCACTGCGCATGACGCCGCCGCATCCTTTAGACATGTTGGTCGCTTCCGCGCCGAACTGCTCAAGCTTGCGTCGGCCGCCTCGCGGCACTTCGAGTGCGGAGAGGCACGTGTTGCCTGGCGCTCTGCGCGAGTACAGCCATCGTTCGTTGATGAGCCAGCCGTCTCGTTCGCCGTCCGGGCCGCTCTGAAGTTGGGTGTCGAGCCATCGGTCATAGGCGTGGTGCAGTACCCCAACAGTGAAGCCGAGGCCGCGGTCCTGCCGGACCGAAGCACGGATCATGCCCTCGACGGTGAAGAGCGTCATCTGGGTGTCGTCGGTGATACGGCCGTACGCGCGGCCGCCCGAGACGTTTTCGGGCAGGTACTCCTTGACTCCATCTCGTCCGCACTCGCGCTGGATCCGCTCCAAGCTCCAGAACTCCACTGGGCCACCGAGCGCGTCGCCGACCGCGCCGCCCAGAAGGCAGCCGCGGACGCGAGAGCGATAGCTCTCAAGTTCCTGTCGTTCGGGCACCCGACCAGTGGTCATGAGGCACCGCTCGTGGAGAGTTCCGGCCTCACATACCAGAACTGGGACGGATTGCCACCGGGCGAAATAGTGGTGACTCGATGATTCCGCCCGTTCATGTCGTGAAGCGCCTCATAGATGGAGGTGTAGAGGACGTCTCCGATGCGCTCGACAACCTGCCAAAGCCTCAGACCCTTCTCTCCTA
>JBPPMQ010000147.1:0-5113 GCA_051306135.1 Nocardioides sp. | reverse complement strand
ACTGCATCTATCCGCATCTATCCGCTCTGAGCGCCGAAGACGTTGTCACGCGACGATCTGGCACACGACATGTTAGTAGAAGGACTGGCCGTGTTAGAAGGAATGGCCGTGGGTCGCGACGTGAACTCCCGTATTGGCACACTCATCATTGGAAACTGCCAGGCGGGAGTTCAGCTGGCCTCCACTCTGCGTGAGCTTGGCGATACGGACCCGATCATCCTGGTCGGCGAGGAATCTCATGCGCCGTACCAACGACCACCGCTGTCGAAGTCATTCCTTTGGGAAGATGCCACTGCGGACGCTTTGGCTTTTCGGACCCCGAACTTCTATCGGGATCACGATATCGAACTAGTCACCAAAGAACGGATTATCTCAATCATCCGAACAGCGGCCGGTGGCGAGGCCGTGGCCGAAACCGGGCGTATATTTTCCTTTGCGCGCCTGGCTCTCACGACTGGCGCTCTGGCCCGAAAGCTGCCCGTGGAGGGTTCCGCGCTGAGCGGGGTGACGTATCTGCGAGATGCGGCCGAAGCCGCGGTTCTGCGGCAACATCTGCGTGCCGCAAGGAATGTTACGGTAGTCGGCGGTGGATTCATTGGACTGGAGGTTGCTGCGGGAGCCCGTGCTTCAGGCAAGAACGTCACGGTCCTCGAAGCAGCCCCGAGACTGATTGGCCGTGCCGTCTCCGAACAGACGAGTGAATTTTACTTGCAAGCTCATCGCCGGCGCGGAGTCGACGTCATCCTCAATGCTCAGATCGTCCGGTTTATCGGTGAGCATGACGCGGTGACCGGCGTGGAATTGAGCGACGGGACCATAGTGCCGGCTGATGTCGTGCTGGTTGGCGTAGGCGTTCTCCCACGCACAGAGCTGGCCGAGCAGCTCGGGCTGGTCCTCGACAACGGAATCGTGGTGGACTCCCGGGCGCTGACCTCGGATGGGGTTACCGTGGCTGCTGGCGACTGCACCAATATGCCAAACCCCTCCATAACAGCCTGGGGCATCGGCCGAGTACGACTGGAAAGCGTGCAAAATGCTGTGGAGCAAGCCAAAATCGCCGCCGCCACGCTACTCGGCAAGGGCGACGAACACAAAATGGTGCCGTGGTTCTGGTCCGACCAGGCGGATCTCAAGCTTCAGATCGCCGGACTCTCCAGCGGACACGATCAAGTGGTGTTGCGAGGCGACGTTGACACGGAAAAGTTTTCCATTCTCTATTACCGGGACAACAAGATACTTGCCGCCGATTGTGTGAACAGCCCCCTGGATTTCATCGCGGTTCGCAATGCGATGAACTCGGGTCAGACGATTCCCGCAGATGCTGCCACCAATACCTCGATCGCGCTAAAAAAGCTGGCTACCGGTGCACCGTTTTCACTCGGGACTATCTCATGAGCGGTGTTTCCGGCGTTCTTTGATTAGTTGGTTTCCGGCGGCCGGCCAGCAGTCTTGGAAGGTGATGGCAAAGGGTTGAGAGCGGGCACCCAGCGCATCGTCCATCTGGTGCGGCCACGACCGGTGGGGTCGAGGCTACGAGCGACAAGATACAGGCACTTCAAGGTGGCTTGCTCAGTCGGGAAGTGACCCCGGGCGCGGACCGCGCGCCGGTATCTGGCGTAGTGCGATTCGATCGAGTTCGTGGAGCAGATCACCGTTCGGATCTCGAGGGCAAAGAGGCTGTTGCAGAATCCGTGTCGCCGCGCTTGATCGTGGCACGGGTTTGGGAGAATTGTGCATTGCCAAGGGTTATCGTCCAGACACCCGCCAGCACGCCGATCGCAGAAACAGTCTAAAAACCATCTGTCTCACTTGACTTGACAAATACCGGCCCAACCAGAGGCCCCACCGACAGACACCATCGTCATCACCGGCCCCTCACGCACAGCACCCCGGAAACGCCAGACCACGAGTGCAAGCAGGGTCGGACCCTAACTAAGTGGTATTGAGGCTAAAGGGGCACAACCTCGAGCCGGAGGTGAGTGCAAGAGAATCCTCCAGTACTCATCGCCGCCTCCGACTCGGTGATGGCGCTAACCGTGGAGCAGGTCGGCCGCCTTCTCTCCGATAACGATCGACGGCGCATTGGTATGTCCTCGAATGATTCTCGGCATGATCGACGCGTCGGCAACACGCAATCCTTCGACGCCCCGCACCCGCAACTCCGGGTCGACAACGGAACGGTCGTCGGAGCCCATGCGAGCCGTGCTGGTCGGATGATACAGCGTTTGAGCGTGCCGTGTTATCGCCAGCTCGTCTCGCGCCACCATGTCGAGATTCTCCGCCCCCAGCGGTTGAACGAATCGCAGCGGCGCGCCTCCGGACAGCCGCGAGGAACTGAGGAGGCGTTCGCTCAGCGCGAGACCCGCGAGGAGCGCCGCCTTGTCCTCACCACCTGGATCGCTGAGGTACCGCGGATCGATCAACGCTTTCTCGAGAGGGTCTTTCGACTTTATACCGACCGTACCCCGGCTCTTTGGCTGGAGCAGAATCGCACCCATTGTTAGTGCATGGCCGGGGGCCGCGATAAGTCCCTCTCCGACAAACCCCACGGGGGCGAAGAGAAGCTCAACGTCGGGATGGTCGAACTCTGGTTTTGTCTTGATGAAGCCGTAGGCTTCCGCCACGTTGGAAGTGAGCATTCCGCGGCGCCGGAGCAGATAGTTGATCAACTGAGCGGGCTTTTGCGCGCTGAACAACGTGTCGCCCGAGGAGGCGATGGCGAGTCCCGCCATGAGGTGGTCGGCGAGGTTGGCCCCGACTTCAGGTGAGTCAACCAGCACGTCAATTCCGACAGCGCGCAATTGTTTGGCGTCACCGATACCCGACAACATGAGAAGTTGAGGTGTATTCACGGCGCCGCCCGAAAGGATGACCTCCCGGCGTGCCATCACACGCTGTAGAGACCCGCCGAGCAAGTATTCGACGCCGATCGCCCGCTTACCATCGAACAGCACCCGGGTCGCATGTGCCCCGGTGCGGATGCTGAGGTTGCCCCGCCCTCGTGCGGGTTTTAGGTAGGCATCCACAGTGCTGAACCGCGCCCCACGATGTTGGGTCAACATGGTTTGGCTGAAGCCATCTGGTTGCGCCGTGTTGGGTGGTACAACAGGCAGCCCTGCTTCACGTACCGCTTGGAGAAAGGCTGCCGTGTGGGACCGTGGGCTTCGTTGCGGTTCAATATTGACAGCGCCATCTGATCCCTGGTCGGGATCCGTGTTGCCGGCGACTCGCTCCGCTTTGCGAAAGTATGGGAGGAGCGCTTTCCAAGACCAGCCCGGCCCTGCCAACTCGGCCCAGCGATCATAGTCCGCCGCATAGCCGCGCACCCACATCATCGCGTTGAGCGACGAAGAACCGCCAAGCACCTTGCCTCGCGGCCAATAGATGCTGCGTCCGTCGAGACCCGGCTGAGGTTCGGTGTCATAGTTCCAGTCGAACTCTGAGCGAAACAGTGCCGAGAATGCCGCAGGAATATGGATCTCGGTCTTCTTGTCTGGCCCGCCGGCTTCCAGGAGGGCGACCGTCGCCGTGCCATCGGCGGTAAGCCGGTTTGCCAGGGCAGCACCCGCCGAGCCTGCCCCGACAACTATGAAGTCGAACCGTTCATCCGAGCCAGACACGGTGGAGTTCATGCGCTCACTTCCTGTGCGCGTAGATCCTTGCGGAGAATTTTTCCGGCCGAGGATTTTGGTACAGCATCGATAAATGCGACCTGGCGCACCTTCTTATACGGGGCTACATGCTCTGCGACGAACTCCATGACCGCTTCCGCCGACAGGTCAGCTCCGGGCCGAGGCACGATGAAGGCCTTTGGGACCTCCTGGCCTTCCTCGTCGTGGACGCCGATCACCGCGGCGTCCACGATCATGGGGTGGGTGAGCAGGAGGGCTTCGAGTTCGGCGGGAGCCACCTGATGCCCCTTGTATTTGATGAGTTCCTTGAGCCGGTCAACGATTGTCACATAACCTTCCGCGCTCACGGTAGCTAGGTCACCTGTGTGCAGGAATCCATCCGCGTCGAGCGTTTCGCGCGTCGCTGACGTGTTGCCCAAGTAGCCGAGCATGATGTTCGGCCCGCGGACGAGCAACTCTCCCGCCTCACTCGTGCCTTCGGCCGGCATTGGTATTTCGTTGCCTGTCGCGGGCTCGATCAGCTTAAACGCGATGTTGGGAAGGGCGAGCCCGATGGTACCAAGCGGGATGTCCTCGCGGTCAAATGGAATCGCGTGAGAGATGGGGCTCATCTCGCTCATTCCGTATCCCTGCCGCATTCGGACGCTCAGGCGTCTGGATACCGCAGCCCCCAAGATACCGTCGAGTGGCGCGGCCCCCGAGAGGAGGGTGTGCAGGCTTGACAGGTCATATTCATCGATCAGTGGATGCTTGGCGAGAGCAACGGCCATAGGCGGCGCGATGAACACATACGTCGCACGGAGGTCTTGAACGATCCGCAAGAATTCAGCGAGGTCAAAACGGGGCATTGTGATCAGTGTTGCCCGTTTGGCGAGTGAAATATTGAGCAGCACGGTCAGCCCGTAGATGTGGGTGAACGGCAGGATGGCGACGACCCGGTCATCCCGCGTCACCCCAACGATCGGCGCCGCTTGGGCAACGTTTGCCAGCAGGTTGCGGTGGCTGAGCATGACCCCCTTTGGTTTGCCAGTTGTGCCGGACGAGTAGGGCAGGACCGCGACGTGAGTGGCGGAATTGATATGGACTTCCGGCGCGGATTTGCGTTCTGCCAGCAGGTCGCGCAGCGAAGAATGACCTTCGGCACCGTCGAGCACGACGACCTGATCATTGCTGAGGCCAGCGGTGATTGCGCCACTCCTGGCCTGCTCGAGCAACGGGGAAATCGTGAAGATCAGCTTTGCACCGGAGTCGCGGAGCTGATCAGCGATCTCATCCGCCTTGTAGAGCGCGTTGACTGGAGTTGCGACCGCGCCCGCCCGCAGGATACCGTGAAAAACAGGTACGAATGCCGGGATGTTCGGCGCATGGATTGCTACCACGTCGCCAGGGGCGATTCCTCGTGCTGCCAGCGCGCCGGCAATTCCGTTGATCTGAGCGAGCAGATCACGGTAGGTGGTTTCCGCACCGGTCATGCCATCGAT
>JBPPMQ010000131.1:0-12530 GCA_051306135.1 Nocardioides sp. | reverse complement strand
GCCAGAGCCGACTCGCCGAAGCGCTCCCACATCTCAAACTCGCTGCCGTCATGAGTGACGACCACGACCACCGGGTTGCCGTTCTCCGAGTTCAGAATCTACTCGCTCGGCATTCCGGCTGACGATCTCAGAGCAGTTCGACCGGGCCCACGCCGGTTCGCTCGCAGCCACGTCGAGAACCCACGTCCCGACCTCACCGCCCCGTGAGGTCGTGAGGTCGTGAGGTCTGTGAGGACGTGAGGACAAGTTGACCTTCGGTGACTGCGAGGTGGCTCTCGTTGTTACCGCGGCCGCACACGATGGTGACTCCACCCCGAAACAATGGGGAGCATCGATGGCTCGAGGAGGCCACTATGAGCACCGAGGTTGCACCACCCCGCACCGGCCGTTGGATTGAAGACTGGCAGCCCGAAGACCCAGGATTCTGGGCCACCACCGGCAAGAAGGTCGCCCGGCGCAACCTGATCTGGTCCATCGTCGCGGAACACATCGGATTCTCGATCTGGATGTTCTGGTCGATCGCCGCCGCCATGTTGGCGAAGATGGGCTTCGACTTCAGCGTCGAGCAGTTGTTCATCCTCACCGCGGTCCCGTCGGGTATCGGCGCGTTCCTCCGGTTGCCCTACACCTTCGCGGTGCCACTCTTCGGTGGCCGCAACTGGACGGTCATCAGCGCGCTGCTGCTGCTCATCCCGAGCATCGCCTTCGCCGTCGCAGTGCAGAACCCGGCCACGCCGTATTGGGTCTTTATCGTCATCTCCGCAACCGCTGGGTTCGGTGGCGGCAACTTCGCCTCCTCGATGGCCAACATCAACGCCTTCTTTCCGCAGAAGGAGAAGGGATTCGCGCTCGGGATCAACGCAGCCGGCGGCAACATCGGTGTGGCGGTCCTCCAACTCGGACTTCCGATCATCGTGGGCGCGGGAGGTCTGTGGGGCCTGATCGCAGCAACCGACGGCGGAGTCACCCTCGGCCGGGTCGGCTACGTGTACGCCGTCCTCGCCCTGCTTGCAGCCGCCGGTGCCTACCTCTTCATGGACAACCTGACCGGCGCCCGGTCGACGGTCAAGGAGACAGCCGCGGTGGTGAAGAACAAGCACACCGCGATCATGTCCTTCCTCTACATCGGCACCTTCGGATCCTTCATCGGCTACTCCGGGGCCTTCGGCCTAGTCATCAACTCCAACTTCGCAGGCACTCTGTCCGACGGATCGGCCTACGGCATCAACTTTGCCTACTACGCCTTCCTTGGTGCTGGGGTCGGTTCGCTGTGTCGGCCTTTCGGCGGAAAGATCGCGGACCGCGTCGGTGGGGCCAAGGTCACAGTCGTGGTCTTCGCACTCCAGGTGGTCGGCACTCTCGGCATCATCGCCAGCCTGCGGGCGCTGGAGTCGGTCCCTAACGCTTCTGCAGGCGCCACCGACGCCCAGATCACCGCAGTCGTGGACGCCAACGGTGCGATCTTCCCGATCTTCCTGCTCACCTTCCTGTTCGTCTTCGCGATGACCGGGTTCGGCAACGGATCGACCTTCAAGATGATTCCGTCGATCTGGAAGACCGAGGCGGTGCACGCAACGCCGCTGGGCGGTGAGGACCGTATCGCCGCGCTCAAGCGGGCCACTGTCGAGTCGTCCGCCGTGGTCGGCTTGGTCTCCGCGGTCGGTGCCTTCGGGGGATTCCTCATTCCGATGATGTTCGCGGCACCGTGGGTCCCGGCGAGCGACAAGCTCGACGCGATCATCAGCGCGTTCTGGATCTTCACCGGCTTCTACCTGGCCTGCCTAGTGGTCACCTGGACCGTCTATACCCGCAAGGCATCGTCGATCGTGGTGCGTGCGGTGCACGCCCAGAGCGCCCACATCTAAGACGAGACGATGACCGACTCCCACTGCCCCTACTGCTCGCTCCAGTGCGGCATGACGCTGACCCTCAGCGGACGCTCACTGGAAGTGCAGGCTTGGCCGGACTTCCCAGTCAACGCAGGCGCCTTGTGCCGCAAGGGATGGACCGCCGGAGGCCTTCGTGGTCACCGGGAACGCCTCACCACTCCCATGGTGCGTGACCGGGCAACCGGGGCGTGGCAGTCGGTCTCGTGGGACGACGCACTCGACTTGGTCGCAGGCCGGCTGCAGCGCCTGCGCGACGAGCACGGCCCAGACACCAACGCCATCTTCGGAGGTGGCGGCTTGACCAACGAGAAGGCCTATCAGCTGGGGAAGTTCGCCCGGGTCGCGTTGGGCACCTCCATGATCGACTACAACGGTCGCTGGTGCATGAGCTCGGCCGCGTCGGCAGGCAACCAGGCTTTCGGCCTCGACCGAGGTCTGCCGTTTCCGCTGTCCGACGTCGAACAGACCGATTTGGTCGTTCTGGTCGGATCCAACCTCGCCGAGACCATGCCTCCTGCCGCCCGGCACCTCGACCGACTCCGCGAGCGAGGCGGCCGGGTCGTGGTGGTCGACCCCCGACGCACCCCCACCGCCGACCGGGCTGACCTGTTCGTCCAGCCGGTTCCCGGCACCGATCTGGCTCTCGCGCTCGGGCTGATGCACCTCCTCGACGCAGCTGGCGGGGTCGATGAGGACTATGTCGCTGCCCGCACCGACGGGTTCGAGAAAACCCGGAACACTGCCGCGGCCTGGTGGCCCGAACGGGTCGAGCGAATCACCGGAGTCACCGTCGGGCAGCAGCGTGCCTTCGCCGACCTGCTGATGGGTTCGTCGAAGGTGATGGTGCTGACCGCTCGCGGAGCCGAGCAGCACGCCGACGGAACCGCCACTGTGCTGGCCTGGATCAACCTGAGTCTCGCCCTCGGGATGCCTGGACGGTTGTACGCCGGCTACGGCTGTCTGACCGGGCAGGGCAACGGGCAAGGTGGACGCGAGCACGGCCAGAAGTCCGATCAACTGCCGGGCTATCGGATGATCGATGATCCGGCCGCCCGCAGCCATGTTGCAGGCGTGTGGGGTGTCGAGGCCGACACGCTGCCCGGAAAGGGCCTCTCGGCATACGAACTGCTCTCCTGCCTGGGCACAGCCACGGGGCCGCGCAGCCTGCTCGTCCTCGGTTCCAATCCTGTGATCTCAGCCCCCAATGCCGACCTGGTCACGGACCGGCTACGCAGTTTGGATCTGCTGGTGGTCTGTGACCTGGTGATGAGTGAGACCGCAGCGCTGGCCGACGTGGTGCTGCCCATCACCCAATGGGCCGAAGAGACCGGCACCATGACCAACCTCGAGGGACGGGTCATCCTGCGTCAGCAGGCCATCACGCCACCGACCGGTGTCCGGTCGGACCTGGACGTCATCGCCGGACTAGCCGAACGGCTCGGAGCCGCCTCCACCTGGTCGGTCGACCCTGAAACGGTTTTCAACGAGTTGCGTGCGGCCAGCCGCGGTGGCAAGGCCGACTACAGCGGCATCAGCTATGACCGGATCCGCGCCGAACACGGAGTCTTCTGGCCGTGCCCTGACAACCTGCACCCAGGCACCCCCCGCGTGTTCGGCGAATCCTTCGCCCATCCTGATGGCCGCGCCCGGTTCATCCCCGTCGAGTACGCCGGCCCGGCCGAGCCCCTCGACGAGGAGTTCGGCATCCACCTGACCACCGGCCGGGTGCTGGCTCAATACCAGTCCGGGGCCCAGACCCGTCGGATCAAAGAGCTGCCTGACGCCGGCCCTTTCGTAGAGATGCACTCCCTGTTGGCCACCCGGATCGGAGCCCACGACGGCGAGCCGGTCACGGTGCGCACCCGTCGCGGAGCGATGACCGCCCCCGCTCGAATCGTCGACACCATCCGTCCAGACACCGTCTTCGTGCCCTTCCATTGGGTCGGAGCCAACCGTCTCACCTCGGACGTGCTCGACCCCTCCAGCCGGATGCCCGAGTTCAAGGTCTGCGCCGCCGAGGTGACCACATGAGGATCGTCGTCGTCGGCAACGGCATGGCCGCCGTTCGGTTGGTCGAAGGACTGGTCGGGCACCATCACGACATCACTGTGGTCAGCGCCGAACCCGTTGCCCCGTACAACCGCATCCTGCTCTCGGCAGTGTTGGAGGGCAGCCACCGCGAGGCTGCCATCACCCTGCGCCCACCCCGGTGGTACGCCGATCATGGGGTCGATCTGATCCTCGGACGTCGGGTCACCGACATCGATCGCCCCTGCCGCGAGGCCGTGCTCGCCGACGACAGCCGGATCGGCTACGACGCTCTGGTGCTGGCCACCGGTTCGCTGCCGAGCCTGCCTCCGATCCGCGGACTGGTCGGGCCGGACGGCCGGATGAACCAGAAGGTGCACGCCTTTCGTAGCCTGGCCGACTGCCACGGTCTGCAGCAGGCGGTCACCGTCGCCCACTCCGCAGTCGTGGTGGGTGGCGGACTCCTCGGACTCCAGGTCGCCCGGGCGCTGAGTGTGCGCGGACTGAACGTCGAGATCGTCGAGGGCGGCGAGCACCTCCTGCAACGCCAGGTCGACCAGGGTGCAGCGGCCGTGCTGCAGCGCAGCCTCGACAAACTGGGCACCACCACCTATGCCGGCGCGTTCGCTGTCGGGATGACCGACAAGGGCCTGCGACTCGACAATGGTTATGTCTTGGACACCGACATGGTCGTGCTCACCGCCGGCAGTCGACCCAACGTGCGATTGGCGAGACGCGCCGGCCTGGTCCTGGGGAACGGCGTGGTGGTGGACGACGAGCTCCGCACCAGCGACCGGGCCATCCACGCGATCGGAGACTGCGCCGAGCACGCCGGCAGGACCACCGGCTTCGTGCCGCCGGCCTGGGCGCAGGCCTCGGTGTTGGCCCGGATCCTCAACGGCGAGCAAGCTCGCTACCACGGGCACCGCGCAGTAGCGCGGTTGCGCGCCACCGACCTCGACGTCGCCGTTCTCGGCGACCCCGAGCACACCGCCGGCGAGATCGTGCAGGTCTCCAACCCGATCACCGGGACCCACAAGAAACTGGTCGTGGCCGACGGCGTCGTCGTCGCGGCCACCCTGGTCGGCGACCTGTCCCGGATCGGGTTGATCACCCAGGCCTTCGACAAGCGCACCGTCCTCGGCGACGGCGAGCCCGGCGCCCTGCTGCTGGCGGACAAACCCGCCACCCCGATCGAACTCGGCGACGACGCCGAGGTCTGTGCCTGCGCCGGTGTCTCCGCCGGACGCATTCGCGCCTGTTCCTCGGTGGACCAGGTGTGTGAAACCACCCGAGCGACCACTGGGTGCGGCGGCTGCCGACCGATGGTCGAACAACTCCTGCACGCCAACCTGGTGAAGGGATCAGCCTGATGAGTTCCGTGAACACGACACCGAACAGGCGTCGTCAACAGATCGTCGTGGTCGGCCACGGCATGGTCGGACACCGATTCGTGGAGGCCGCCATCGAGCGTGGGCTGACCCAGACCCACGACATCTTGGTGCTGGGAGAGGAGAACCGGCCAGCCTACGACCGGGTGGCCCTCACCTCGTTCTTCGAGGTCGGTGCCGACGCGCTATCGCTGCTGGCCTCGAAGAGGTACGCCGACCCTCGGGTCACCTTGCGCACCGGCGCTGAAGTGGTGACGATCTCGCCACGCCAGCGTCTGATCACCTTGGCGACGGGCGAGGACGTGGCCTACGACGAGTTGGTGCTGGCCACCGGTGCCGCACCGTTCGTACCGCCGATCCCCGGCAAGGACCTGCCGGGCACCTTCGTCTACCGCACCATCGACGACCTCGAGGCCATCCGAACCGCCGCGAAGAAGGCCAAGCGGGGCGTGGTGGTCGGTGGCGGACTGCTCGGACTGGAGGCCGCCAACGCCCTGCACCAACTGGGTTTGGAGACTCACGTCGTCGAACTCGCCCCCCGCCTGATGGCGGTCCAGGTCGACGAGTTCGGTGGTCGCACCCTGGCTCGCCACATCGAGGGCCTCGGCCTGAGCATCCACACCGGCGCCATGAGCGAGGCTGTGCTGGGCACCGACAGGGTCACCGGGCTCGCGCTGAAGGACCGCAAGGGACTCGATACCGACATGGTCGTCTTCTCGGCCGGAATCCGCCCCCGCGACACCCTCGCTCGGGCCGCCGACCTCGAGATCGCCGAGCGTGGCGGCGTGCTGGTCGACCAGCACTGCCGCAGTTCTGACGACCATGTGTGGGCCATCGGTGAGTGTGCCGCGCCTGCGGGCCGGATGTACGGGCTGGTCGCCCCCGGCTACACGATGGCCGAGGTCGCGGTCGACACGATGCTCGGCGGCCCGGCCACCTTCACCGGTGCCGACATGTCCACCAAGTTGAAACTGCTCGGTGTCGATGTGGCCAGCTTCGGTGATGCCATGGGCGCCACCGAAGGTTCGCTGGAGTTGTCCTATTCCGACGATGTGGCCGGTGTCTACAAGAAGCTCGTCGTCAGCGCCAACGGCAAACAGTTGCTCGGCGGCATCCTGGTCGGGGACGCTTCGGCCTATGGGCTGCTGCGCCCGATGGTCGCCTCGGGTATGGACCTGCCGGACAACCCCGAGGAACTCATCCTGCCGATCTCCACCGGCGTCGGGATCACCCTCCCGGTCCACGCGCAGGTCTGCTCCTGCAACAACGTCACCCGCGGTGAGATTGAGGCCGCCGTCGACGGCGGCTGCAGCTCTGCGGTCGAGGTCACCAAACAGACTAGAGCCGGCGCCACCTGCGGGTCCTGCAAACCACAGGTCAAGAAGATCGTCGAGGACTACTTCGCCGCCCTAGGCAAGGTCGTCGACCGCTCGATCTGCGAGCACTTCTCCTACACCCGGGCCGAACTGTTCGACTTGGTGCTCGTGCACCAGTACGCCTCCTTCGACCAGATCGTGGCGGCGCACGGACGGGGTCGCGGCTGCGAGATCTGCAAGCCCGCGATCGCTTCGATCCTGGCCAGCCAATTCAACGGCCACGTGCTCGCGCAGGGTCGGCGTACGCTCCAAGACACCAACGATGCGTTCCTGGCCAACATCCAGCGCAACGGCACCTATTCGGTCGTGCCGCGCATTCCCGGCGGTGAGATCACCCCCGACGGGCTGATTGCGATCGGCGCGGTCGCTAAGGAGTTCGGGCTCTACACCAAGATCACCGGCGGCCAGCGGATCGACCTTTTCGGTGCCCGTCTGGAAGAGCTGCCGCAGATCTGGCGGCGACTGGTCGATGCCGGCTTCGAGTCCGGGCAGGCCTACGGCAAGTCGCTGCGCACGGTGAAGTCGTGTGTCGGGTCGACCTGGTGTCGCTACGGCGTCCAGGACTCGGTGGGCCTGGCCATCATGCTGGAGCTTCGCTACCGCGGATTGCGCAGCCCCCACAAACTCAAGGGCGGCGTTTCCGGGTGCGCCCGCGAGTGTGCTGAGGCCCGCGGCAAGGACTTCGGAGTCATCGCCACCGAGAAGGGCTGGAACCTGTATGTCGCAGGTAACGGAGGAGCCAACCCGGCTCATGCCCAACTGCTCGCCGGTGACCTGGCGACCGAGGACTTGGTGCGGTACTTGGACCGATACTTGATGTTCTACCTGCGCACCGCCGACCGACTGCAACGCACTGCCGCCTGGCTGGACTCGTTCGAGGGCGGACTGGACCGGCTGCGGCAGATCGTGGTGGACGACTCGCTGGGACTGGGCTCAGAGTTGGAGAAGGCGATGGCCGGCCATGTGGGCTCCTACGAGGACGAGTGGAAGGCCACGTTGGAGGACCCCGAGAAGCTCACCCGGTTCGTCTCGTTCGTCAACGCCCCGGACGTGCCGGATGCCAACATCGAGTTCGGCGCCACCCGGGGCCAGATCGTCCCCGCCGCCTCCCAGGGCCCGGTCGACCTGGGTGCGACCATCAAGGTCGGCGGTCGGTCATGGCTGAGCTGAGATTGACGCCGGTATGCCGAATCGACCAGATCGACGTCGAGGGTGGGGTCGCTGCGTTGGTGGCGGGTCGTGCGGTGGCAGTCTTCCGCACCTACGCCGGCGACGTGCACGCGTTGGACAACTACGACCCGTTCTCCAGTGCGTCGGTGCTCTCACGCGGAATCGTCGGTACCCTTGAAACGGCGGCTGGCACGGTCGACTTCGTTGCCAGTCCGATGCATAAACAGAAGTTCGACCTGCGCACCGGGCGTTGTCTCGACGACGAGACCGTGGCCGTCGCCGTCTACCACGTCGAGATCGACTCCGACGTCGTCCTGGTGGGGGGAGTTCGTTCGTGACCGTGAGCCCCCTCGACGGCTACCGGATCGGCGTGACCGCCGCCCGCAAGGCCGCCGAGCAGATCGCGCTGCTGGAGCGTCGCGGGGCGAGCGTGGAGTGGGCTCCGGCCCTCTCGATCGACTCTCAGCGGGTTGACGTGGCCGAACTCAGGGCGCAGACCGAGATCGTGCTCGACACCGAGGTCGATATCTTCCTGGCCACCACCGGCATCGGCGCTCGTGGATGGTTCGACGCCGCAGAGTCCTTCGGGCTGCTCGAGCCGTTGTTGGCGGTGCTCGGCCGCTGCGAGATCCTGGCCCGCGGCCCGAAGTCGGTGGGTGCCCTACGTGCTCGGGGCCTGCGAGAGCTGTGGTCCCCGGAATCCGAAGAGTTCAGCGACGTACTCCAACACCTGCGCGGCAGGGACCTGACCGGCAAGAAGATCGTCGTCCAAGAGCACGGCCAGTCGCTGTCGATCGTCGCCCATGCCCTGCGCCGTCAGGGCGCCGAGGTGATCACGGTGACGGTCTACCGGACCGAGACCACCGATGATCCCGAACCGATGTTCGCCATGGTCGACCATCTGGCCGACGGCGAGTTGGACGCGGTCACCTTCACCTCGGCTCCTGCGGTGGCCGCCTTCATGGGTGCAGCCGAGTCGGTCGGACGGCGCGACGACGTGGTCTCGATGTTCCAGGCCGACGTAATCGCGGCCTGCGTGGGCCCGGTGACCGCGGCTGCGTTCGAACTGTGGGGTGTGCCGACCCTGTTCCCCGAACGCTCACGCCTGCTGGCCATGGTCAAGCAGTTGGGGACCGAACTGCCGGCCCGGAAGGCGGGACTGCTGCTGCAGCTGGCAGGGGGCCATCAACTGCTGCTCCGCGGCGATGGGGTGCTCCTCGACGGCGTCGAGATCAAACTCTCTCCGGCCCCCGCCGCGGTGTTGCAGGCGCTGGTGGCCAATCCGGGCATCGTGGTGTCGCGGCAAGCACTCCTCGCCCAACTCCCCTCAGGCACCGCCGGGTCCGAACACGCCGTCGAGATGGCCGTGGCCAGGCTGCGCTCCGCACTGGGCACCCGCGCCATCCAGACGGTGGTCAAGCGTGGATACCGGCTGGCGGTGTCCCCATGAGGCTGATCACCGTCGCCCATGGCACCCGAAAGCCGGGCGGCAACCAGGTGGCCCGACAAATCACCGAACGAGCCGGCCGGCTGCTCGGCGTGCCAGCGATCCCCAGTTTCGTCGAACTGTGCGACCCCCTCCTTGCCGAGGTGCTGCTGGCGGCCCAGCCCGGCGATGTCGTCGTACCGATGCTGCTGTCCTCCGGCTACCACCTGCGCGTCGATGTGCCGGCGGCGATCGCCGCCGGCGCCTGCGGAGTCCGGATGGGCGGCTCGCTCGGGCCCGATCCGCTGTTGGCTGAGGCCATGGCAGACCGATTGGCCGACATAGGAGCAGCGCCGGGGCAGCCGGTGGTGATGGTTGCTGCCGGTTCCCAAGACACCACGGCCCTGGCTGATCTGACCGCGGCTGCCGGCCTGCTTGCCGAACGGTGCCACGGTCCGGTCCAAGTCGCCACGCTGGCCGGTCTCGGCGACCGGATCCGGAGCGTGGTCACACCCGACCACGCCGTGGTCCCGTATCTGCTTGCTCCGGGGTTCTTCGCCACCCAGGCCCGCCACGAGGCCGAGGTGGCTGGCTCGACCTGCGTGGCCGAAGTCCTCGGCGCACACCCGCGCGTGGTGGACTTGGTGGCCTCCCGGGCCCTGACTCTGGCCGGGGCGACAGCGTGACCGGCAGCGGTGTGAACCCGATGGCCTGGCCGACTGGCACGAGGACTCGTCGCGGAGCCCATGGCTGGGTCGAAGCCAGGAACGACGCCTTCGCCGCCGGGTTAGCTGGTAGCCAGCACCTCGGGGTCGAAGAGGTGGCGCTCGCCGAGGCCCTGGGACGCGTGCTCGGCGACCGGGTGACCGCGCTGGTCGATCTGCCCGGGTTCGATGCCTCGGCGATGGACGGCTTCGCGGTCTGCGGGGCAGGGCCGTGGAGGGTCCTCGACGGCACCGGGTCCCGGCCCGGTGCACCCTATGGGCGGCCGCTGCCCGCTGGCTGTGCCGTCCCGATCAGCACCGGCGCGGTGGTGCCGTCGGGCACCGCTCGCGTCCTCCCCATCGAGGTCTGCGTGGTCGTCGGTGACTACATCGAGGCACTCGAGGTGGCCGGCCGGGACCACATCCGCCGCCGCGGGTCGGAGACCGCCCTGGGCCAGCTCATCGCCTCACCGGGTTCCCGGGTCGGTGCAGGACTGCTGGGGTTTGCCGCGGCCAGCGGGCACGACCGACTGGTGGTGCGCCGCCGCCCGACGGTGAAGATCCTGCTCACCGGAACCGAGATCATCGACCGTGGCACACCGGCGGCCGACCAAGTCCGCGATGCGGTCGGCCCGATGCTGGCTCCGATGGTGGCTGCTGCTGGGGGACTGGTGGTCTCCACGACCCACCTGGACGACGAGGTGACCCTCGGGCTGGATTCCGAGGAGGTCGACGTCGTGGTTGTCGTCGGATCGACCTCGGTCGGTGTGACCGATCGTCTGCGCCACGAGATCCGGGCAACGCAGCGGACGGTGGACGGGGTCCACGTGCGGCCCGGACATCCGATGTTGCTCGGCCACATCGCGGGCCGGCCCGTCGTGGGTCTGCCTGGCAACCCTGCCGCTGCTCTCGTCGGAGCCCACACACTGCTAGTGCCGCTGCTCGCCGGGCTCAGTAGCGGCTCCCTGGACCCGCTGCCTGCGATCCGATTGGCTGCCGGCCGCGGAACCCGGGCCGTGCCGGTGCGGGAGACCTCACAGGGCTGGCAGGCGTGTCCTGGGCACTCGGCGGCCTCACTGCAAGGAATCGCCTTCGCGACCGGCCTGGCCGTGGTCGGCCCGTCCGGTGACGGGGTGTTGGTTCGCCTCTGAGTTCGCTGCCGCGAGGTCCTCGGGAGTGTCGACGTCGGTCGACCATCGGCCGGTGTCGTCGACCTCGACCACGTCGACATCGACGAAGAGCGACCTGGCCGGGGCATCCACGGGTGAGCCGATCCGAGTCAGCGCAGCGGTGAGGGCGTCACGGCGCCACAACGAAGCCAGGAATTGGCGCCGTCTGTTCGCGGTCAGCACCGCAACGTCGTGCCCTACCACTGCCGCTCGCAGGGACGGCAACGCCTCTGCCACGAACGGTTGGTCCCCGGCGAAGACGGCGACCAGGTCGCGGTCGGTCTGCGTCACCCCGACCGCGATGCCGGCCACCGGCCCGCCCGACACCTCTGCCCCGACCACCCAGACCTCGTGGCCGGGCAGGCAACCCACGATCCGCTGCAGGATCGGGACACCACCCACCTGCATGGAAGCCTTGTCAGCCATGCCCATCCGAGTCGCCCGACCTCCGGTCAGCACGATCACCGAGACTGGCGAGTCGTGGATGGTCGGCACTCCCACATGCTAGTGGCGCCGGGCACGCCGAGAGTCGAACCGGGTGTCGAGGATCAGTCCACCCGCACCTTGAGATCGAAGGGCGCCTTGATGGTCTTGGTGGAGTTCGCCGGCACCTTGGACTCCGACAAGGTGGTGTCGACCTGCAGGTAGATCGTCCACGTGCCGGGAGTGACCTTGATTCCGAACTTCCCTGAGGCCGCCAAGCCCGTCTTCTGGGTCCTGGTCTGTTCGTCGTGGTAGACGTTGGCAATGCGCAACTTCGCGCGGCTGTGGTTGTCCCACGAGATCTGTAGGCGGGCAGTCTTCTTCACCGGGAAGGTGAGGTAGTGGGTGGTCGATGCGGTGAACCGTGCGTTGCAGACCGCGTCCGCGCGCGAGAACTGAATCTGGTGTCGGCCGCTGAGCGTGGCAACCTTGAGATACCTGCCGTCGAACCTCGGCGCATAGGTTGAGGTCCCGCTCAGTTTGATCGCCTCGGAATACGGCCCGTCAATCATCCCGACTTTGAAGGTGCCGCCCAGTGAGACCTTCTTGCTCGAACTGCCCACCCGCGATTCTTCGAACGGCGGGTCGGGAGCCAGCACCGCACACTCAGCATCAGCGCTGAGATTGGTGAGTAGATTCAGCGATCCCTTGGGCGTCGCGACCGCACCGGCTGGCGCGGACGTCGCCACGATCAGAGCGCACGCCGCAGCCGCGCGAAAAAAGTGATGGCCCCCCATCGCTCAAGAGTAAAGGAACCTTCCGTGTCTGACCAGAGGACGAGACGGAAAACTGTTCAGACCAGTCGGGTGATGTCGACGTAGGCAGTCATCTCTGAGGTCTGCGCGCCCGAGTAGATGCCGTCCAGCGGACGCACGTCGGTGTAGTCGCGTCCCT
>JBPPMQ010000109.1:0-47626 GCA_051306135.1 Nocardioides sp. | reverse complement strand
GTTATCCCAACTCGGCCCAGATCCTGGTGACCACCGGCACGACCACCTCGGTGCACACCTACGTCAAGGACGTCGGAGAGGTCCAGGTCGAGAACTCGGACGGCACGACCGACCTGCGCATCCTCGGCCCGTGAGGGCCCGCGATCCTCGGATCTGCGGGTGTTGATTCGGTCAGCACGGCCGTTCTCGGACACAATGGCTTCGCATCGCTGATGCGATGATCCCCGGTTGGTCTGCCGGCAGGGCCCGCCTGACTTTGAATCAGGACTAGCGACGCAGGTTCGACTCCTGCCCGGGGAGCAGGTCTGACGCGAATCGACGTCGGCCGGATAGGTTGATCCGGTGCCTCGGACCTTTGCTGTTGACCCACATTCGTTCGCCCGTCCCAACGAGGTCGTGGTCACGCACCTGTGCCTCAAGCTCGACATCGACTTCGTGACCCGACGGATCTCGGGCAGCGCCGCTCTCGACCTCGAGCACCGTGACCCTGCCGCGACTCATCTCGCGCTCGACACCTGGCAGCTCGACATCACCAGCATCACCGACGCCGATGGTGTCGACCTGCCGTGGACGCTGGCAGACTACGACCCGATCCTCGGCAGCGCGCTCACTATCGAGATCGCGGACGCCGATCGTGTGGTCGTGCACTACGTGACCAGCCCTGAAGCTCGGGCGCTGCAATGGCTCGAGCCTGCGCAAACCGCCTCCGGTCGACAGTTCCTGTTCAGCCAGAATCAGCCGATCCTGGCCCGCAGCTGGATCCCCTGCCAGGACAGCCCAGCGGTCAGGGTCACCTACGAGGCCACCCTGACGGTGCCGCGCGACCTGCTGGCGGTGATGAGTGCGGAGAACCCGACCGAGCTCAGCGCGGACGGCGTCTACCGCTTCACGATGCCGCAACCGGTGCCGGCATACCTGATCGCGCTGGCGGTCGGGGATCTCTGTTTCCGTGAGGTCGGCGCCCGAAGCGGGGTGTATGCCGAACCCACCGTGATCGACAGCGCCGCCTGGGAGTTCGCCGACACCGAAACCATGATCGAGGCCGCCGAACGGCTCTACGGCCCCTACCGTTGGGGCCGCTACGACATCCTGGTATTGCCGCCCAGTTTCCCCTACGGCGGCATGGAGAACCCGCGACTCACCTTCGCCACCCCGACGGTTCTGGCCGGCGACCGGTCGCTGGTCAGCCTGATCGCCCACGAACTGGCGCACTCCTGGTCAGGCAACCTGGTCACCAACTCGACCTGGAACGACATCTGGCTCAACGAGGGTTTCACCACCTACTTCGAGAGACGGATCGACGAAGAGGTCTATGGCGCCGACTTCACGGCGATGGAGTGGCGCCTGGGGCGCCACGACCTGGAGCGGGCGATTGGTGACGAAGATCCGCGCGACACCTGGCTGGAGTTGGATCTGTCCGACCGAGACCCCGACGACGGCCCGGCCAAGATGCCCTACGAGAAGGGTTCGCTGTTCCTTCGCCTGATCGAGGCCGGGGTCGGTCGGCAACGGTTCGACGACTTCCTGCGCGACTACTTCGACCGGTTCGCGTTCGAATCGATGGACACCGCGACCTTCCTGGACCACCTCAACACCGAGCTGCTGGAGCCGTGCGGCACCAGCGCCGAGGATCTCCGGGTCGAGGCGTGGGTGCACGGACCAGGCGTCCCCGACAACGCCCCTGATTTCGCCTCAGACGCCTTCGACCGGGTAGACACCCAGGTCGCGGCGCTCCTGGCCGGCACCACGCCGGCGGCCCTGGAGACCGGCGGGTGGGTGAGTCAGCAGTGGGTCGCCTTCGTGCGCGGTCTACCGGTCGACTCCGGCCACGACCTGCTGGCGCGGGTGGATGCCGAGTTCGGTTTCAGCGTCAGCGGCAACATCGAGATCGCCACCGCTTGGCTGCAACTCGCCTGCGAGTCCGGCTATGTCTTCACCGAGCCAGCCGTCGACCAGGCGCTGGAAGGATTTCTGACCCGGCACGGTCGGGCGCTCTACATTCGACGCGTCTACGAGAAACTGGCCGGGTCGGTTGCCGGTCTCGCCCGAGCCCGGGAGATCTACGCGATCGCCCGACCGGGCTATCACTCGGTGTCGCAGGCCGCGATCGACCGGCTTCTCGGCGCCCGGTGAACGCCTCAGCGGGCGTCGAACCTGCTTCGAGCCGTCATCACGTCGTCGATGTGGGTGCGCGCCCAAGCCTCGAGGGCGGAGACTGCCTCGACCAGGGTGCCACCCAACGGCGTCAGCGAGTATTCGGTGCGCGGCGGGACTTCGGCATACACCTCTCGGGTGATCAGACCATCGCGTTCGAGCGAGCGAAGCGTAGAGGTGAGCACCTTCGGGCTGATCCCCCTGATGGCGCGGGACAGTTCGGTGAAGCGATGGGTGCGGTCGGCCAGTAGCAGCAACACCAGCACGGTCCAGCGGTCGCCGATGCGATCCAGAATGGTCCGGGTCGGGCAGGCCGATTCGTAGGGATTCGGCTCGAGTGCGGCGGCAGTCATAGCCCTACTATGCCAGGGGTAACTACTGCACGTTCAAGTCAGTACTGCACGTTCGAGTCAGTACCGCACGTTCAAGTCACTACTTTCCCCGGGGAAGCATCGGGGAGTGGGTGCCGTTGGGACAGACGAACAGTGTCGTCCCACCGAAAGGTTCACCCCATGTCCTTCGTCGTCTTCGGAGCCACCGGCCACCTAGGCCGCCTCACCGTCGAACACCTGCTGGCCAGGGGCGTCGCCCCGGCCGACATCGTGGCCACCGGCCGCGCCACCGCGAAACTGTCTGACCTGGCCGACCGCGGGGTCCGGGTCGTCGCCGTGGACCGCGATGACGCAGGCGCCGTCGCGTCCGTGCTCAACGAGGGCGACCGTGTGCTGCTGATCTCCGGCATCGAGCCCAACCGTGTCGAACAGCACCGCACCGTCATCGACGCCGCAGTCGCGGCAGGTGTCGGGCAGCTGGTCTACACCTCAGGCCCCCACGCCGACACCTCCAGTCTGATGCTGCTGGCCGATCACGCCGCCACCGAAACACTGTTGGCTCAGGCGCCGATCCCCACCATCGTGCTGCGCAACGGCTGGTATGTGGAGAACTACACCGACCAGATCGAGACCTATCGCGCTCACGGCATGGTCGGTGCCGCCGGCGACGGCAAGGTATCGGTAGCACTGCGCAGCGAGCTCGCCGAAGCTGCCGCGGTGGTGCTGACCACCGACGGGCACGAGGGTCGAACCTACGAGCTCGGTGGCGGCGCGGTGACCGTGCCGGAGATCGCCACCCTCATCTCGGCGGCCACCGGCGAGGAGATCGGCTACACCAACGTCGACGTCGAAACCCTCCAGGGCATCCTGGCGGGCGCCGGGGTGCCGGCGCCGATGGATGCGGTTTTCGCCGATGTCGATCGAGGCATCTCTGAAGGGGAGCTGCTGGTGCCGACCACCGATCTGGAGGCACTGCTGGGTCGCCCGGTGCTGGCGCCGGAGGCCGCCTTCAGGCAGGCTCTGGCCTGAGCGGTCCCGCTGCCTCATGGCAGCCGGGTTGATAGCGATGCGATGATCGCTGTATGGCTGCGATCTTGGAGACCTCGGTGGAGATTGCCGCACCGGTGGACGCGGTGTTCGGCTACGTGGAGGACTTCACCCGACTGAAGGACTGGGTCTATGGGCTCCATCAGATCACGCCGGTCGAAGGTCCTCTGCGAGGCGAAGGTGCGACCTACGACGGGGTGATGCGCTTAGGGGTCTCGCTGCGCTCGACGGTGCGATGCACCGACTATGAGATGAATCGCCGCGTCGAGATCTCGTCGATCCGGGGAATCCACAACACCCAGCGATGGACCTTCTCCGAACTCGGAGACGATCGGACTCGGGTCGAGGTCTGGATGAGTTACACCCTGCCGGGGGGCCCGGCCGGTGCTGCCATCGAGCGAGCTGTCAGGCCGTTGGTCGGGGTGGCGGTCAAACACTCCAGCGAAGCGCTGGTGCGCAATGTGGAAGCCCTAGCCTTCTGAGGTTCCCGATTGCACCGGGGGCAGAGCGTCGGTCGCCTCGAACTGTCCCATTCCAGTCAGTTGCAACAGATCGACGATCACCGCCCGGATTTGGGTGAGTGTCGCCTCAGCATTGATCACCTGACTGCGCTCGACGTGGCCGGAGGCTTCACCCACGGCCAACAGCGTCGGCCGGGCGGCTTCAGCCAGTTGGCCGTCGCCGAGTTCGTGGGAGCCCAGATCGTCGGCCAACAGTGCGGTCGCGTCGGCCAGATCGAAGGCGAGCGCGGCATACGACTCGGGGATCGGGTTGCCGCGATAGGCGGCCACCGCCACCTGGCGCACCAGCACGCGGGTGCTGCGCATCGCACGGTCAAGTGGCTCGACCAGGTCGTTCATCCGACGGATGTGCGGTTTGTGTCTGATCCGGAACGGCGAGGAGGCCACTACGGCCATGCCCTCGTCGGCCGCCGAGGAGAGTTCACGGATGAGGCCGTCGGTGGCACGGGCCTCGGTCAGGACGGCCATTGCGTGAATCGGGTCCATCTCCAAGATCACCTCTCCTGCGGCCCGCAACAGATCGGCGATCTTGTGCACTACGACCGCAGCCTGGGCACGCGGCCGTCGCAGCGGTGCCGCGGGAACCACAGTGGCGGCCACCAGAGCCACGGCGCCCCCGACCAAGGCGTCGGTCCATCGGGTCAGCGACGCGTTCGCTGAGGTGGCCAATGCCGAAACGAAAATGCCCTGCACCGCAGCCTGGTTGACCAATGTGCGTCCGCTGTCCAACATGAGGGCCACCGACATCGACAACGCCACGATGACCACGATCTGCCAGCCTCCGGCGCCGAGCCAGGTCACCAACAGGTCCGCCATCAACACACCGATGGCCACCCCCACCGTCACTTCGGCCACCCGGCGCAATCGCTGGCCGTAGGAGGTGCCGAGACTGACCACTGCAGCCACGGCCGCGAACACCGGCGCGTGGTGCCCCAGCATGCTCTCGGCGATGAACCAGGCAACGCCGGCCGCGATGGCGCACTGGGCGATCTGCCACCGCTTGCTGCTCCACCGGGCCAGTCCGGCCTTCAGGGTCGCTCTCAGTCGGTCCATGCCTACCCAATCCCCTCAGCGTCTGGCCACCTCGACCGTGGTCGTCCTGGACGAACCGAGCCACCCGGTGGAGCCGGACTCGCACGCCCCGGTCGCCGCGATGAGCTTGCCTGGGTAGACGGCGGTGAGTTTCAGATTCCCCCTGCGGAGCGGACCCACCTTCAGGGTCGCCTTGCTGGCCGTCAGTCTCTTGGACACGCTGTAGCCGACCGCGCCCTGGCGGACTTTGATGGTGACCTTGCCGGTCGCACCCGCCGAGACTCTCACGACGACCTCGGCCGAGGTTCCGGCGCGGAACGTTCGCGGCTTCCTCATCGACGTCTTCGTGGCTGCCGGCTGGAGAACGACCGGCGCACAGGTCGGTGCTGGGTCTGTGGCGGTGGGTGTGGGGGTCGCAGTCGGCCCCGGACCGGGCCACGGCTGCCCGACCTTGCTGCCCCACAGGTAGTCGACCAACTCAGGGTTGTCGATGAACGGATTCCGGTTGTGCTGGAACCGGTCGAAGATCACCTGGTTGCGGGTGCGCTCGGTCGCGTCCGGCTGGTCGGCGATCGCCCAGTCGAGCAGCGCCGAACTGTAGCCGATGTAGCAGGTCGAGGAGCCGCAGGACCCGTTGGCCTGGTCGTTCAACTCTAGATCGGCGAAACTGTCATCGCCCTCGTAGCGGATCGCCATGTACATCAACCCGCGGGCGATGTCGCCTTTGATCGCGGCGCGCGGTTCGAAGGAGGTGCTGGTTGCCTCGCACGCAGAACAGTTGGGCACCGGCGAGCAGCCCGAGGTGCAATCCTTGAAGTCCTTGTTGCCGCGGCTGGAGTTGGTGGATGAGTCTTCGGGACGCACGTGGAACAGATCGGTCCCGGGGCCCGCATCGGTGTCGAAGTTCCCCAGACTCTGAGCCCAGGTGTGTTCCCGATTCCAGCACGTCGTGTACGGGCAGGAGCTGCCGATCTGATGTGATGCCTCGATCGAGGTGCCCGAATAGCTTTCTATGACGTTGGCCGGATTGTCCGGGTCCACGTCGGTCACCTTCAATGCCGTCCACACGGCGTCGTAAGTCAGCGCCGTGTTCCCCTTGACGATGGTGTGCAAGGCATCTCGCAGTGCGCTCCCGGCCAAGCCGATCGCCGGGTCGTAGTAGCCGAGCGCAGGGCTGGGGGCATCGGTTGCGCTGACTGACGTGCTGACGGCGGTTGACTCGGCAACCGAGGTCGCGGCAGCAAGCGGGACCACGCCGCCTATGGCGAGGAGCCCGGCCAAGCCAGCAAACAATCCGGCGAGGCGGCGGCGGGGCAGATCCGGGGTGACAGACATGGTGACCAGACTCCAGGTGGCAACGGGGGGCGGCGCCAGCGTAGCCACCTGGAACCCGGAATGGGGGGCACGCCGTAGGGTTTAACCCGTGGGTGATCTGACAGCAATCGTGCTCGCCGCAGGGGCGGGCACCCGGATGAAATCCGCGACCGCGAAAGTGCTGCACGCCATCGGCGGCAGAAGCATGGTGGGTCACGTGCTGGCGGCAGTCAACCAACTGGGAGCCGAGCGGGTGATCGTCGTCGTCGGTCACCAACGCGACCAGGTGCGACCCCACATCGAGGCCATCGCCCCCCAGACCCTCTTCGCGGTGCAGACCGAGCAGTTGGGCACCGGTCACGCGGCCAGAGTCGCAGTCGACGCCGCGCAGGATGCCTCGACGGGCACGGTGTTGGTGCTCTATGCCGACACCCCCCTGCTGGAGGCCGAGTCCCTGACAGCGCTGGTCGACCATCACCGAGAAACCGGTGCAGCGGTCACCGTACTGACCGGTGTCGTGGAGGATCCGTTCGGCTACGGCCGCATCGTGCGCGACGCGACCGGAGCCGTGGTGGCGATCGTCGAGCAGAAGGACGCCGACGAGGAACAGCGGACGATCCAGGAGATCAACTCCGGAATCTTCGCCTTCGACGCAGCGTTCCTCACCGCCGTGCTGCCACGACTGGGCAACAACAACGCCGCCGGGGAGTACTACCTGACCGATGTGGTGGCAGCGGCACGAGCCGAAGGACTCGGGGTGGAGGGTTTCCAGATCAGCGACGTCATGCAGACCGAGGGTGTCAACGACCGAGTACAGTTGGCCGCCCTCGGCGCCGAGTTGAACCGCCGAGTGGTGACCCGCTGGATGAGGTCCGGGGTGAGCATGGTCGACCCGGACAGCACCTGGATCGACGTCACAGCCCGGCTTGCCTCCGACGTCACCATCGCTGGGCCCAGCCATCTGCTCGGCGACACTCAGGTGGACTCCGGGGCGGTCATCGGGCCCTACGCGGTGATCAGCAACGCCCACATCCGGAGCGGTGAAGTGGTGCCGCCGTTCACCACGATCGGTCCTCGTGCCTAGAATCAGGTCCGCCGTGCCGGAACTTGGCCCAAGGAGCCCCGCGTGAGCGACATCAAGTTGACCACCCAGAAGCACATGATGCTGATGTCGGGCCGGGCGCACCCCGCGCTCGCTGAGGAGGTGGCCGATCTGCTCGAAACCGCACTCACCCCCACCCAAGCCTACGAGTTCGCCAACTCCGAGATCTATGTGCGGTTCGACGAGTCGGTCCGCGGCTCGGACGCCTTCGTCATCCAGTCCCACACCGCTCCGATCAACGAGTGGATCATGGAGCACCTGATCATGGTCGACGCGCTCAAGCGTGCCTCGGCCAAACGGATCACTGTCGTGATGCCCTTTTGGGGATACTCCCGCCAAGACAAGAAGCACCGAGGCCGCGAGCCGATCTCGGCCCGTCTGATCGCCGATCTGTTCAAAACCGCGGGCGCCGACCGAATCATCACCGTCGATCTGCACGCCGACCAGTTGCAGGGATTCTTCGACGGTCCGGTGGACCACCTGATGGCACTGCCACTGCTTGCCGACCACATCAAGGCGAAGTACGCCGGGCAAGACCTCTGCATGGTCTCCCCGGACGCCGGCCGCATCAAAGTGGCCGAGCGCTGGTCCGCCCGTCTCGGTGGTGTGCCGCTGGCCTTCATTCACAAGACCCGTCGCACCGACCGACCCAACGAGACCGTCGCCAACCGAGTCGTCGGCGAGGTCGCCGGCAAAATCTGTGTGCTCACCGACGACATCATCGACACCGGCGGCACCATCGTGAAGGCCGCCGACGCACTGATGGCCGAGGGCGCGGCCGGGGTGATCATCGCCGCCACCCATGCGATTTTGTCCGACCCGGCCGTCGAACGTCTCAAGGCCTCGGTCGCCACCGAGATCGTCATCACCAACACCCTCCCGGTCGACCAGCACAGGCAGTTCGACAAGCTCACCACCCTGTCCATCGCCCCCCTCATCGCTCGCGCCATCCACGAAGTCTTCGAGGACGGGTCGGTAACCTCCCTCTTCGACGGCCACGCCTGACCGCCACATTTCATCGAATTTGGGGGTGCGGACACTCTGGGGGTCTGGTTCGCTGGGCGTGCCGACGCTACCCGTCGGCGTTCAGTCCGAGTTCACCCCGAGGCGGTGCCGATGTCGGTTGTCGGGCCGGTCGTGGTGGCGATCCTGTCGCATCGCGACCCAGCGCAGGTGCGCCGACTGGTCGATCGTGTCCTCGAAGGAGACAACACGGTCGCGTTGGTGCACCACGACCCACGGGGCGAGCCGCTCGACCTCGAAGCCGGGGAGCGAACCATCCTGCTCGACAACGCCGAACCCGCCGACTGGGGTCGGATGGGTCTGGCCCTAGCCATGCTGCGGTGTCTCCAAGAGGCGAGAACCCGAATCCCCGACATGTCCTGGTTCCTGCTCGTCTCCGGTCAGGACTATCCCGCCCGACCGATGCGCGACATCGAGGCCGAACTCGCCCAGACCGACACCAACGCCTTCCTCCGACACTTCTGGGTGACGCCGTCTGCGGTGCCGGGAGAGGACCACTGGGTCACCCGGTGTCGAAGCCGCTATCTGCGCAGAATCCGACTCCCGGGAAGCCACCGTTCGATTCCATGGCCGCGCCGCGCGCCGTTCGACCGCGGTTTCGGCCTCGTCATCGGTGATATGTGGGTCAACCTCGACGCCTGCGCCGTCGACCACGTGTTGGCCCAGGCACGCCGACGCCCCGAGGTGATCCGCTACCTGGCCCGGTGCTCGATCCCAGACGAGGCGCTGATCCCGACGCTGGTGCTCAACGACTCCGACCATCTGCTCATCGAGAACGATCGACGTCGCCACATCGCTTGGACCCAGGGGGCCCGCAGCCCACAAGTCCTCACCGGCGAAGCCTTCGACGACATCGAGGCGAGCAACGCCTTCTTCGTGCGCAAGGTCGAACCCAACCAGAGCGAGAGCCTGATGGACGAGTTGGACCGGACGGCTACCCCTCGCGACCCTTCCACCGGACCCAAGCCCTCCACGACACCTGGGACTGCGAGTCGCGCAGGGTGAAAGAGCCACCGTTGTCGACGTCGAAATAGGTCGCGAACAGCGCTCCCCGACGCGACAGATAGCGCCCCACCCGCGTCAGCCAGGCTGCGCGCCCTTCCCCGGAGTCACCAGGGATCAGTTCTGCCCCGATCTCGGCGATTCCCCACGGCTTGCCCGCCCGTCGGGCGACCTTGACCACTGGACCGATGATCTCCTTCGGTGCCAAGTAGGTCGGTTCCTTGTTGCCGAAGTCGTTGTAAGGATCGAACGCGATCGCAGAGATGTTTCGTCGACCCGGATAGTAGGTGCGCCAATTTCGGCCCGACGCAGCGTGGGCGGTCCATCCGGTCAGAATCAGGGTTGGGAAGAGGTTGTCGTGACATGCCCGACGCGCCAACCCGGTGAGGTGGCGCCACGCGGCGATGTACTCCTTGGCAGTGAACGTTCCGTCGTCGATGCGGGGCTCGGGCTCATGGAAGTAGGACCAGAAGACCTTCCCGGTGCGGGGGGCAGACCGGAAGAAGTCCAGCATCTGGGCGTCGTACGCACCGCTCAGCACGTCTCGCGGCATGGCCCTGAAACTGGTCACCACCACGCGTCCTCGCACGTGAGGCTTCCGGATCGGCCATGCAGCCGAGGTGGGCAGACCGGGATCGAAGATACGGAAAGAGCGCAGTTCGCCGAACTTCTTCTCCTCGTAGGCCACGCCTTGCGCGAAAGTCGTGCCGGTGGGGGTCGACACGCTGGTGCCGAAGCGGGTCACCCGGGTGGGAACTCTAGGCGCCCGACGGCACTTGCCTGAGTCGCGGGCCTGTGGTTCCTGTGGCGCAGGCTCGGCCTGCATCGTGGTTCCTGCTCCGGGCACCCGGGCCCTGGCCGGGGAGCTCACCGAAACGAGCATGGGACCCAGGACGAGTCCAAGGGTCACCAGAGAGCGGATCAAGAAAGACATTCGTCGCAGTGTAAAGCCTGAGGCCCGCCCCGAAGAAGCCGGCGTGGCTGCACGCCGGCCGCCGAGGCCCGGAAATACCCAAGATGGGCGATACCTCACTTCGGGACGGATCCCTGCGCCGAAAGTCAGGTGACACTGGCACTCGATGTCTACGGCCCGGGAGGGGAACTCCGGGTATCTGGGACCGAGTTCGGGGGAACTGTGTTCGAGTCAAAGGATCAGGTGGGATCCGGCCGCGTCATGCTGGTGACCAGCCAAGGGGGACACCTGGCGCAACTGCTGGCATTGCGCGAATGGTGGGAGAAGTACGACCGCGTCTGGGTGGCACCGCCAACCCCCGACGCTCGCGACCGACTAGCTGAGGAACACACCATCTGGTCCTTCTCGCCGACCACCCGCAATGTCAAGAACCTGATGCTCAATCTGTTCCTTGCGTTCCGGGTGTTGACCCGGGATCGACCCAGCGTCGTGGTCAGTTCGGGCGCCGGTGTCGCGGTGCCGTTCTTCGTGATCGCTCGGCTGCTTCGGATTCCCACCGCGTTCATCGAGGTCTACGACCGAGTCGACTCCGCGACCATGACCGGGCGGCTCTGCCGTCCCTTCACAACCCGACAGATCGTTCAGTGGGAGAGCCAACTGGGCTGCTACCCGCGCGCCGAGTGCGTCGGGCCACTGTTGTGAGTGGCATCGACGTGGTTGCCATGGTCGGTACCGACCACCATCCGTTCGACAGGTTCGTCGCTTGGATCGATGCTGCTGCGGCCCGTCACCCGGAACACCGGTTCTTGGTTCAGCACGGTGCGACCCGGCCGCCGAGCCTCGCCGAGGGAGTCGACTTCCTGCCGGCCGCGCAACTCCAACAGTTGATGCCTACCGCCCGCGTAGTGATCTGCCACGGTGGCCCCGGCAGCATCATGGATGCCCGGGCCGCCGGACACATTCCGATCTGTGTGCCGCGCAACCCGGCTTTGGGGGAACACGTCGACGGCCACCAGCTGCGGTTCGCCGAAGTTGTCCGGGATTCCGGCGTGGTTCGGCTCCCGTCCGATGAGGGGGACTTCCGGGTCATGCTCGCCGACGCGCTGTCGGTTGGACTGCACGACCCGGTCACGTGGACCTCCGAGGCAGCCGGTGGGACGGCTCGAGCGGCCGCGATTCTTGATGACCTGATGATCACCAAGCCCCGTCGCGGCGGATGGCGCAGGGGACACCAGTCCTCAACTTTAGGTAATTCGTTCGGCCGTCCTCCGCAATGACCTGCATGACGGCCCAGTCTGTTCGCTGGGCCCGCGATGGGACTTCACGGGGATGGACGTCGCAGACAAATGGACGCCTTAGACAATTGGGGAAATGGGATGGCTGCAAACATCGAGGGTGCGTTGACCTCAACGCCTTCGGAACGGTCTCAGGCGCGGCCGACCTCCTTGGCGGTGCGAAGCCTGAGGGCTCTGCTCGTCGGGCTTCTCGGACTCACCGCGTTGGTCTGGGTCGGCTCGGCCGCACCTGCCGCCGCGGTTGGGTCCTCAGGCAGCAAAATGCCGTCCGAGATCCCGTCGGCAATCACCCCCCAGGTGGCTGACGGAACCGTCGATGCCATCGCCCAAGTCGGATCAGTCATCGTGATCGGGGGCAGTTTCACCTCGGCCACCTCGGCCAACGGGCTTGGCACCAAGCCTTACCTCTTCGCGATCAACGCGACCACGGGTGCCCTGATCACCGCCTTCGACCCCGTCCTCAACAACGTGGTCACCTCCCTGCTGCCCGGTCCGACCAGCGACTCGGTCTACGTGGGCGGACAGTTCAACAACCTCAACGGAACCAGCGCCAGCCGGGTCGCGCTGGTCAGCCTCTCCACCGGAGAGGCTGTCAGCCCGTTCCGCTCCAGCGGTATCAACGGGCGAGTCGCCACCATGGCTATGGCCCAGGGTCAACTGTTGATCGGCGGCACCTTCACCGCGATCAACGGCTCAGCACGAGGAGGCTTGGCCTCGATCAGCCCCACCTCCGGCGCGCTCACCTCCTACCTGACCAGCCCCGTCACCGAGCACCACAACAACTCAGGCTCCGGTGCCCAGGGCCCGGTCGGCGTACTCAACATGGTGGTCAACCCCGCCGGAACCAGGCTCGTCTTCAACGGCAACTTCCTCAAGGTGGACGGCTACAGCCGGGCCCAACTGGCCGTCATGAACCTCGGGGCGTCCGCCGCCTCGCTGGACCTGAACTGGGCCACCACCGACTACGCGCCGTTGTGTTACAGCTGGGCCTTCGACACCACCATGCGCGGTCTGGCGATGTCGCCGGACGGCAGCTTCTTCGTGGTCACCCAAACCGGGGGAAAGAACGCCAACACCCTGTGTGACACCGCCGCCCGATGGGAGACCGACGCCACCGGCACCACTCAGCACCCGACCTGGTCCAACGCCAGCGGCGGCGACACCATGTGGGGGGTCGGAATCAGCGACAACGCTGTCTACGTGGGCGGTCACAGCCGCTGGCTGAACAACCCCGATGGCAGCGACACCGCCGGCCAAGGCGCCGTCGGACGGGCCGGCTTGGCGGCCCTGGACATCGACTCGGGACTGCCGCTGAAATGGAACCCTGGCCGCAACCCCCGCGGTGAAGCCATCTACACCGTGCTGCCCACCAACGCCGGGGTATGGATCGGCTACGACACCGACTGGATCGGCAACTACGCCTACCGACGTCAGAAGATCGCCTACTTCCCGTATGCCGGCGGAGCCAATCTCGCCAGCAAGGCGGTCCCGACGCTTCCAGGCGCGGTCTACCGAGGCGGAGGCACGGGTATCGACCAGGGCAACGTGCTCTACCGCATCAACACCGGCGGGGCTGTCGTCAGCGGAAACGACGGCGGACCGAACTGGAACGCAGACACCAGCTCGTCCAGCCCGTACCGACCCAACAGCTCGTCAGCGGCGTCCTACTCGACCTCGGTAACCCGAGACGCCGGACTGCCCGCCAGCACCCCGTCGGCGATCTTCGGCTCCGAGCGGTATTCGACCAATGACAGTCCAGGTCTGAAGTGGAGCTTCCCGGTCACCACCGGGGCACCCATCCAGGTCCGATTGTTCTTCGCCAACCAATACGACGGGACCAGTGCCGTCGGCCAACGGGTCTTCAATGTCGACCTCGACGGAACCCGAGTGCTCAACGACTTCGACATCGTCTCGGCTGCCGGAGGCACTCGAATCGGGATCATGCGCTCCTTCGACGTCACCAGCGACGGCACGGTGAACATCGACTTCAGCCATGTGACCGAGAATCCGCTCGTCAACGGAATCGAGATCATTCGACGTGACCTGCCTGCCCCCGTCGCCACCGGCGGCCTCAGCGCGATCGGCTTCGACGGCACCACCGCCCAAGCCCCGACCGCAGCCGGCGACCTGGGCATCAACTGGAGCACCGCCCGGGGCGCCTTCGTGGTCGGGAACCAACTCTTCTACGGCAAGGCCGACGGGTATCTCTACCAGCGCACCTGGACCACCTCGACGGTGGGCGCCGAGTCCGTCGTCGACCCCTACCACGACCCGGATTGGGACTCGGTCTCCACCGGATCGGGCACCTCTACCTACCAAGGCGCGCTGCCCACGTTCTACACCTCCGAGTTGGCCTCGCTGTCGGGCATCTTCTATGCCGACAGCCGGATCTACTACACCTTGTCGAACTCCTCGAGCCTGTACTGGCGCTGGTTCAGCCCCGACAGCGGAGTCGTCGGTGCGGTGCGTAACGTCGCCGACTCCTCACGCAACTGGTCGACCACGGCTGGAATGTTCCTGAGCGGTTCTTCCCTCTATGTGGTCAACAAGACCTCTGGCTTCCTCCAACGGCTCGACTGGGTCAACAAGGCGCCGTCGGGGAGTTTCAGCACGGTCAACTCGACGATCGACTGGCGTGCCCGGGCATTGTTCATCGGCGTCCAGGCGAACAAGCTCCCGCAGGCCACCTTCGCCTCGAGCTGCACCGAACTGCAGTGTTCGTTCAGCTCCACCGGTTCCAGCGACCCGGACGGCACAATCGCGTCCTACCACTGGAGCTTCGGCGACGGTCAGACCGGATCCGGGGCCAATCCGGCCCACACCTACACAGCCGGAGGCACCTATTCGGTGACCCTCACGGTCACCGACAACGAAGGCGGTCAAGGCACCTACACCGCGACGGTGACCCTCAATGCCGCACCGGTCGCCGACTTCACGCCCGAGTGCGATCTGTTGAGTTGCACCTTCACCTCCACGGCCTACGACCCGGACGGCACCATCGCCTCTTATGCCTGGGACTTCGGGGACGGTCAGACCAGCACGACGACTTCGCCGACCCACGTCTACAGCACCCCAGGCACGTACCCGGTGTCGCTGACTGTTGTGGACAACGCCTCGGCCTCGGCGACCACCACCATCGATGTCGTGGCCACGGCCGCGAACCAGGCTCCGACAGCATCGTTCGCCGTGGCCTGTCCGACGGCCACCTGCACCTTCGACGGTTCGGCGTCCGACGATCCGGACGGAACCGTCGTGTCCTACGCCTGGGACTTCGGGGACGGTCAGACGGGCACCGGCGCTCAGCCGACGCACGCCTACGCCGCCGCGGGTAGCTATCAGGTTCGATTGACGGTCACCGACGACGGCTCCGCGACCGGGTCGACGACGAAGACGGTGACCGTGACGGTTCCCGCCTCGACCCCGGTGACTCACGTGGGCAGTGCTTCCGCGGCGGGTAACGGAACCGTCGCTACCGCCGTGGTGCCGACCGTTCAGCCCGGAGATCTGATGGTGCTCCAGATGTCAGCGAACATTCCGGGGATCACCCTGGTTCCGCCGAGCGGCTGGACCCAGCGAGGACGCCAGGAGAGCGGTGAACTCGACTCCTACATCTGGACCAAGTCGGTCTCCGGCGCGATGTCGGGATCCACGGTGATGGTCAGCCTGCCCGAGATCACCAAGTGGGCCTCGGTGCTGGTCGTCTACCGTGACGTGGACCCGACGACACCGATCGCTGCCATCACCAGCGCGACCGATGCCAGCACGGCCCAGCACCACGCACCCACGGCGACAGCCACCAGAGCCGGCTCCCGACTGGTCCAGATCTGGACCGACAAGTCCTCCAGCACCACGGCATGGACGATCCCCGGCTCGCTGGCACTGCGCGCCACCGCCCTGTTCGGTGGCGGCGGACGAGTCACAGCTGTCGTCGGCGATGCCCAGGTTGATGCTGGACAGGTGGGTGGCGGCACTGCCACCACCAACGCTGCCTCCGCCCGCGGGGTCGCGTGGTCTGTTGTCCTCAACCCGCTTGCGTGATGAGAGCCGCGATGATGTCCAGGGTTGCGTTCGTCGCGGTGCCGTTGGTGCTGACGATGAGCGGGTGCTCCGGGTCCGAGGAGTTGTCGGCGCCCGCCCCAGACTCCACGTCGACCACCGACGCGATCCTCGACCCGTCGGGATCGACCGGCCCGGTCCCCGATCCGCCCGAGACCGCCCCTGAGCAGCAGGTTGCCAAAGGCAAGGACCAGAGTTTCGCGTTGAAGAACCAGCCTGGCTCTGCCCGCGGTTGCGTCGACGTCGACGGCGAAGTCTCGGTCCGGTCCGGACAGTTCCTGGCCGGCCCCTGGGACCAGTTCCGCGATGGACCGGAAGGCGGAATCGTGTCCATGTATGTCGTTCCGGAACATGCGCGGGCGATGTCCGAGGTCACCGTCGGGGGATCCGCCGGGAACCGGCGCTTCTCGGTCGCCTCCGGCAACCTCGCCGAAGCCGGTGACTATCGGTACTACGCCGTCGACGTGGACCGACCCGCGTCGGGCACCTGGACGATCACCGCGGCAGCGGGTGACCTCGCTGGATGCTGGGTCGTGGACGTCTCCTGATGTCAGTCCAAGAGAACCAACCGACTCGCGTACTGCTGATAGTCGGAATGGGCCGCAGCGGTTCGACGATGATCGAGCGCGCACTCGCTGGGGTGCCGGGAGTGGTCGGCCTCGGCGAGGTCGTGCACCTGTGGGAGCGGGGGGTGCGCGACAACGAACTGTGCGCTTGCGGCGCGCCGTTCCACGACTGCGACTTTTGGAGCCAGGTGGGCCGACGCGCCTTCGGCGGCTGGGCCGCCCTCGATGTGGATCGGGTGATCGCACAGCGCGCCGAGGTGATTCGGACCAGATACGTCTCCAGACTGCTGGCTGGGCGGGGAAGCCCCAGTTGGCACACGACCCTCCAGGAGCTGACCGACACGCATTTGAAGGTCCTCGGTGCGGCCAAGGACGTCGCCGGTGCTCGCTTGGTGGTCGACTCCAGCAAGCTGCCCGCCTACGCGGCCATGCTGGCGACCGGCAAGGTGGACCTGCGGATGGTCGAGGTGGTCAGAGACCCTCGCGGGGTCGCCTACTCGCTGCGAAAGACGGTACGTCGACCCGAGGCGAGCGACGACGCCGATGTCATGCACCGGACAGGTCTGGTCGCCTCCTCGGCGTGGTGGTCCGCCTTCGAACTGCTCGGCCGGATGCTGAATCGGTCCGGGCAGGACCTGATGACCACGATCCGCTACGAGGACTTCGTGTCCGATCCGGCGGAAACACTGGCGCAGATCTGCCAGTTCGTGCAGATGTCGGGGGCCGACCTGAGTCACCTCGAGGGTGACAGGCTGTTGCTTCAGCCCAATCATCAGATCGCCGGAAACCCCGTGAGGTTCGACAGCGGCGTCGCCACGATCAGGGCGGACGAGGAGTGGCGAGCCGGGTTGAGCACGAGAGAACAGCGGACAGTCAAAGTGCTGACCACGGGGTTGCGCCGCCGCCACGGCTACAGATGAGGTGATCAGATGACCAAGGCAGAGCTCGACCGGCTCGAACCGCTGCAGCGCGTCGCGTGGCAGTCGGCCTTGTGGACGGTGGACTCCACCGCGCCGCTGACCTCCGGGTTACGGGTCAGGCCAGACTTCTTGATCGTGGGTGCGCAGCGGTGCGGCACCACGTCGATGTTCAAGACGTTGAGCCAGCACCCGCAGGTGGTGCGTCCCTTCCTGCGCAAGGGGATCCACTACTTCGACATGTACTACGACAAGGGACCGCGATGGTACGGCGGACACTTTCCGTTCAAGGCCACCGCCGCCCGTGGTGGCGGGCAGGGCCGTCGGATCACCGGCGAGTCGAGTCCCTACTACATGTTCCATCCGCTGGCCCGACAGCGTCTTGCCGCGGATCTGCCCAACGTGAAGGTCATCGTCATGCTGCGGGATCCCGTGGTTCGGGCCTATTCGGCCCACAGCCACGAAGTGGCTCGCGGATTCGAGACCCTGGAGTTCGAGCAGGCACTGGGCGCTGAAGCCGGTCGGCTGGCGGGCGAACGGGAAAGGCTGATGACTGACCCGGGTCACCAAAGCGAACACTGGCAGCATCACGCCTACCTGACTCGTGGGCAGTACATCGAGCAGGTCCAGGCTCTGGAGGATTTGCTGGGACGGGACCGAATGCTGGTCGTGGACAGTGAGGATTTCTTCGTCGATCCGGAACCGGCCTTCGCGCAGGTGCTGGAGTTTCTCAACCTCGACAAGGCCGACGGGATCGAGTTCGAGAGGCACAACTCTCGCTCCCGGTCACCGCTCGACGACTCACTGCGAGCCAAGCTCGAGGGGCACTTCGAACCTTACGACAACGCGCTGGCGGATTGGTGGGCTCGTACTCCATCCTGGCGGCGGGGCTGATCGGTCGGGCCGCCAGGCCAGCGATCCCGGTCAGATGCCCCGGCCGACCTTGTTCGCTGCGTGCAGCACCTGGTCGGCACTGACGATCTTGGTGAGCACAGCCAAGGTCGCCAGCGCCCGTCGCTCCGTCGGATTCCTGCGAACGGTCCGTCGCCACATCTTCCAGGCCGCCGAGCGGTCGCCGGTGGCCGCCAGTGCGAACGCTCGCTGACCGTCGATCCGGGCAGCACCTCGGCGGTCGGCCGCGATCTGGGGATGCTTCGCCACCAGATAACCCAGCGCCTCGTTGATCGTGTCCCACCGGCGGGTGAAGAAAGACCCGGGGTGCCACAGCACCTCGACCATCGGTTCGGCCACGCAGGCGATCTGGGTGTGTTCGGACACGCGCAGCAACCAGTCGTAATCCTCGCCGTAGCCCCCAGGGATCTCCTCGTCGACGGCACCGGCCAACTCGGCCACCCGACGAGTCACCAGGTAGGTCGATGGATGGGCCGCGGAGGTCCTGTCCCTGACCAGGTCGGCGGTGGTCAGCACCGACTGGGTCAGGCTGCGTCGGCGTACGACGTCGCCGTAGTGGATGCGGATGCTGGTGACGCTTGCTTGGCTGCCGGTACGCTCCATCGCGGCCACCTGGGCGCGAAGCTTGGCGGGCAGCCACAGGTCGTCGTCGTCACAGAACGCCAGCAACGGATACGAACTGGCCGCTATCCCGCAGTTGCGGGCGCCCTGCAGGCCCGGAGTTCGGGTGTTGGTGATCACTCGGACGCACCGGCCTTCGTCGGACCGCTCGAGGTTCAGGTCTGGTTCCGCCTGGTCGAAGACGGCCACCACCTCGATAGGCCCGTCATAGTCCTGGCGCAAGACCGCAGCAACTGCCTTGGCGAGGAGCTCGGGACGGTTGCGGGTGGCGATCACCACCGACACTGGGGAACGGGTTGTCATCGGACCTGCTTCCTGTGGAGATGTCGGGCCGACTCCCGGCCGAACCGGGTGGTGTCGGGTGAGGTGATCACGCCTGGACGAACTTTCTGGGTCCGATCTGGCCGTTGTCCGCGAACCCCTTCACCAGGTCGAGTGCCGCGACCGCTCCCAACTGGGTGCGGACTTCCAGCTTCTTCAAGATGGAGCGCACCTGTGTGCGAACCGTGGCTGCGGAGAGGTCGAGAGTATCGGCGATATCGGCGACCGGATGGCCCTGGTAGAGCTGGTCGAGAACCTCCTGTTCGCGAGGAGTGAGGCGGCCCACCCGGGCAGCCACCAGGTCGCGCCTGTGCACTCGACTGAACCAGGATTCGGCCAGTTCCAGGCGTTCGGACACCGGCATCGGAGCATCTCCCGACGACAGCGCGGAGAGGGTTTCGACGACGTCGTCCAGGGTGGACGACTTCGGCATCACCTGGGTAGCACCCGCCTCGATCAGGGCGCCCCACATCCACCCCCTGGGGGCGCTGGTCAGCACAGCCCAGGGCACGGTCGGCAGCGCGAGCATGACTTCGGTTGCCCGGAGTTGCTCGGCGTCCTCCAAGTCGGTGATGACCAGGCCGGCGTTCCTCGACGCTGAGATCCGTCCCCGTCGGTGATGGTCCGGCCAGCGAGCCTCGTTGACGTCGATGCCACGCCCCGCCAGGGCGCCCCTCACCGACTCGGCCATCAGCGGCTGATCGGCAACGACAACCACTCGGATGGATCGCACGGAGCGGTGCAGCGTCATCGGTCAACTTCCCTCCGAGCGTTGTCGAGGCGGCACCCGACGCGATGGTGGCCGTCACCAGATCCTTTCGTGGCCAGGCATCCGGCGGGGTTGGGGGAACAGAAATCACCCAACCTTGGGGACGTGGAGCTCCCATCATGCCTGGGTCCGTCGGCGGGGGAGTAGGTGCAATTCTTTGAGGTGCAGCAGTGCGGACAGTCGCCACGTTCCGACGGCATAGAGCAGCGATCCAGCCACCAACGAGATGGCCAGGGTGCCCAAGGTCGATCCCCAGATCGCCACCGCCACGACCTCGACCAATCCGAAGCTAGCCAGCGCCAAAGCAGCCACCGCGAACGCCTCGCGCCCGAAGGGATGCATGTGCATGATCAGACCCACCTGGATGAGCGCCAGCAGATTCTGGGCGAGGATCGCGACCGCCCACCCGATCGCGGCACCGAGCATTCCGTGATCAGGGATCAACACCAGGTCGATGCCGATGTTCAGGGCCAGCGCGATGGCGACATTGACGGTCGTCCAGGCTGGTCGCCCGCCCATGATCAGCACCATGTCGACGATCCCGCACAGATGAGCCAGCATCATCGTCACGGCCAGCACCGCCAACACCTCGTGGCCCGTCTCGTAGCCTGGCCCGAAGATCCGCATCGCCACGGGGCCGAGGATCAGGAACGTGAGGAACAGCGGCCAGGTGATCAGCATGATCCAGGCGCTCGCCACCCTGAAGGTCTGTTGGGCCACCGTGTGGTCGGCGCGCGTCAGCGCCCGCGCCAGCCTGGGCTGGACCGCCGAGATAATGGCGACGTTGCCCATTTGGCCGACGACGATGAACCGTGTCGCGGCAGTATAGATCGCGGCTTGTGTCGCGCCGGAGAGAGCAGCGACGAGCAGGATGTCGAGGCGTTGGATGGCAATCTGTCCGAGCCCGGCAACGGCCCGAGGTGCGCTGAAGGCCCAGAATGCCCGGGGCACGGAGCGGCCGGTCTCGTCGGTGACGGTCGTCGGGGTGAGAGCCTCGTCCTGCCTTGACTGCTTGGACTTGCTCAGGACCCGCTGCCACCACCACCAGGCGGCGACTGCAGCCGGCAGATAGGGAGCCACCCACGCCAGTGCCAACCACTGCGCTCCGACCAGGACGGTCGTGGCCACAAACACCAGCTGCGCCGGGATCCGGAGGAACTGATCGACGACCACCGACGGACGCATGGTGGAGAAGCCGCGGGTAGCGGACAGGGCGATCGCTTCGATGGCGGCGGCGGGGATGAACACCGCCAGCGTGCGCAAGTAGGCCACTCCGAGGTCATGGTCTGCATCGCTGACCCACGAGGTGATCTCCGGCGCGAACAGCCAGGTGAGCACGCCCAATGCGATGGAGAGGCTCACCACCGGCACCACGGCCGCCCGGACATAGCGCGGAATGAGTTCCTCGGTGCGCAGTTCGCGGCTCTTGGCCACGAAGTACACCACCGCTGTGTCGGCTCCTAGCAGCCCCAAGGTAGAGACCAGCAGGAACAACGAGGTGGCGGAGAAGAACTGGCCGGCTTCGGTGGTGCTGAATCCGCGGGTCACCACTACGGTCACAGCGAACGCAGCCAGCACCGAGACCGCTGAGCCGACCAGGTTCGCCACTGACCCTCTGGCGGCTCCGCGCATCGATTCCTTCGGGGGAACGGCACTCGCTGTCGTCGGTCGCCAGCCGGGCTCGACGACTGTGCTGAGCAGCGGCGTCAGCCATTCCCGAATGGCACCGATGCCCAGACCCAGGGCAGCCAGGTCGTCCTCGGCATACCGGCAACCGATGTCGAGGAGGTAGGCCGCGAGGGCGGCCTGTCGTTGGGGCGGATCCAGGTCGGGAAGCAGGATGTCGACCTCAGCGGCCACCACACGGGCTGCGGCTCGTGGCGCGATCCCCTTTCCGACGACATCGCACTGGAGGCGGTGGTGGAGCTTGTCCGAGCCGGCAGGGATCTCGGTCCGGAATCGCTCCCAGTCCCACACCGAGACGTGATCACCGACCGCTGCGAGATTCCACGGGGTCAGGTCGCCGTGGCATCCCCCGTGAGGCAGTTCGATCCCCCCGAGCACCCGGGTGGCGGCGTCGTAGAGTTCGAGCAGTTCGACCGCGTCGTGGCCCGATGCATGCCGGATGCGCCGGCCGAGTTCCTGCCAGTGCTCGGTGGAAGCCAGCCGACGGCTCTGCGCAGGACCTATGGCGAAGATGTCGTCGAGTACGCCGTTCAGTTGTGCGGCGGTGACCTGTCGCGCCGTAGTCGGCACCGCCGACAGGATCAGCAGCGGATGCCCGGACAGGTCGGTCATCGAAACCACCTCGGGCACCCGGACGTGCCGCAGCGTCAGTCGTCCCACGAAGTCGAGGGCGGCGGCTTCGTCGCGGACCAGTTGGTCGGTGAGCGAATTGACGCCGAGTTTGGCGAACGCGATGGTCCGGCCAGAACCGTCGAAGAGCCGTAGTACCGGCTTCCTGTTGGCCCGATGGGACCCGATCCGCATGGACACGCTGACCGGTTGGCCCAGACTCTGCGTCAGCGTCTCCCGCAACGCAGACGCCTGCGCGCCGCCGACTCGGACTTGGCCAGGAATCCACCTGCCGAACCCGAGACGGGCGCCGACCGCAGCCACTGCCCGGACGGCTCGGTGCGGCCATGACGAGGATCCGTCTGTCTCGCCGACCACCGCAGCCAATGCTTTGGCGTTGGACAGGTCGGAGATCACCCGGGGCCGCTCGATCGACGGCAGGACCACGAATCGTGTGGTGCCCGCGTCGACGGGCTCGTCTAGTTCGCTGCGCCGCCCCAGTTCGATGGTCGCCGGGGGCGGCCAGAGAATCGCCAGGGATCGATCGAGGAACTCTCGGTCTCGGGTGGCTTCAGTCATTGGGCACTGAGGTTGCTCTGGAAATTGTGGGGGCCAACAACAGTCCGACAGTCGGTGTGCCGATTCGAGCGGCCTCGTTCGCCGCCGTCTCGACCTGCCAGATAGTGCTGGAGTCGACGGCGGCGACCAGCAGCAGACCGTCGCTGGCGCCGACGACGTCGCCACCTCCGGCGCCGTGGTCTATCGGTGAGACCAAGAGCACCAGGTCCCACCGGGACCGCAGGTCCTTGATGAGTTCTGCGAACCACACCCCGGCCAACTGGTCAGGGGCCAGATCACCGCTGGTCACAAGGGTCGGCGTGTGGTGTCTGGGCCAGACTGATCCATCCGCGGTGTCGGCTAGTGCCTGCGCCAGGGTCGTGGTCTCGGTGGGTTGGTCGGCGAGCGCGCCGGATTCGGTGGCGATCACCAGAACCGCCAAGTCCGCCGCTGCCAGTGAGGTCGCCACAGCGACGGTGACTGCGTCCACGCCGACATCGCCCGAGACGTCGCTGACTGCCAGCACAGCAGGCGGGGAGAACGTGTTGAGGATGATGGTGCGGGCCTGCCGGACGGCGTAGGCGGTGATCTCGTCCTGCTCGATCTCGCCTTCGGGACTTTGCACAGTACGCCTCGCCGCGGGTCCGAGCGAGGCCAGCACCGGAACCCCGGCGACTGCGGTCATGGAGGTCCTGATGCGGTCTCGGACACGCTCGGTCAGCAGCGCGACTCCGGCGCCCCCAGTCGCGCCGGCGACGAGTCCGACCAGGGCCAGCAGGAACCAAGGCGGACCGGAGTCCCCGGCAGGCAAGGTCGCCGGGTTGACGACACTTCCTGCGTTGTCAGAGATCTGGTCCAGGGTGAGCAGTTGGCTACGGATCGCGGAGATCTCTGCGGCCGCCAGATCGATGCTCTGTTGCCGAGACGCACCGGTCAACTGGGCGGCCGTGCGCAGGTCGACACGCGCCTGACTCAACGCACGTTCCAGTTGCCTGCGTTGTGCCTCGACGCGGTCTTGGGCTCGCTGGCTGCGGAACTCCAGGAATGCTGCGGCCACGGCGTCCGCTCGGTCGCGGGCGAGCACGGCGGTCGGACCACTCACCACGATCTTGATCGTCTGGGTGTCGTCCGGGACAGTGGCCACCACGTCGACCGGTTCCAGCGTCGTGGTGGTGCCGAGTTCGTCGTCTGCTCGGCCGAGCACAGTCGCCGAGCGGACCAGGCTAGCCTCGGTAGTCATTGCGGTGATCAACTGCTGGGCGCTGCTCGCCGTCTCCGGGGAGTAGGCGTTGCCGACGGTCGGCGTCACCAGGATCGTCGCCGCCGAATGGTAGGCAGTGCTCCTGGACAGTCCGTAGGCTGCCGCTGCGGCCGAGACGAGCACCGCGACGAGGACCACGATCCACGCTTGCTGCCTCAACGCGGGCCCGGGCGGGTTCACCCGTCCTTCATGGTTGGTCACGATGCCTCCTGGGGTTGTCGCTGTCTGGAGTGAACTGGGGTCCGAAAGGTGCGGCGATCACGTCGAGCGTTCGCCGCCAGGTACCAGATGGTCGCGGCCCCGGCGCCGAGGGTCACCCCCGACATCACGCGGACCACACGCTCGTCCGTAGAACGCCACATTGTGAGATCTTGGACCGGGATCAGCGCGTTGGTGGTCGAGTCGACCCCAAGAAGTGCGGCGAGGTCGGTGGTCAGGTCCTGCTGTGCCCGCCAATAGTCCGCGCGGGCCAACGCCAGTCGAGCGGAGGTCGTCGCGGACGGGCGACGCTCACGAAGTTGGGCGACCTTGCCCCCGGCGACGGTGGCCCGAGTCGAGTCCTCGGCGACCCTCGTCTGGGCGTGGAGAGTCGCGGCCCGGCTGCGTAGAGCCAGTAAGCTGTCGATCTCCGCAGTGAAGGCACCGGCCGCTGCGGTCACTGCGGCCGCGGCGTTCCCGCGCTCGGAACTCATCGCCCGGAAGACCACGATCCTGGTGTTTGGCTCGGCTGAGGTTTCCACGGTGGCTTCGGCGCCGGCAGATCTGGCGGCGTCCTGGATTGGATCGGACCGGGAGATCACTCCGACGGTGTCCATGTTCAACAGCCCCTGGGAGGCCCGGATCAGGGCCGAGTCGTTGGGCACGAGCACCGAGACGGAGGCCGTCACCGGACCCGGTTCGAGTCGGGACCAGCCGAGGCCGAGAATGCCGCCGACCAGCGCGCCGGCGCCCACGACGCAGGCGACTTTGCGCACCGCCGTCCGGTGGGGCTCCCAAAGGCGCATGTGCAACGGGCCGCGGTCACGACACATCAGGCCAACCGCAATCATCAACTCCGCCATCGCGATGCCGAGGGCGTCGTAGAAGGCCATCACCACGGTGAATCCCACCAGCGAGAGTGCCGCCAGGGTGCCGGCCGCTCCGGGCATGTTGATGGAGACCGCCAACATCCGGACGAAGAAGGCGAGGAACAGGGCCAAGCCCAGCAGTCCGCCGCTGAACAGGGCCAGCCAGAGGACGCCCTGGGTGCCGAACGACGGAGGTGAACACTTGGGGCACCACGAACTCGCACCGTCGGCGAAGGAGGTGAAGTTGCCCGATACCTCCCGGGTGCCCCCGAAACCGATCACCGGCGATCCGTCGGCCACCGCCTCCAGGGTCTTGGCAGCGAGACTGGAGCGGCCGGCGTCCGAGTTGTGTGCCTCGCCCGAGAGTCGGGCCCCCACCTGAGTTCCCAGGGGGCTGACCATGACCAGACAGACTGCAGCCGTCATGGCGACGAGCATCGTGACCATCGGGCCCAGATGGCCTTGGCGCGCGAGTTTGATCGCTGCGACGACCGCCATCGCGCACAGCGCCAGCCACAGTGCCCGGTTCGACGAATAGACCACCGGGACCAGCGAGGCCGCAAGGATCACCGATGCCACACGACGTTGCCATCCGGGGCGAGACAGCCAGCCGACCACGAAGAACCCCAACAGCAGCGCAAAGTTGAGTCCCCAGTCGTTGGTGTAGGTGAATGGTGCGCTCGGGCGTGGCGATTGGTAGCCCAGGACCGTCTGAACTTGGGCCAGGTTGGCGTGAATCATGTCCCGGACGAACGCGATGTCGGCCAATCCGCCGGGGAGCAGACGTTCCATGGGCGTTGCGAATTCGAAGGTCGGCGCGACCAGGCTTGCCAGGCCGCCGATGACGACCCACACGAACAGCCAGCCCACGATTCGAGCGACTCGTACGGTGGAGAGTCCGGGCTGGTTGACGACGTACAGCGCAGAGACCGTGATCATCAGGTACCACGACATTCGGAAGGCCCAGGACAGGTAGGCGCTCGACCCGTGGTCATCGACGGTGTAGGCGGCGTGGACCCCGAGCATCGTGACAGACAGGAACGCGACTGCCAGGTAGCCGAACCACCAGCCGAAACCGTGGGGGATCCACAGCATGCGACGGCGCAGCAGGTAGGCGGCCATCGGGACGGTCATCGCCAGAGCCACCATCTGGCTGATTCCAAGGAGCCACCACAGCGGGTAGCCGACGAAGATCACCGCGAGCGGCCACTCCGGGCGTGACAGCCAGAGGTGCCCAGGGCGTGACTCGGTAGGGCGGGGAGCCCCCGCCGCCCGGTCGTTCATCACCTGCACCAGCAACCCCTCCGTTGCTCGTTGGGCGCTGAAGGCCTAGTAGGCCCCCCGGTGGCTAGCCACCGCACCGACTGTTCGTGCCACGATCTGCAGGTCGCGAGTCAGCGACCAGTTGTCCACGTAGTCCAGATCAAGGCGCACCGCTTCATCCCAGTCCAAGTCTGAGCGACCCGACACCTGCCACAGGCCGGTCAGTCCCGGCTTGACCTCGATGCGCCGTCGCGGGTCCTGGTCGTAGCCGGCAACCTCCTCGGGCAGTGCCGGCCGCGGTCCGACAAGCGACATCTCCCCACGCACCACATTCCACAGTTGAGGAAGCTCGTCCAGGGAGAATCTGCGCAGTGTTCGCCCGATTCGGGTCACCCGAGGGTCCTGGCGGATTTTGAAGAGCACAGCGTCGAACTCGTTGGCGTCCTGCAACTCCTCCACGAGACTCTCCGCGTTGTCGACCATGGTGCGGAACTTGAACATCGTGAAAGTCCGGCCGCCCATGCCCACTCGTTGCTGGCGGAAGATGGCGGGACCGGGACTACCGATCCTGACCAGAGCCGCGATGATCAGCAGCGCCGGGGCCAAGGCGAACAAGGTGAGGGCCGCGGCGCAACGCTCCCACAGACACTTGGTGGCCATCCGCAGGCCGTGCCGCGGCGCCGCGTCGATCTGAAGCACGGTGACATCGCGTGCTCGCAGGGGGGTTGCCCTGCTGCTAGCGACCGCGGTCAAGGTGGTGTCGACCAGAAGCGGCAGACCGAGACGCTCGGCTTCCCAGGCGATCCTGCGTAAACGGGAGTGATTGAAATGCGGCCCGGGAATCACCAGGATGGCGTCCGCGTCGGTGACGCCGCCGAGGTGGGGGTCGGTTGAGGGGTGGACCACGATGGCACGGATCGGGTCGAGCGACCCACCGCTGGCCGTCAGAAGCCCAGGCATCACTGCGTGAACCGACTCCTCGTCGCCCACCACCACCGTGCGCAGGGCGCTGCTCCGCACACGTATGCCGGGGACGGTCAAGCGCGCCAGCGCTGTCACCCCGGCCGCTGCCAGGGTGTAGGTCAAGAGCTGGCCGGATCCGAGGGGGATGGGGAGCGCCTCGGATGCCGACCAGCAGATCAGGCCGAAGGTGCCGCAGGCACGAGCGGCGCTGCGGGCTTCGGTGCGGACAGGCTCCAGAATCGCCGAGATGTGGAGCAGGGTGCCGATGGTGGTCCACGCCACGGCGAGGATCAGTCCGGGCAGGACCGCCAACGACCCAGACCCAACGGTGAGCACTGCGCTCGCGGCCGCTGCGCCAGCTAGGCAGGACACCGCGACTCCCTGTCCGAAGACGCGAAGGCGTGCATTCTCTGCTTGCTCTTCGATGGAGTCGGCGACCTGCGTCATCGACGCAAAGGACGCGACCGGCGCTGCAGATGACAATTGTTCCCCCGATTGTCCAGTAGCCGATGTCGGTGCGTCGTTGCCCGACACAGTCTTCTGGAGGTAGGTGGGCACCGCATGCCGCAAATTGGGCAAGATCGACTCCGACATTGGAGCCACGGTGCTCACACCGGTGGCCGCCATCCGACTTGATGCACCTGACCGACGGCGGCGATCTGGGAGTTGACACCGAGTTTGGCCAGGATCGACTTGACCTGTGTCCGCACGGTTGCCTCTGAGACCACGTCGGCACGGGCGATCTCGCTGACCGACTGCCCGTCCAGCATGTGGCCCAGGATCTGCGACTCGCGGCGGGTGAGTGAATCCAGACGGGACCGGACGTCCTCGTGGTGTTCGCGGGCTTGGATCCAGGTGCGAACCAGTTCCTCGCGTTCGGTGTGTGTCATCACGGGCAGCCCCTGCGAGAGGCGGCGAACCGTGGCCAGGATGCCGCTCAACGGAGAGGACTTGGAGACGACCGTTCGGGCCCCGGCGTGAATCGCCTCGCCCCACCGGGCTCGGTCCACAGATCCCGTGACGACCACGACGTTGATTCCCCGTCGGGCGAAGGATGTGATCAGTCGACCGCCGTCCCCGAACCGCCCGAGGTCTAGGTCCAGCAGCACGATGCGTGGTTTGAGTCGGGTGACGCTGGTGGTCAGCGTGGAGGGCGTGTCGGCCTTCTCGGGCTCGGCTCGCCGGACGTCGTAACCCTCCACCGACAACGCCAGCTCCATCGACTCGGCAAAGAGCGTGTGATCTTCGATCAACACGACCCTGGTCTGCTTTCGTGCCGTGGTTGTCACCGATCCACCGCCACCGGGATCGCCGCCGGCATACGGGCCACGAAGGCCGATCCGGACGCGGTGGCGACCAGTTGCAGACGTCCGCCCATGGCCTCGACCAAGCCGCGGGCGATGGTCAGCCCCAGACCGGACCCGCTGGAGGTGGGGCTTCGGATTCCCCATTCGAAGACCTGGTCGAACATCTCCGGCTTCACCCCGGGTCCGTCGTCGGTGACCAGCACGGTGGCGACTCCATCACTGTAGGTCACCTCGACCCGGGCCCGTCCACGCCCGTGCTTGCGGGCGTTGTCCATGAGGATGTGCAGCACCTCAGCCACATCGTCGGTTCGTCCGAGCACCTGGATCCCGGTGAGGGACCAGTCGATGTGATGGTCGTGGGTGCGGTGAACATCGGCGAAGTGTCCGATGAGTTCGTCTAGATCGACGTACTCAATCGGGGCGTCGCGCGGGTCGGCGAGCATGCGCCCGAGTCGCTCCAACTCGGTGCCGAGCAGCTTCTCGAGTCGGCCCCTGCGGGACTCGTCCAAGTCCGGGTGTTCGCGGATCAAGGTCGATGCGGAAGTGATGCCTGCCAAGGTCGACTTGACCTCGTGCATTCTGGCTTGGTCGACCTGAACCAGCGCCGAAGCCTCTTCGAGATCGAGGTTCAGCTCCCTGGCCTGCCTGGATGTTCGGATCTGAAATGCGGCAGCGGTCGCTCCCAAAGCGAGCACCACGGCGGCGTAACCCGGATGTTCCCCCACCAGAATCGCGACCGAGATCGCGGTCAGGCATGCCGTCAGGACACGCTCGATGAGTTCCCACCGTGGTGCCTGGCTTGAACGGCCGACGCGTGTCAGCGTGGCCGCAATGTACCGATCTTGAACTGTGGTCATGGCTTTCCCCCGAACGCCCGATGCACGCACATGCGTGCTCGCAGCATGATTGCTGCGCGTTTTCTTCGGACCGGAAAGCAGAACGACGAACTGTGAAGTTACCGATCTTCCGGCCCCCCCGAAGATCTCTACCCAAGTCTGACGAGAAACGGCCCGCTGTAAATGGTTGTAACCATCGATTTGCCCTCCGTTGGCTGAGTTGCGCCTCTACAGTCGTGTCCAGGTTGGAAAGTGAGGAACTTCAGAGCCGACCTGAATCGACCTCGCCCCGCCGCGGACGGGCTCGGCCGCGTTGGGGCCGCCGGCCCCGATGATTTGGGGCAGACGCCGCAGTCCTCTAAATTGTTCTCACTGCCTCGGCGAGGGAGCCTGACTCCGTGATCGACAGGGCACGTCGCATGGTTGCGCCGCGCCTTGACCGGATCGATCGACACGATCGATCCACACAGAGCGCGGCGTTTGTCTTTCTCGGCCGGGGTGCTGAACCCGATCCCCGAAGGAGACAGACATGTCCAACGAGAAGATTGTCGCCGAGTCCCGCACCGAGTTCGGCAAGGGCGCTGCCCGGCGTGTGCGCCGCGACGGCAAGATCCCGGCCGTGATCTATGGCCGCGGCTCCGAGCCGATCCACCTGACCCTGCCGGGTCACGCCACCACCATGGCGCTGCGTCACCACGGCACCTCCGCCATCCTCGAACTGGAGATCGACGGCAAACCCCAGTTGGCTCTGACCAAGCAGGTCCAGGTCGACAACCTCAAGCGAGTCATCGAGCACATCGACTTCATCGCGGTAACCAAGGGCGAGACCCTCCAGGTCGAACTCATCCTGAGCACCGTCGGGGAGGCTGCCAAGGGCACCATCGTCACCGTCACCCACCCGAGCCTCATCGTCGAGGCCGAGGCGACCGCCGTCCCGGAGTCCGTCGAGGTCTCCGTCGAAGGCGCCGAGGCCGGCACCACCATCACCGCGTCCGACGTGGTGCTTCCCAGCGGTGTCACCCTGGTCTCAGATCCCGACCTGCAGGTGGCTCACGTGGCCGCAGCCCCGACGGCCGCGCAGGTCGAGGCTGACCTGGAGGCCGCCGAGGCCGATGCCGGCATCGTCCACGACGAGCCCGAGGCCGTCGACTCCGAGTGAGTTCCACCGACGTCTGGCTGATCGCCGGCCTGGGTAATCCCGGGCCGGCGTACGCCGGTCATCGCCACAACGTCGGCTATCTGGTCGCCGACGAACTGGCCCGTCGCCAGTCGGCACCCTTTCGCTCGCACAAAACCGGCCGGGCCGACGTCGTGGAGGGTCGCATCAGCGGACACCGAGTCGTGCTCGGTCGACCACGCTCCTACATGAATGATGTCGGCGGCCCGATCAAGGCGCTGATGACCTTCTACAAGGTCACCGCCGCCAGACTGATCGTCATCCACGACGAACTCGACATCGGGTTCGAGACCCTGAGGGTCAAGTTCGGCGGCGGCGACAACGGACACAACGGGCTGCGCTCCATCCGCTCCAGTCTCGGCACGGGTGATTTCTTCCGGGTCCGAGTAGGAATCGGCCGGCCGCCAGGTCGCCAGGAGGTCTCCGACTTCGTGCTCTCCGACTACTCCTCAGTTGAACGCAAGCTGCTGCCACTCCAGGTCGACCGGGCGGCGGACGCCATCGAAACCCTCATCGCCCACGGGCTCGAACCGACTCAGCAACGGTTCAACGGCTGAGCCCCGCTGGGTGTGCCGGGTGGCCCCACTAGACTCCGGGGGGTGACCTTCGAACCTGGAACGCCCCCCGAATCCGCGCTCGCCGGCGACGACCACGCCTTGGCCGACTGGTTGGCCACCACCGCGGGCCGGCGCCTCCTCCAGGTTCGCGACGACGGTGTCTCCCAGGGCATGGAGGGCAAGGACCTCAAGGACGCCGGCGACCTGGCCGCCCACAACCTCTTGATGGACCTGGTCGCAACCCATCGGCCCCTGGATGCAGTGCTGTCCGAGGAAGGAAAGGACGACAAGGTCCGGCTGACCCGGGACCGGGTCTGGATCATCGATCCCCTGGACGGCACCCGTGAGTTCTCCGAGCCGCCTCGCGTGGACTGGGCTGTGCACGTGGCGCTGTGGTCGGCGGGCAACCTGATCGCCGGCGCTGTCGCCCAACCCGCGCTGGGCGAAACTTTCAGCACCGCGGCCCCGCCGATCGTCCCGCCGGCCGGTGACACCATCCGGATCGCCGTCTCCCGCAGCCGCCCGCCGGCCTTCGTCGAGGAGTTGGCCGCCCAACTCGGTGCCGAACTGGTGCCGATGGGTTCGGCGGGGGTCAAGGTCATCTCGGTGACCCGGAACATCACCGACGCCTACGTGCACGCCGGCGGCCAGTACGAATGGGATTCGGCGGCCCCGGTCGCGGTGGCGGCAGCGGCCGGCCTGTTCACCTCACGCATCGACGGCTCGCCGCTGGAGTACAACCAGGACGACGTCTATCTTCCCGACCTGATCGTGTGCCGCCCGGAGCTGGCGACCCGAATCCTGGAGATCATCTCCACTCTGGAACTCCCGTGATCGAACTGGAGGTCATCTCCACGGAGCGGTTGAGCCCCTCGATGGTGCGAGTCAACTTCACCTCGGCGGACCTGTCCGGGTTCGCCGCGAGCGCAGACACCGACCGCTATGTGAAGTTGCAGTTCCCGCAACCTGACGGCACCACCGTGGCACGCACCTATTCTGTGCCGATCGTCGATGTCGCTGCAGGCACCCTCAGCATCGACTTCGTCATCCACCCCGACCCGGACGGCAACCTCGTGGGGTATGCCGCACCGTGGGCGGCCGCAGCCCAGCCCGGCGACCAGATCAGCGTGCGCGGACCCGGTGGAGGATACGCCCCCGACCCGAGCGCCGACTGGCACCTGTTGGCCGGGGACGAGTCCGCACTGCCGGCCATCGGCGCCGCTCTGGCTGAACTTCCCCAGCACGCAGTCGGGTATGCGGTCATCGATGCCCCGGCCGGTCACGAGCAGGACCTGGTTGCGCCCACCGGGATGGTCGTGCGGTGGGTCGACGGAACCCTGGCCGAGTCGCTCAAGGCGCTGGCATGGCGACCGGGGCGAGTGCAGGTCTTCGTCCACGGTGAGGCACAGACGGTGATGCACGAGATTCGGCCCTGGCTGTTCACGGACCTTCGAATCCCCCGCGACGACGTGTCCGTCTCCGGCTACTGGCGCCGTGGACGCACCGAGGAAACCTTCCGGGCCTGGAAGCGCGAACTAGCCGCGTCTGAGTCCGACTCGTCCCGTTCCTGAGAGCCAGGTTGGGTGCGCCTGTGATTTCACCCTGAAATAGAACCCGGCATTTCCCTACCGTTCACCGATCGACGTCTTGTTGGTCGAACGAGATCTCCACACTCACTGCGTTCGCTGGATCTCGGAACATCCTGGTAGGGACCGCATTTGACCGTCATGCCTCAATCGGCGCCGCCTTCGGGTGCCGAGCAGGTGGCCCCACGGCCGATTTCTCGCACCCCGACCGGTGCCGACGCCGTCTTTGCGCACGGCGCTCGGATCGTCGGTGCCTCGGTGCTCGTGATCACCGGCGGGGTCGCGATCTTTCTCGGCCTGCGGTTCGTGCCGACCATCCAGACCTACGGCCTGAGCTTCTTCACCGAGACCGACTGGTCCCCTGAGCGCAACGTCCTAGGCATCGCCGGCGTCCTGGTCGGCACCTTCACCATCGCCATTGTGGCGATGGCGATCGCTTTCCCGCTGTCGATCACGGTCTCGCTCTACATTGCCGAGTACTCGCCGGTCTGGCTGCGCCCGACGTTGGTGTCACTGCTCGACCTGATGGCGGCGATCCCGTCGATCGTCTACGGCTTGTGGGGCTTCTTCTTGGTGATGCCTCACGCCGCCGACTTCGCACACTTCCTCAACCTGCACCTGGGGTGGCTGCCGTTCTTCCAGGTCGACGGCGTCGACCCGCACGCCCCCGTGCCCTACATGATCCGATACACCGCCAGCGCGTTCTGTGCCGGCATCGCGGTGGCCATGATGGTGTTGCCGATGGCGGCCGCCGTGATGCGTCAGGTGTTCAGCCAGACCCCGCCCGGCGAGAAGGAGGCCGCCCTCGCCCTGGGTGCGACCAAATGGGGCGTGATCCGCGCGGTTGTCATCCCGTTCGGGCGCGGCGGCATCATCGGCGGCTCGATGCTCGGCCTCGGGCGCGCGCTGGGGGAGACCATCGCGGTGCTGTTGATCATCAGCCCCGAGTTCGTGCTCAAATTCCGACCCCTGGAGATCGGCGGCAACTCGGTCAGCGCCCTGATCGCTGGTCGATTCGGCGACGCCAGCCCAACCCAACTCTCCGCTCTGCTGGCCGCGGGATTCGTGCTGTTCATGATCACCCTGGGCATCAACACCCTCGCCTCGATCATCGTCAACCGGAGCCGCTCCGGAGTGGACGCAGACGCATGAACCAGTGCCGACCGACGTCGACGGGGGTGCCGGCATGACGACCTTCCTGCCTGTTCTGGACGACGACGCACCGCCGTCGGTGCCGTTGGCCAGCCTGGGCCGGCTGACCGCAGACGAGAAGTTCGTCCGTTTCGGTGCCTGGTTCTCGGCGCTGGCCATCACCTGGCTGATCACGCAGCGAATCCTGCCGCTGCCGGGGACCGCCTGGTTCCTGGTGATCTGGTTCCTGACCGGTCTGCTGGTCACCGCGGTGCTGACCGCCATGACCAGCACCGGTGTCGAGGTCCGCGACCGACTGGCCGCCTCGGTGGTCACCGGCGGTGCACTGGTCGTCGGCGCCGCCCTGGTCAGCACCGTGGCGTTCACCGTCGTGCGTGGCTGGGATGCGGTCGCCCACCTCAACTTCTTCACCCAGGACATGAACGGGGTGGCGCCGGCCGACCCGCTCGCTCAGGGCGGCATCCTGCACGCCATCACCGGGTCTCTCATCGAACTCGGCATCGCCATTGCGATCACCCTGCCGCTGGGCATCGGCACGGCCGTCTTCATGACCGAGGTCGGCGGCCGGTTCGCCCAACTCGTGCGCACCGTGGTCGAGGCGATGACGGCGCTGCCCTCAATCGTGGCCGGCCTGTTCATCTACTCCTTCTTCATCAAGGCGCTGGGCTACCAACTCTCCGGTCTGGCGGCATCACTCGCGATCGCGGTGATGATGTTGCCGATCATCGCTCGCGCCTCCGACGTGGTGCTCCGCGTGGTGCCCGGCAGTCTGCGGGAGGCGAGTTTGGCGTTGGGGGCGAGCCGCTGGGCCACCGTGTGGCACGTGGTGCTGCCAACGGCCCGCCCGGGACTGGCCACCGCCGTCATTCTCGGCGTCGCCCGGGGCGTCGGCGAGACCAGTCCGGTCCTGCTCACTTCGGGCGCCTCGACGTTCTTGACCCTCAACCCGTCGGAGGTGATGAACTCGCTGCCGCTGTTCATCTACGAGACGGTACGCAGTGGTGAGCCGACCGCGATCAACCGAGGTTTCGGCGCCGCCACCGTGCTGCTCGGTCTGGTGCTCATCCTCTTCGTCATCGCTCGCCTGCTGGCGCGACCCAAGAAGTATCGCGACCCCCGCACCTCGATCCTGCGGACCCTTCGCCTCCAGTTCACTTCACGTAAATCCAGGAGCACCCCGTGACCGCCCGCCTCGTCCGCATTCTCGTCCTCGGGGTGGCTGCCCTGTTCGGCCTCGCCGGTCTGTCCGTCGTGCCCGCCACTCCCGCGCATGCCGACGCCGGCGGATGCGCAGGATCGGAGATCGTCGTCAACGGCAACAAGCAGTGTCCCTACGTGCAGATCCAAGGCTCCGGATCGACCTGGTCCAAGAACATCGTCGACCAGTGGATCGCCGACGTGTCAGCCAACGGTATCCAGGTGGTCTACACCGGTGGGGGTTCGACCAAGGGCCGTCAGCAGTTCGCCCGGCCCGCCGCCGTCGACTTCGCGATCTCCGAGATTCCCTACCAGGGCAAGGACGAGAACGGTCAGGCAGACACCAGCAACGGGCGCCAGTACGCCTACCTGCCGATCGTCGCGGGTGGCACCTCGTTCACCTACCAACTCCAGGTCGGTGGCCAGATGGTGCGCAATCTGCGCCTCAGCGGAAACACCATCGCGGCGATCTTCACCAACAAGATCACCAACTGGAACGATCCGGCCATCACCAAGGACAACAACGGCCGCTCGTTCCCGGACCTGCCGATCACTCCGGTGGTCCGGGCTGACGGGTCAGGCACCACCGCCCAGTTCACCTCCTGGCTGGATGCGGTCTACCCATCGATCTGGCGGCCGTACTTCGGCAAGTCCGGCCTCACTTCGTACTACCCGAAGAAGGCCGGCACCAACATGATCAGCCAGAACGGGTCAGACCAGGTGATGAACACCATCGCCTCAGCCAACGGCAACGGGTCGATCGGCTATGTGGAGTACTCCTACCCCCTCAATGCGACCGCAGCCGACGGAAAGCCGTTTCCGGTGGTCAAGGTGCTCAACAAGTCCGGCTACTACGTCGAGCCGACCCAATATGCGACCGCTGTGGGGCTGACCAAGGCGACCGTGCGCACCGATCTGCCGATGTCGAACCCGCTCTACCTCACCCAGGACCTGTCGAAGGTCTACTCCAACCCCGATCCGCGGGCCTATCCGATCTCGTCGTACTCCTACATGGTCATCCCGATCGGCACCGACGACGACACCATGACCACCTCGAAGAGGCAGACCCTCGCCGACTTCATGTACTACTCGCTGTGCACGGGTCAGACGAAGGCCGGTGCCTACGGCTACTCACCGCTGCCACTCAACCTGGTGCAGGCCGGGTTCTCCCAACTGGCCCGGTTGAGGACTGCGGACAAGTCTGTGCAGTTGTCGGACCGTGACGTGCGCAGCTGCGGGAACCCGACCTTCGATGGCACGAACCTGAACAAGAACGTGCTCGCGCAGAAGGCACCCATGCCCGAGGCGTGCGACAAGGTCGGCGCCGGCCCCTGCGGGGATTCGGTGGGCACCACGACCACGGATCCGAGCAGTGGAACCGGCACAGGTACCGACCCCGGTACCGACCCCGGTACCGATACCAACACGGGCCCCGACGGCGCGACGACGACCACCGGCGGTGGAGCAGGCGCCAACGGCGCAGGAGGCGGCACCCAGGTCGATCCGGGCACCGGCGAGGTCGTCTACGATCCGGCCACCGGGATCCCGGTCTCCGAGGACCCGGCAGCTGCGGCGATCTATGCGAGTTCAGTGACCTTGGCCGAGGACCGCGATGTCGATCGCAACGCGTTCGGCTGGGTGGCCGTGCTCGAACTCCTTGGACTGGTGTTGCTCCCCGGTCTGCTCGTGGTCGCCCTGCGTCGACGGGGGATGGCCCGATGATGCGTCACCTGATGCAGCGCCGCGGCCCCCAGGCGGTGCTCTCCCTGATCGCGGTGTCGCTCATCGGCGCCGGAGTCGGGCTGGTGCTTTCGCCTACCAGCGCCACCGGTGAGACCGTGCCCGGAGTCACCCTGCGGGCTGCGCCGGCCACCGATAGTTGGACCAAGACCCAGACGATCGAACGACGCTGGGAGAACACCGACGGCACCTCGACCTCGTTCCTCAACCCGAACACCGGTCGGCCCTATGCCATGACCGTCTCGGCTGACCACACCACGAACCTGCGTGGCCGCGAGCGGGTGGTGGTGTCCTGGAAGGGCGCAATCCCCAGCGCCGCACGGGTGCCCAACCCGTACGGCGTCAAGGGGCTCAACCAGGAATACCCGGTGGTCATCCTGCAATGCCGCGGCACCGGCGATCAGGTAAGGCCCGAGACCTGTTTCACCTCCTCGGCCGCCCAGCGGTCCAGGGTGGGCGCCGATCCGACCAGCGCAGCTTGGATCCGGGACGTGGCAGCGGCCGCCGAGGACCGAGAGCAGTATGTCGGTCTGCCGCAGGACGCCGCCGAGGCCTGCCCGGACGCACAACAGCCCGGCACCTACACCCACCTGACGCCCTACGTCTCGGTCACCGGGACGGTCTACCCGGCCTGCGGCAACGGTTCGAAGACCAACGACATGCCTCCCGACGCCTCCGCCGACTCGGCCTACCCGGCAGCCGAGCTGGCCGCCTTCACCGACACCGACGGCAAAGCAGAGATCAAGTTCGAGGTGCGCAGCAACGTCGAACTGCCGTCGTTGGGCTGCAGCAACAAGGTGCAGTGCTCGATCGTGGTGATCCCGATCAGCGGGGTTTCCTGTCAGGCCCCTGCGCCGGCCGGCTCGCCGACCACCGACAAACTGCTGGACAATTCGTGTCGCAACACCGGGTCGTGGACCAGGGGCTCCAACAACTATCAGGACCTCGGCGTCTCTGCGGCCGTCTCCCCGGCATTGTGGTGGACCGCGTCGAACTGGGAGAACCGGTTCGTCATCCCGATCACCTTCGGGCTACCGCCGGACACCTGCGACCTGCTCGACAGCCGGGCGCCGACCGGATTCTACGGCTCCGAACTTCTCTCCCAGGCCGCGCTGCAGTGGGCGCCGGCGTACTGCCTGCGCAAGGACCGTTTCAAGTTCCAGATGAACGTGATGAGCGATGCCGCCGGGTGGCAGCAGATGTCGTCGGGCTTCGCGCCCGCCGCCGAGGTGTCCAGTGAGCACACCAATATCGGCACCGACCCGATCGGCTACGCACCGACGGCAGTGACTGGATTCGGCATCGGGTATGTCATCGACCAGCCCAACAACGCCGGTGAGTACACCGAGTTGCGCCTCAACGCCCGCCTGCTCGCGAAACTGATGACGTTGTCCTATCCCGGCTCGGCCATCGGTGCGGGCCACCCGGGCATGAAGGACAACCCGTGGACCCTGGTCAGTGACCCGGAGTTCAAGAAGCTGAACCCGGAACTGTTCGATGACCCGGCCCACCTGCTCCCCGACCAGGAGGCCGGCGCAGTGCTGCTCAATCTGTCCACAGCGTCGGACGTGATCAACCAGATCACCGACTACATCGCCCACGACGCCGAGGCGATGGCCTTCATCAACGGCCAGGCGGACCCCTGGGGAATGAAGGTCAATCCGACCTACGCCAAGATCTCGCTGCCGGTCGACGTGTGGCCTCTGCAAGACGACTACATCCCCGACACCAACGACCCCTGCCTGGACGACAACCCGTCGGTCTACCTGCACCAGTTGGCGGCCCCGGTGAGCACCATGAACACCATCTCCCAGGCCCTGATCGACGCCTGGCCGAACGTCCAGACCCGCTGCGACCTCGACATCGAAACCGGGATCTGGAAGATGGGTCGCAAGTCGCCGCAGGGCTACGGCAGCCGGTTCATGCTCGGCGTGGTCAGCCTCGGTGACGCAGCCCGTTACGGCATCACCACCGCAGGCTTGGAGACCACCGAAGGGCGCTACGTCGAGCCCACCCTAGACTCCCTCAAGGCCGGCGTCGGGTTGATGACCCAGGACCGGGACGTCGACCCTTGGGTCATGGACCAGGCAGAGGTCCGCAAAGGTGCGGGCAAGGCCTATCCCGGCACGATGGTCGTCTACACGGCTGCGAAACTCAGCAATCTGACCCCGGCCAGCGACGCCGCCAAGGTGGCCCAGTTCATCCGCGTCGCCACCACCGAGGGCCAACGGCCCGGCAACGGCAACGGTCAACTGCCCGGCGGCTTCCTGCCCATGGTCGACAGCGGAGTTACCGAGTCGTTGTATGACACTGCCCAGACCGTGGCCGATCTGATCGAGGCGCAGGAGGAACCGGTCGCCGAGACTCAGCAGCCCGAGCCGACCCCGACGCCGACCCCGACGCCGACCCCGACACCGATGCAGCCGCCACCGCCGGTCGTGGATCCGGTTCCGGAACCCGGAGCGACCCAGGAGCCGAGTGCGCAGGCCCCGTCGGCCGAGCCCACTGAGGTCGAACCCGCAGAGACCCAGATGCCACCGACCGTCGCCGCCTCGTCGAAAGTCGGGGGAAACCTGATGCCTGGTCTGCTGCTGATCGGCATCGGCACCGGACTGGCCAGCATCGTGCTGCGGTTCGTCGTGATGCCGTTGCGGGGCCGGCCATGACCGCAACCGTCGCCCCGCCGGTCCAGACGCCCAAGCCCACCCGGCCTGCGCCAACCGGGCAGATCGACCGTAACGAGTCGGTGTGGATCGTGATCAGCACGTCGCTGACGATGCTCGCCTTGGTCTGCGGCTACATGGCGATGCATCTGATCTGGTTCAGCCAGCTCTCTGCCGACCGCGCCCAAGAGCTGTTGTACGCCGAGTTCCGCGCCAACGCCTCCCAGGCCGTCGGGCCCGTCGGGCCGGTGGTTCCGGTCGGCGATCCGGTCGCGGTCATCACCATTCCCGCCCTCGATCTGCAGCAGGTCGTCACCGAGGGGACTGCCTCGGGGGACCTGCTTGGCGGACCGGGCCACCAGCGCAACACCGTCATACCGGGTCAGGTCGGCACCTCCGTGGTGATGGGACGGGCGGCTACCTACGGCGCCCCGTTCAAGGACCTCCCGGCACTCCAGGTCGGCGACCTGATCGAGGTGACCAGCGGCCAAGGTGAAATCCGATTCGTCGTGACCGGCATACGACGCGACGGTGACCCGTTGCCACAGCCGGCCGAGCCGGGAACAGCTCGGCTCGCACTGGTCACCGCCGAGGGCAGTGGCCGGTTCGGCGCCTTGTCACCCGGCACCTCGATCTATGTGGACGCCGAGTCGAGCAAAGGATTCCCCGCACCGTCAGGCAGGCCCCTGGCGGTCCCCGATTCGGAGTTGGCGATGGCAACGGACCAAGGGGCACGTCCCCTGTTGGCCCTGTGCCTGGCCCTGCTCCTGGCGATGACGCTACTGGTCATCGCCGCACGTCAGAGATGGACGGCAGCACTCGTGTGGGTGGTGGCAGCACCCGTGGTGATTGCCCTGTCCTGGGTGACCACGGATGTGGTGATGCGGTTGCTGCCCAACCTGATCTGAAACAACGCACCACCAGTTCGACGCACCACCAGTTCAACGCACCAAGCAAGCAGTAAGAGTCAATGCCAACACCGGCACCATCACTCATCAGGAGAAAGACACAGATGTCAATTCGCTCTGTTCTGTCCGGCCTCGCCATCTCGGCAGTGGCCGCTACCGCGGTGTCCACCATCGCCACCCCGGCGCACGCCGACCCGTCCTTCGTCCCCGACGCCAACGACATCGTCGGAGTCGGTTCGGACACCACCGAACTTCTCATGAACGCCCTGTCGGCGGACTACAACACCGGCAAGAACACCTCGGCCCCGCTGATGGCGTCGTTCGACGTCGCCGGCACGGCCGACATCGTCCTGCGCAGCGGCTCCGCGCCGATCCCCCGTCCCGTCGGCTCCGGCGCCGGGATCCGCACGCTGTACTCCGACGGCTCCACCGCGGTGAACAACACCGACGTCACCTTCGCCCGGTCGTCCTCAGCGCTGAGCTCTTCCCAAGCGGCCGGCGGCACCACCGGTGCGTTGACCTCGTTCCCCTTCGCCAAGGACTCCCTCCTGATGGCGGTTGCTCCCGGCTCCAATGCCCCTGACTCACTGACCACCGCGCAGGTGCTCGGCATCTACAACGGCACCTACACCAACTGGAACCAGCTCGGCGGCGTCACCGCCCCGATCAAGGCATACCTCCCGCAATCCGGGTCGGGCACGCGCTCGTTCTTCGAGTCGACCCTCAAGGCAGCGAACGGCGGAACCGCTGTCACCATCGCCCCCGGCGTGGTCCAGGGCGTCTACGAGAACAACGACTGCATCTTCCACGCCGGCGACGGTGCCTCCTGCTTCTCCGAGGGCACGCCCGTGGCGAACGACCCGATCAACGCCGTCGCGCCGTTCTCCGCAGCCCGGCAGCGCACGGTCTACCCGACGACCGTCTCCTTGCTGGACGGCTTCGAGGCTGCCCGGGCGGTCTACAACGTGGTCCGCGTGGCCAGCCTGTCTGACGCGACCCTCGGCCCGGTCCTGAGCGGCATCTTCGGCCCCGACGGCTACCTGTGCTCCGAGCCGGGCAAAGCCATCATCGAGGACGAGGGATTCGAGCAGCTTCGTGCCCCCACCGGCGGCGGCGCCTGCGGCACCCAGGTCGGCGCGGGCGGCACGACCAACCTGGTCACCTCGCTGACCGTCCCGACCGTCACCCTGTCGACGTCCAACCCGGCCGCGGGTGCGCTCACCCTGAACGCGACCCTGTCGCCGGCCGCTGCCCAAGGCACCGTGACCTTCTCTGAGGGTGCTACCGAGCTCGGCTCGGCCGCGGTTGTCTCCGGTGTTGCCTCGTGGCGGATCACCGGTGCCACCGCTGGCAAGCACACCTACAGCGCCCACTTCACGCCGACCGTCGATTCGGCCTTCGACGAGGCCGACGCCCCCGACCTGAACGCAACCATCGCGGTCAAGGGCACCATCTCGGAGTCGTTCCCGGCCAAGATCAACGTGAACAAGAAGGCCGTCGGCACCGTCAAGGTGAAGGCCGCCGGCACGACCGCCAAAGGCAAGGTGACCATCACCAAGGGCAAGAAGACCCTCGTGAAGGGAAACCTCAAGGCAGGCAAGGTCAAGCTCACCCTGCCCAAGCTCAACAAGGGCAAGCACACCCTCAAGATCACCTACGCGGGCAGCGCTTCGGTGCTGAAGGCCACCAAGTCCTTCACCATCAAGTCCGTCAAGTGACACCAGCGCTGGCCGGCGGGCGATACGCCCGCCGGCCAGCGCGACCCACCGCACCACCCCTTGATCTGAAAGAACGCCGATGACCATCTCCGACGACTCCACCAGCCTGATCCCGGCCGCCTCCGAACACGGTTACGCCGCGGCGCCCGGTGTCGGTCTAGCCGAGTTGCGTGCCGAGGAGATCACCGCGTGGTTCGGCAAGCACAAGGTGCTCGACCGGGTCTCCTTGACTATGAGAGCCGGAGGCATCACGGCGCTCATCGGGCCCTCCGGCTGCGGCAAGTCCACGTTTCTGCGGATCCTCAACCGGATGCACGAACTGGTGCCCTCGGCGCAGTTGGCCGGTCAGGTGCTGTTGGACGGGGAGGACATCTACGACCCCTCCAAGCGTCTCATCGACGCTAGACGCTCGATCGGGATGGTTTTCCAGAAGCCGAACCCGTTCCCCGCGATGTCGATCCGGGAAAACGTGTTGGCCGGTTTGAAACTGACCGGCACCAAGGCCGGCAAGTCCGAGAAGGACGACCTGGTCGAAGCGTGTCTGAACAGCGGTGGGCTTTGGAATGAGGTCAAGGACCGCCTCGATGCCCCCGGCGGGGGACTGTCCGGTGGTCAACAACAGCGTCTGTGCATCGCGCGCTCGTTGGCGATCAAGCCTCGAGTTCTGCTGATGGACGAGCCCTGCTCGGCCCTGGACCCGACCTCGACCCGGGTCATCGAGGAGACCATGGTCGACCTGGCCCGTGAGGTCACCATCGTCATCGTCACCCACAACATGCAGCAGGCAGCACGAGTTTCCGACCAGTGTGCCTTCTTCCTGGCTGCTCAGGGCACCCCCGGAGTCATCGTGGAGCACGGCGACACCGACGCGATGTTCTCAGCGCCACAGGATGAGCGCACCGCCGACTATGTCAACGGCCGCTTCGGCTGATCATGATGTGTCCGATGGGAACCGCCGGTCGCGACGGCGCGTCCAACCTGCATGACCGACACCGTGAGTCCCGGTTGGTTGACCCGCCGGAACCTGCTCGTTCTACTCGCTGCGCTCGCAGCGACTCCGACCCTGGCTGCTTGCGGATCCGACCCGGAAGGCGAGCGTTCCGGCAGTGGCATGGACCTCGTCTCGGTCGACGTAGCCAGGGCTGAACCGGATCCCACCGCGATCGCCGCTGCGGTGGCCGGCATGCACGGACTGGGGGCTGCGCTGTGGGCTCAGTCCGACACCGGTTCCAATCTCTCGCTGTCGCCGTTCTCGATCGCCGTCGCGTTGGCGATGACCGCCAACGGCGCTGTAGGGCAGACACGCAACCAGATGCTGGCGGCGTTAGAGGCCGACGACCTCGAAGGGCTCAACGCTGGGCTCAACGCGCTGACCCAGTCCATCGAGGCGCTGGCGGGGGAGACCTCAACCGGCCAGCAGATCGCCCTGGACTCGGCCAACCAACTATTCGCTCAGCGCGACTACGAGTTCCTCGAGCCGTTCCTGACTTCGCTGGCCGCCAACTACGGAGCCGGAGTCGAACTGGTGGACTACCTCGGTGCCACCGAACAGGCCCGGGCTGCCATCAACTCCTGGACCGCTGTCCGGACCCATGACCGGATCCCCGAGATCGTCCCGGAGGGCGGCGTCACTCCCGATACCCGACTGAGCTTGGTCAACGCCCTCTACTTCAAGGCTCCGTGGCTGGAGGAGTTTCCCGATCCCACCGATGGCGACTTCACCCTGGCCTCGGGAGAGACGGTCCAGGTTCCTCGGATGGTGGCGATGCCGAAGACGGCCGGCTATGCGGAAGGTTCGATCGACGGATCCAGCTGGCAGGCCGCTCAACTGCCGTACGCCGACAACACCCTGGCGATGACACTGGTCAAGTCAGCCCAGGACCCCGTGGCCCGGTTGCCACAGATCCTTTCGGCTATCGAGGTCGGCAGCGTGCACCTCACCATGCCCACCTGGACCTTCCGGTCGGACACCGGGCTCACTGACCCGTTGAAGGCGATCGGCATGACGGCACCCTTCGCCGACGCGGACTTCTCTGCCATGACCGGGACCAGGGACCTGGTCATCACCGACGTGTTCCACCAGGTCTTCATAGCCGCGGACCAACACGGCACCGAGGCGGCGGCCGCCACCGCAGTGGTGGTCGGGGAGACCAGTGCGCCCATGCTGTTGGGCGAGGTGGTCCTCGACGAGCCGTTCTGGTTCGTGATCCACGACCTAGCCTTCGGCGCACCGCTGTTCATCGGACGCGTGGCCGACCCGCGCTGATCGGCCGGGTCCGCCCGGGGCGTGCGCTCCGCGGCCTTCTCCCCGCCGGACCCCTCAGGAAATCCCGCTTGTCGGGAGGGCGAACTAGACTTCGACGCGCACCCCGGTTCCATCGGACTCGGGCCGTTCGTGCTGCCCTGCCCTGATCCTCGGGCCTGATCCTCGGGAGTTCTGATGTCACCCGCCCTGAAGCCTCTGGCCGACTTGGTGTCGGCCGAGCCGACCCTGGCCGGCGTACTCGCCGACGCTGGCATCCAACGCTCCCTCGACCTGACCGGGCCGGTGGCATTGCGTCCATTCCTCGTCGAGGGGCTTGCGCGAGCACAGCGGACGATCCTGGTAGTCACAGCCACCACCCGCGAAGCTGAGGACCTGGTCGCCGAATTGGGCAGCTTCGTGGACCCGGACACCGTCGGCTACTACCCCAGTTGGGAAACCCTGCCGCACGAGCGGCTCAGCCCGCGCTCGGACACCGTCGGCCAGCGCCTCGCAGTGTTGCGACGCATTGCGCACCCCCATAGCCACGGTCCGCTCCAGGTCATCGTTGCGCCGGTGCGCAGCGTGCTCCAGCCCCAGGTCAAGGGACTGGGAGACCTGGAGGGGGTCGATCTGGAGCCCGGACAGAGCGTTGCGCTGGAGAAGGTCGTCACCGCCCTGGCCGACGCCGCCTACTCCCGGGTCGACCTGGTCAGCAAGCGCGGCGAGTTCGCCGTCCGCGGCGGCATTGTCGACGTCTTCCCGCCGACTACCCAGCACCCGCTGCGCGTGGAGTGGTGGGGCGACGAGGTGGAGGAGATCCGCAGTTTCTCGGTCGCCGACCAGCGTGGCCTGGAGCCGGTGGACCGCCTCTGGGCGCCACCATGCCGGGAACTGTTGCTGACCGACGAGGTCCGCCGCCGGGCCGGCGATCTGGGGTCTGCCCATCCACAACTGCTCGAGTTGACCGACAAGATCGCCGCCGGCATAGCAGTGGAAGGCATGGAGGCCCTGATCCCGGTGCTCGTCGACGACCTCGAAATGCTGGTCGACGTGTTGCCGACCGACACCCACGTGATGGTGCTCGACCCCGAACGGGTCCGTCGACGCGCCCACGACCTGGTGGCCACCAGCGAGGAGTTCCTCGCTGCTTCCTGGGCTGCCGCTGCGGGTGGTGGCTCCGCGCCGGTCGACCTGTCGACCGCCAGCTACCACGAACTTGAAGACGTGCGCCTACATGCACTGCGGCGCGGTCAGTCGTGGTGGTCGCTGAGCCCGTTCGGCATCGACACCGACGACGTCGAACCCACCGCGGGGGTGCCGACGCTGACTGTGTCCGCCAGCGGGATCGACGGCTTCCGTGGCGACGTGCAGGCCGCTGTGGCCGAGGTCAGGCGTTTACACGAAGACGGTTGGACGGTGCAGATCGTGCAGCCGGCACACGGCCCGGCCCAACGCACTGTGGAGGCGCTGACCGAGGCCGACCTGCTGGTCGGTGAGGCGCTGGGGGTGCTGGTCGGCGACCTGCGGTTCGGCCTGGTACTGCCCGGGATCCATCTCGCGGTGATCACCGGCGAGGACATCACCGGCACGCGCACCCAGACCCGCGACATGGGGCGGATGCCGACTCGACGCAAGCGCGCCATCGACCCGCTCGAACTCAAGCCGGGTGACTACGTGGTGCACGAACAGCACGGGGTGGGTCGTTTCATCGAAATGAAGCAGCGCGAAGTCGGCGGCGCTGTTCGCGAATACCTCCTGCTCGAGTACGGCGCATCCAAGAAGGGGCACCCGCCCGACCGGCTCTATGTGCCGGCCGACGCGCTGGACCAGGTGACCCGCTATGTCGGCGGCGAGCAACCCAGCCTGGACCGACTCGGCGGTGCGGATTGGGCCAAGCGCAAGGGACGGGCCCGTAAGGCGGTCCGCGAGATCGCTGCCGAACTGATCAAGCTCTATGCCGCCCGCCAGGCGACCAAGGGTTTCGCCTTCGGTCCGGACACCCCATGGCAGCGCGAACTCGAGGACGCCTTTCCCTATCAGGAGACCCCGGATCAGTTGTCCACGGTCGATGAGGTCAAGGCCGACATGAGGCAGACGGTGCCGATGGATCGGCTGATCTGTGGCGACGTCGGCTACGGCAAGACCGAGATCGCGGTTCGGGCCGCGTTCAAGGCCGTTCAGGACGGCAAACAGGTGGTGGTGCTGGTGCCGACCACATTGTTGGTGCAGCAGCATTCGGCGACCTTCAACGAACGGATGAGTGGCTTCCCGGTCACGGTGAGGTCATTGAGCCGATTCCAGTCGGACGCCGAGGCGCGCGAGGTGGTGGCCGGCCTGGCCGACGGCAGTGTGGACATCGTGGTCGGCACCCACCGGCTCTTCAACCCCGACCTCCGATTCAAGGATCTGGGCCTCATCATCGTCGATGAGGAACAGCGCTTCGGGGTGGAGCACAAGGAACAACTCAAGCGGATGCGCACCGCAGTCGACGTGTTGTCGATGTCGGCGACGCCGATCCCACGCACCTTGGAGATGGCGGTCACCGGCATCCGAGAAATGTCAGTGATCACCACCCCGCCCGAGGAACGCCATCCGGTGCTGACCTATGTCGGCTCCTACGAGGACCGCTCGGTGGTCGCGGCGATCCGCCGCGAACTGCTTCGCGACGGCCAGGTGTTCTACATCCACAACCGGGTGCAGTCGATCGAGAAAGCCGCCGCGCGACTGCACGAACTGGTGCCGGAGGCTCGGGTCGCCGTTGCGCACGGCCAGATGAACGAGCGTCAACTGGAGCAGGTGATGCTCGACTTCTGGGAGAAGCGCTTCGACGTGCTGGTCTGCACCACTCTGGTCGAATCGGGACTGGACGTCTCCAACGCCAACACCATGATCATCGAGCGTGCCGACATGCTCGGACTGAGTCAGTTGCATCAGTTGCGTGGCCGGGTCGGGCGCTCGCGGGAGCGTGCCTACGCCTACTTCCTCTACCCACCGGACAAGCCGCTCACCGAAACGGCCCACGAACGGCTCGCGACTTTGGCCCAACACTCCGACCTGGGCGGAGGGATGGCCATCGCAATGAAGGACCTGGAGATCCGGGGTGCTGGAAACCTCCTCGGTGGGGAGCAGTCCGGCCACATCGCCGACGTCGGTTTCGACCTCTACGTTCGCCTGGTCGGAGAGGCGGTGGCCGAGTTCAAGGGCCAGCCCGAGCCGGAGTTCACCGAGGTCCGCAT
>JBPPMQ010000106.1:0-15120 GCA_051306135.1 Nocardioides sp. | reverse complement strand
TCCACAGCCCGGGACCTGATCTCGAAGGCGGGCTTCCGGCGCGGCATCGACGGCACGGTCGGTGTGGTCATGCTCGGATTCGCGGGGGCGCTCGCCGCCGAGCACTGAGTCTTCGCTCAGCCGGTGTTGCGCAGGCCAGCCGCGATGCCATTGATGGTCAACAGCAGCGCGCGTTCCAGGTCGGTGTCGGCGGCCGCATCTTCGCCCAGGGCACGGACTCGTCTGATGACCGAGACTTGTAGCGCATGCAACGGGGTCAGGTAGGCGTCGCGCAGGGCCAGGGTGCCCTGCAGCACCGGAGCCGCCTGGAGCAACACGTCCTGACCGGTCACCGCCAACACCTCGGCAACCGTGCGTTCGTGCTCGGCCCGGATGATGTCGAAGATGTGCTGATGGTCGGCCTCGACCAACGTGGCGACGTAGCCCGCCGCGATGTCGAGGTCTGTCTTCGACAGCGTCATCTGCACGTTCGACATGAAGGTCCGGAAGAACGCCCAGGAGCCATACATCTCTTTCAGGGTGGCCGACAGCCCGGCCTCTCGGGCCGCCGCCAGGCCCGAGCCGACCCCGAACCAGCCGGGCACGTTGATCCGGGCCTGGGTCCAGCCGAACACCCACGGGATGGCCCGCAGGTCATCGAGGCCACCCTCACCGCCGGGGCGTTTGGAGGGGCGGGACCCGATGTTGAGTTTGCCGAGTTCGTTGACCGGGGTGGCCGCAACGAAGAACGGCACCAACGACGCGTCCGCTACCAGTGCCTCGTAGGCAGTCTGGCCCGAGCCGGCGACCACGTCCATCGCCTGATTCCACTCGCCGAGCACATCGGCCGGCAGCAGTGAGGTCCGGTGCAGCGCGGTGGCTTCGATGACCGCCGCCAGCGCTCCCTCGAGGTTCAACCGGCCCAGACCCGCCAGGGAGTACTTGTCGGAGATGACCTCACCCTGCTCGGTGATCTTGATCGGCCCGTCCAGGGAGCCGTAGGGCTGCGACATGATGGCCTCAGCCGTCGGCCCGCCCCCCCGACCGACCGATCCGCCTCGCCCGTGGAAGAGCCGCAGCACCACCCCGTGCTTGCGGGCGACGTCACGCAGGCCGCGCTGGGCACGGTGGATCTGCCACTGGGAGGCGGCGATGCCGGCGCCCTTGGATGAGTCGGAGTAGCCCAGCATGATCTCCTGCACATCGCCGCGGGCGGCCACGATTCGCCGGTAGGTCGGCTCGGAGAGCAAAGCGTCCAGCAGTGGCCCGGCGCTCTGAAGTTCGGTGACGGTCTCGAACAACGGAGCGATGCCGATACGGGCGCTGGCAGGTTCGTCCGCGCTGCCCGGGTCGAGCAGTCCGGCCTCGCGAGCCAGGATCGCCACCGCGAACAGGTCGTCGACGTGGTGGGTCATCGAAATGATGTAGGTCTCGATGACGTCGGGTCCGTAGGTCTCCTGGGCGACCCGGATGGTGTCCATCAGGTCGAGACTGGCTGCGGCCTCGACGGACAGGTTGTCGCGGATGATGCCGGTCAGCGGTCGCCGGTTGGCCATCTCGGCAGCCAACAGTGCCGTGCGAGCGTCGAGGTCGAGGTCGTCGTACGGCGTCTCCAAGGCTCCCACCCGGTTCAGCAGGGAGGCGACGGCGGCGTGGTGTTTCTCGGAGTGCTCACGCACATCCAGGGTGGCCAGACCGGCGCCGAAGGCGACCGCGGTGCGGATGGCCCGCAAGATGGTGCCGTTGCCGGCCAGCTCATCACCGTCGGCGAGCATCGAGTCCCTGATCAACACCAGATCCTCCAGGACCCCGGTGAAGTCGAGGTAGTCCCGGCCGTCCTGGTGGGCACCACGGGTGGCCAGACGCTCGGCGGTGCGTTGCAGACGGACCTTGACGAAGGTCAACTTGCAACGGTAGGGCTCCTCGGCGTTGAGCCGCTTGATGGTCGCCCAGGTGATCGGCAACGCGACCGCATCCGCCTCCAGGCTGGACACCAGTTCCGGTGAGGCGGTGACCAGTCGGGTGGAGGCGGTCAGGTCGACGATGAGGTCGTCGACCAGCCGGATCAGGGTCTCGATGCCCTCGGCATACTGCAGACCGAGGATCTCCAAGGTCACCGCAGGAGTCACGTTCGGGTTGCCGTCGCGGTCTCCGCCTGCCCAGGCACCGAACCGCAGCGGTCGCGCCGAGGTGGGCAGGCTCAGTCCGATCCGGGCCGCCTGGCGGTCGAGTTCACCCAGCAACGGCGGCACCACCTCGTGAGCCAGGGTGCGTAGATAGTGGAACGCGTTGCGCGCCTCGTCCTTGGGTTCGGGACGCGCGACGCGCAGTTCGTCGGTCTGCCACATCAGGTCGACCAGTTCGGCCAGCCGGTCTTCCAGCATCGGCACGTCGGCGGCGCAGCGACGGGGGTCTTCCAGCGAGTCGACCACGGCAACGAGTTCTTGGCGCAACAGCAGCAGACTGCGGCGGCTCGATTCGGTCGGGTGAGCGGTGAAAACCGGGCGGTATTCGATGCGAGCCAAGATCGCCTCGAGGGCGGCTCGGTCCAGGGTGCCGTCCAGGAGTGCCTCGGAGATATGGTCGAAGGTCGTCGCAAGCGGACCTTGGGGCGCCTCGGCGAGTTCGCGCCAGCGATGCAGTTGCTCGGTGGTGTTGACCAGTTGGAAGTAGCCGGTGAAGGCCCGGGCCAGGTTCACCGCGGTGGCCTCGTCGACCCCGGCCAGCAGGGCCTGGAGATCGTCGTGGTCGCTGCTGCGGGCCAACCGGCGTACCTGCTCGACCAGGTCCAACATCTCCACGCCATTGTGCCGGCTGATGGCCTCGCCCAGCAGGGTGGTCAGGTGCCGCACGGAGGCTCGCAGGGCCGCGTGGTGGGCGTCGGATCCGACACTGGCGCCGAACACCGAGGCGTCGGGCGTGCGATGGTCCGCTCGGAGGATCTCTTCGACCTCGGCGGACCGCGGCACGGTTTCGTCTCGGTGGGACATGGGTCGAATCCTTCCACCGTGAGGCAACCGGCAGGTTTCGCAGTGGTAAGGATCAGTGGCGATCGGGCGAGACCCCAACCTCGCTAGGCTCGGACCATGGCAGGTTCCAGCGCGTCGGACGCGGTCGAGGTCGAGGTCGATTCCGGCGCCGGCGAGTTGCGCACAATCCGGGTGACGAACCCGGATCGGGTCTACTTCCCCGATTCCGGCGCCACCAAGCTCGACCTGGTCGACTACTATCTCGCGGTCGGGTCCGGCATCGTCAACGCGCTCGGTGAGCGGCCCTGCATGCTGCACCGCTTCCCCAAGGGGCTGGGCGGGGAGAAGGTGCACCAAAAGCGCCTCCCGGCCGGTGCGCCAGAGTGGGTTGAGACAGTTCAGCTTCACTTCCCCCGATGGAACCGCACCGCCGATGAGTTGTGTGTCACCGAGCTCGGGGCGGTGATCTGGGCGGTGCAGATGTCGACGGTCGAGTTTCACCCCTGGAACAGCCGACGCGCCGAGGTCGAGAAGCCTGACGAATGGCGCATCGACCTAGATCCCGGACCGCAGTGTTCCTTCGAGACGGTACGCCGAGTAGCAGGGGTGGCCGGTGAGGTGCTGGGCGAGATCGGCGCAGTCGGCTACCCGAAGACCTCGGGCTCCACGGGTCTGCACATCTATGTGCGGATCCACCCGAACCACGGCTTCGCCCAGGTGCGTCAGGCGGCCTACGCGTTTGCACGCCTGGTCGAAGAACGAGCTCCCGACGAGGTGACCACCGCGTGGTGGCGCAAGGACCGCGACCCGTCATCGGTGTTCGTCGACTACAACCAGAACGCTCGGGATCACACCCTCGCGGCCGCCTACTCGGTGCGCGGACTACCCGATGCGCGGGTGTCGACGCCGATCAGCTGGGAGGAGATCCCCGATGTCGACCCGCGCGACTTCACCATCTTCACCGTCCCGGACCGATTCGCCGCGCTCGGCGACCTGCACGCAGACATCGACGACCACCCCTTCGACATCAGCTCGCTGATCGACATCGAGACCAGCCTCGCCCCGGAGTCGGCCGGCGATTCAGAGTAGGCCGCGGCGGGCGAGCAGCGGCTCCACCCGTGGCACCCGACCCAGGAACTGCGCGGTCGCAGCCATCACGTCGACCGTGCCACCCTTCTCCAGCAGGCAGGACCGGAACCGGTCGCCGTTCTCCCGGGTCAGGCCACCGTTGGCCCTGAACCACTCGACGGTGTCGGCGTCCAGCACCTCGGCCCACAGGTAGGAGTAGTAGCCGGCGGCGTACCCTTCGGCGTCGCCGAAGATGTGCTTGAAGTTGGTGCTGCCATAACGCGGTGGCACCAGCCGGTGGCGCAACCCGTAACCCTCCAACGCCGCAGCCTCGAACGCTTCGACGTCCTCGGCAGCGATGGTGGTTCCGGGGGTCGTGGTCTCCGGTCGCGGCGATAAGTCGCTCCAGCAGGTCGGCCGGCACCACCTCACCGGTTTCGTGGTGACGGGCATAGCCGTCCACGATGCCCGGCCAGGTGGACCACATCTCGTTGACCTGGGACGGGAACTCCACGAAGTCGCGAGGCACGGAGGTCTCCGAGGTGCGTGGGTAGGTGCAGTCCGAGAGCAGCGCGTGCAGCACGTGCCCGAACTCTGTTCTGCACCACTCCCTCCGGACGAAGACGCGTTGACGGTCCATACTTGACAGGTGTGCGTTGAGGACCGCGGGATCGGCGAAGCCTAGGTGCCGCGCAAAGGCTGAACCGTTGCATGGGGACCTGAGGGGACCCCGCCGTGCTCCAGGCTCTTTGCGACGGGAGGCGCCCCCGACCCACGTTGAGGTTTCGAGTGACGCAGGTGAGGATTATGGCCCCAAGGGCGCCGCGCTCCACGCGATCCAGTGGAGGTTGTGCCGGCAGAGCTAGCGGATCCGTATCGGGGAAGGGAAGGCAGCATGTCAGTTACGCGGCAGAAGCAGCGTGCAGGGTCTTCGCGCGTCAAGCGCGACCGTGACGGCGCTTTCAGGGCACCAGAGGCACAATCACGGGTTCGGTCCTGCTCGTCTTGCTTTCCATCCTGTGCCCTGTTCCGGCGTACGCGGTGCAACCCGGCTCGATTAGGGCGTTCATCAACAACGTCCCGGGAAACGCCAGCTTCTCGGTCGGCGCCAACGCCGTGGGCTGGGCCAGAGGAACCATCGATGTGTCCGTCGATGTCTTCATCTCGAACAGTTCAACGGGCCCCTGGGAGAAGATCTTTGCATTGGACAACTCCTGCACGAACTCGACGTCGTGCAGCACAGCATCCGGGGGCTACGGGGCATCCGGAGGATCGTGCTCGTCGGGTGCTTGGTACAAGGCGGTCGGCCGCGCCTGGGGCCGGGGTGGGGCAGCAGAGAACAACCCAGACAACGTCAAGAAGTACATCTACGGAACCTTGCCCGCTGTGGCGGGTAGCGAAACGACCGTGACTACGTTCCGAATAAGTCCCCAATGCAAAATCATCTACACGCAGATCTAGGCCGGGTCCCCCATGTCGGCTGCGTCGGCCCTAGGAGGGGACTCCCAAGTCACCTCGGGTGCCGACAGTGATCGGCGTTGCCGGGGTCGATGGACACGACAACGAGGCACCAAGTCGGGGTCAAGCCTGGCTAGGCAGCGTCGAGGGCGAGGTCTACGGTCTCGTGAACTCCGGGCTCGCGTTACCGCACGAGTTGGAGGACCCATCGGAGTGGTGGATCCATGTTCTTGCCGTGGCGTTCCAGTCGATGGTCATGCCTCCCGAGAATGCATCGCTGTTGGGTGCAACCTCCGTGGACTGGGATGTGATGTTTGAGGAGCTCCACGAGGCTCCCAGGATTGCCACCGAGTTGGCGATCGACGGCGCACCCGTGCAAGCCCTCAGTGTGACCTACGCGGGGTTGCGCCTCGTCCTTGCCCGTGACCACTCTCAGTGGCCCGTCGTCATCGCTCGGACTGCCCACGCTGCGGGCCCGTGGCCGGCACTGATGACCCTCGATGATCCGATGACTACTACTTGCCGTCGACTCGAACCCCCCCTGGGTTGAGGCTCCCGGGAGTCTCGGAGCCCGAACTCTCCTCGCTGTGCGTCCAGCGATGCGGCGGCCCCGCTGGGCGGGCACGAAGCCGGCGTCGAGCTCACCCTCCTTGTCCGGCGCTTGGTCGTAGCCGGATGGTAGGCATGCCGAGGTTGGTTGCGGTGCGGGGCAGCCGCTCGTTGTCGCCACGGACGTGGGAGATGATCTCGGCGAACGCGACCGCGAGCTCGGGGCCGATGACCAGGAGCCGTTCCTTGTCCGTCTTGGACGGAGTGATCTACAGCATCGGGATCACCTCACCGCACCGGTCGACGGGAGCCGGTAGGACACGAAGGAGCGGTGGGTGATCTCGAGGACCTCCTCGATCCTTGCTCCGGTGTGACGCAGAACTTCGACCAGTGCCCACGCCCCGAACGCGCGGTCGGCCTCAAGGCTCAGGTTCCTCGAACATCGTGGTCATTCCTGCCAGGTCCCTCGAGTCGGCCGGCGAATGCGGCTGCGCGGGGGCCGGCCAGCGCCTCGTCGAGATCCTGGAACTGGGCCGTGCCGTCGGCGGAGACCAGGTTGTCGAAGATCCGGCTGGCCCGAGCCAGGGTCAGGCCACTGAGTTCCAACGCCTCGATGGTGTTGGCGAACGTTGCCGGCGCCGGGTTCGCGGCGATGGCCTCGATCTCGGCCAGGTGCTCGGTCATGCCACCCCGGATCGCAGGCTCGAAGTGCTCCCAGCGAATCAGATCGAACGGAGGGTATTGGTCGAGCAAGGCGCTGGGCGTCAGCAACGGGTTGTCCACCCGCCCCATTCTGCCTGTCCCGCGGGAGCGGGTCGACCAGCCGGGCTCCGGTGTCGGGCCGGTGAAACTGGTTGCTGCGGGGCGTCGGCGATCAATGTCAGACTGGACGTGGCCCGGCGACCGATCTCGGACAGGAGTCACGATGAGCCACCAAGGATTCATTCCGCCCTACCTGCTCGAAGCCGCGTCCTCCCGGGAGCGCCTGCGCAGCGGGCACGACGCGTGTGCGCGCACGCTGGCCCTGGACGCGGTGTTGCGCGGTCAGCGACTGGCCGGGTCGACTCTGACAGCCGGCACCGGGACAGCCGACACCGGGACAGCCGACGCCGGCAGCTGGACGGTGAGCACCGCCAACAACACCACCTCGCTGCCGGGGACCCCGGTGCGCACCCAGGCCGACCCGCCCTCAGGCGACACGGCGGTCGACCAGGCGTGGGAGGCGGTGAAGGCCTCGCTCGCCGGACTGGCCGACCACCTCGGCCGGGACTCCTTCGACAACGCCGGAGCCCCGGTGTTGGCCACTGTCCACTATTCCCGCGACTACGCCAACGCCTTCTGGAACGGCACCTACCTGGTCTTCGGCGACGGCGACGGAACCGTCTTCGGGCCGATGACCGCCCCGATCGACGTGGGCGCCCACGAACTGGGCCACGCCGTCACCGAACACGTCGCCAACCTGACCTACCAGGGCCAGTCCGGAGCCCTCAACGAATCGATGTCCGACGTCTTCGGGGCGTGCGTCAAGCAGGACCATCTCGGGCAGAGTGCCGATCAAGCAGACTGGCTGATCGGGGAGGGCATCTTCGTGCCCGGCATCAACGGAGTCGCATTGCGGTCGATGATCGCGCCGGGCACCGCCTACGACGACCCACGACTGGGCCAGGACCCACAACCGGACCATATGAGCGGGTATGTCGTGACCAGCGACGACAACGGCGGCGTCCACTACAACTCCGGCATCCCCAATCGAGCCTTCGCGCTGGCCGCAACCTCGATCGGGGCACAGTCCTGGACGACCGCGACCATCTGGTTCGCTGCGCTCGAGACGGTCGAGCCGGACTGCACGTTCGCGACCTTCGCCCGCGCAACCCTGGCGGTCGCAGGGGCCCATGCCGCTGCCGTGGAGGATGCCTGGGCCACCGTCGGCGTACTCGACGCCGCTGCTTCCCGATCCGAGGCTGGCACCGCCCCCAAAACGCGCGCGGTGACAGTTCGCCGCAGCGGGGGACTGCTCGGGCAGGTGGCCAGCGGGGCACTCGACCTGGATTCCGGCGACCCGCGGGTGCCGCAGGTGCAGGCCCTCCTCGGCGGCATCGATACCGTCATCCATGCTGTCGCCGCGGCTGCGTCTCGGCCCGTCCCGGACGGCTACCGCTACACCTTCGATCTCGGCGGCGACCGATCGGTCACGGTCGCAGAGGACGACATGGTGGGCCCGCTGCGGGAGATCGCCCGATTGGTGTTGCCCGAACACGGCCGCCCACCGGCACTGGACGCCTGAGGACCGATAGGCTCCGGAATCGTGGGAATCCAGATCACGCCGTCGATCCTCAACGCCGACTTCGCTCGACTCGGTGCCGAGGTCGCCCGGATCCCGAGCGCAGACTTCGTGCATGTCGACGTGATGGACAACCACTTCGTGCCCAACCTGACCTTCGGGCCGGCGATGGTGGAGGCACTGGCCCGCAGCACCGACATCGCGTTGGATACCCACCTGATGATCGAGAACGTCGACTCCGAAGCCCTCACCTACGTCGAAGCCGGAAGCGCCAGCGTCACCTTCCACGTCGAGGCCGCCAGGGCACCGGTCCGGCTGGCCCGGGAGATCCGCGCTCACGGCGCCCGAGCGTCGATGGCCCTCAAGCCGGCGACCCCGATCGAGCCGTACGAGGACCTGTTGGCCGAACTCGACATGGTGTTGATCATGACGGTCGAGCCTGGCTTCGGCGGCCAGAAATTCCTCGACCTGTGCCTGCCGAAGATTCGCCGAGCCCGCGAGTTGATGGACAAACACGGCGTGCAGACCTGGCTCCAGGTCGACGGCGGTGTCTCCCTGGAGACCATAGGCCGCTGCGCCGAGGCCGGCGCCGACGTGTTCGTCGCGGGATCGGCGGTCTACTCGGCCGAGGATCCGGACGCGATGATCGGCGCCCTTCGTGCGGCTGCCACCGGCTGAAGCCTCACCTCGCCCGGTCACCGTGAACCTCGCTCGCAGGCGGGTGTGCCACAATGAGGAACTACGAGTGAACAACTCGCGTGCTCTGGGGGCGGTGAAACTCCGCACCGGCGGTGATCGACCGGCGTTTCGGCGCTGGCTCGGAAGTCCGCGACCCGGCCACCTGACGGTGACCGGTTGATCAGGTGAGAATCCTGGACCGACGGTCAAAGTCCGGATGGAAAGCGCACGCGGACACTGCGCGACGCTTCCGGGCCTACCGAACCGTCGTGGTGTCCGGGCTCCCAGCGTGCGCGGACGAGCGCAGAGGAAGCTAGATGGCCAGCCGCACCGAGACGATGGCGATGCGCCGCGCCCTAGTGCTGGCGGCCACCCCAGGCGTGCCCATGGTCGCCGACACTCGCCGGGTCGGCTGCGTGTTGTTGGACCCCGCCGGCGCGGTGGTCGCCGAGGGGTTTCACCGCGGCCCCGGTACGGCGCACGCCGAGGCCGACGCCCTGGCCCGAGCCGGAGACAAGGCGCGAGGTGCGACCGCAGTGGTCACCCTGGAGCCCTGCAACCACATCGGCCGAACCGGGCCGTGCACCCAGGCGCTGATCGCGGCCGGGGTCGCCCGGGTGGTGTATGCCGAAGCGGACCCGAACCGGGTGGCTGCCGGCGGCGAGCAGGTGCTGCGGGCCGCTGGCATCGACGTCGAGTCGGGAGTGTTGGCTGCGGAGGCTGCCGATCTGACCCGGATCTGGGCGCTCGCCCAGGCCAAGCAACGGCCCTACGTCACCTGGAAGTTCGCCACCACCCTCGATGGGCGCAGCGCAGCCGCCGACGGCACCTCACGGTGGGTCTCCTCGCCGGCGGCCCGCAGCGACACCCACCGACTGCGGGCGCTGAGCGACGTGATGTTGGTCGGCACCAACACCGTCGCCGTCGACAACCCGGCGATGACGGTGCGCGACGCCCGCGACCGGCCGGTCGGAACCCAGCCGCTGCGCGCGGTGATGGGCGTGCGTGACCTGCCCGCCGACCGCCGGATCTTCGACGACCAGGCTCCCAGCATCCGTCTGCGTACCACGGATCCGGCCGAGGCGCTGGCCCAGTTGTGGGCGATGGACCGGCAGCACGTGTTTCTCGAGGGCGGTCCCACTCTGGCGGCGGCGTTCGTCAAGGCGCGTCTCGTGGACCGAATCGTCAGCTACGTCTCGCCGATGCTGCTCGGTGCCGGACCGAACGCGGTCGGCGACCTCGGAATCGGCACCATCGCGGATGCGTTGCGTCCTCGGGTCGTCGACGTCATCGCGCTCCCGGCTCCAGCCGAGGTCCAGGTCGAACCCAATATCCGCATCACCATGGAGGTGGACTGACGTGTTCACAGGAATCGTCGAGGAACTCGGCACCGTCGCAGCCATCGAGGACCAGGGCGACGCCATCCGGCTCACCATCGCCGCCTCGACCGTGTTGTCGGACGCTCGTCTGGGCGACTCGATCGCCGTCAACGGTTGCTGCCTGACGGTCGCGACTTGCGGTGACGGCACCTGGACGGCCGACCTGATGGCCGAGACACTGGCCAAGACTTCGCTCAACGGGGTTCAGATCGGTGACGCGGTCAATCTCGAGCGCGCTGTCACTGCGTCGACCCGTCTCGGAGGTCACATCGTGCAGGGCCACGTCGACGGCACCGGCACCGTGCTGGCCCGCACCCCGAGTGAACACTGGGAGATCGTGGAGATCTCGGTGCCCACCCGGCTGGCTCGCTATCTGGTCGACAAAGGCTCGGTGACCGTCGACGGGGTGAGCCTGACCGTGGTGGAGGCCGGCCCGGACCGGTTCAGCGTCAGCCTCATCCCTGAGACCCTCACCCGCACCACGCTGGGAACCCGCCAGGTCGGAGACCTGGTCAACCTCGAAGCTGACGTGCTGGCCAAGCATGTCGAGAAACTGTTGGAGACCCGATGACTGACACCTACCCCGAGCACTCCCTAGACGCCCAGCCGCAGCACGGCGGTGTCCGACTCGACTCCGTCGAGCGGGCCATCGCCGACATTGCGGCAGGCAAGGCCGTCGTGGTCGTCGACGACGCCGACCGTGAGAACGAGGGCGACATCATCTTCGCCGCCTCCAAGGCGACCCCGGAACTGATGGCCTTCACCGTCCGGCACTCCTCGGGCGTGATCTGCGTGCCGATGCCCGCCGCCATGCTCGATCGGCTCGAGATTCCACTGATGACTCCGCACAACCGCGACAAGTTGCGCACGGCGTACACGATCTCGGTCGACGCCCGTGACGGAGTCTCCACCGGTATCAGTGCGGCCGACCGTGCCCACACCGCCCGGGTGCTGGCCGATTCGGCCACCGAGCCGTGGGAGTTGACCCGACCAGGGCACGTCTTTCCGCTGCGCTACCGCGAGGGTGGGGTGCTGGTCCGCCGCGGTCACACCGAGGCCGCTGTCGACCTGGCCCGGTTGGCGGGTCTGACCCCGGCCGGCGTGCTGGTCGAGGTCGTCAACGACGACGGCACCATGAAACGGGCCGGACAACTGCGGGCGTTCGCCGACGAGCACGGCTTGGCCATGATCTCCATCGAGGACCTGGTCAAGTATCGCCGCCGCACCGAGGTGTTGCTGGAACGTCAGGCTGTCACCTCTTTGCCGACCCGGCACGGCGACTTCACTGCCTACGGCTACACCATGACCGTCGACGACTCCGAACACATCGCGCTGGTCTACGGCGACCTGGCCGGTGAAGATCCGGTGCTGACCCGGGTGCATTCGGAGTGTCTGACCGGTGACGTGTTCGGCTCCGCCCGCTGCGACTGCGGACCTCAACTCGATGAGGCGCTGGAGCGCATCGCCGCCGAAGGTCGCGGCGTGGTGGTCTACCTGCGCGGCCATGAGGGCCGCGGCATCGGCCTGGTCGCCAAACTTCAGGCCTACCAACTTCAAGACGGCGGGCGTGACACCGTGGACGCCAACCTCGACCTCGGGCTGCCCGCCGACGCCCGTCATTACGGAGCGGCTACCCAGATCCTGCGCGACCTCGGGGTCAGTACGGTGCGGTTGATGACCAACAACCCCGACAAGGTCCGCAACCTCAACGACTACGGGGTCAAGGTCTCCGAACGGGTCGGGCTGACGCCGCGCCCCAACGACCACAACCTTGCCTACCTGTTGACCAAACGGGACAGGATGGGACACGTGCTGCCGGACCTGGTGGCGACCGACATCGAAGGGAACGACTGATGGCTGGCTCCGGGGCCCCCGCGGCTGAACCGCTCGACTGCCACGACCTGCGGGTCGCGGTGGTCGCGGCGAGTTGGCACGACGTGGTGATGAACGGGCTCCTCGACGGCGCCGAACGGGCACTCGAAGTGCATCGGGTCGAGCAGCCCACGATCGTGCGGGTGCCCGGCACCTTCGAGTTGCCGGTGGTCGCCGCGGCGCTGGCCGAGACCGGGTACGACGCGGTGGTCGCCCTCGGCGTCGTCATCCGCGGTGGCACCCCCCACTTCGAGTACGTCTGCTCGGCAGCCACCGACGGTTTGACCCGCGTCGCCCTGGACCACTCGGTCGCCGTCGGCTTCGGGGTGCTGACCTGTGACACCGAAGCCCAGGCGCTGGACCGGGCCGGCTTGGACGACTCCGCGGAAGACAAGGGTTATGAGGCGACTGCTGCGGCTTTGTCGACCGCCCAGGTGTTACGCCGGGTCAAGCGCCGCTACGACCTCGGTTGAGTAGGCCTGGCCCGGTGGACCCACCTGGACCGGCGTCCCTGGGCTGGGACACGAATCGGTGCTGGCGGCCCGGGGCATCTAGGCTTGGCTGCTGTGACGACGTTCGACGAACTCTGGTCCACGCTCTGCGAGCGGGCCGAGACCATGCCCGAAGGTTCTCGCACCACTGCGCTGTTGCGCGGCGGTGTGCATGCCGTCGGCAAGAAGTTGGTCGAGGAGGCAGCCGAGTCCTGGATGGCGGCCGAACATGAGGGGCCGGAGGCCACCGCGCTGGAGATCAGTCAACTGCTCTACCACGCGCAGGTGCTCATGCTCGCCTCCGGCATCAGTCTCGACGACGTCTACGCACACCTCTGATGGGAATCATCCATGACCAACATCTCTGAAGATCGGCTGCTGCGGGTGGCCGTGCCCAACAAGGGCTCCCTGTCGGTGTCCGCCAGCGACATGCTGCGCGAGTCCGGCTACCGACAGCGCGAGGACGCCAAACAACTCACCCTGGTCGATGCCGAGAACGGCGTCGAGTTCTTCTACTTGCGACCCCGCGACATCGCGCTGTACGTCGGGGAAGGCACCCTCGACATCGGCATCACGGGTCGCGACCTGCTCACCGACTCGGGCGCGAAGGCCGACGAGGTGCTCAATCTCGGCTTCGGCCGCTCCACCTTCCGTCTCGCCGGACCGGTCGGACGGTTCGGTTCGATCACCGACCTTGCGGGGCTCCGGGTAGCCACCTCCTACCCAGGCATCCTTGCCAACCGGTTAACCGAGGCGGGGGTCGAGGCCACCGTGGTCCGTCTGGACGGTGCAGTCGAGACCTCCATCCAACTCGGCGTCGCCGACGCTATCGCCGACGTGGTCGAAACCGGGTCCACGCTGCGCCGCGCCGGCCTGGAGATCTTCGGCGCGCCACTGCTCGGCTCCGAGGCTGTGCTGGTCGCCCGGCCGGGCGAGACCACCCCCGGCGCCGAAGTGTTCCAACGGCGCCTGGAGGGCGTGCTGGTGGCTCGCTCCTACGTGATGATGGACTACGACGTCCCCGCCACCGTGCTCGACCGAGCCGTCACGTTGACCCCCGGCATTGAAGGACCGACGATCTCCCCGTTGCACCGAGACGGCTGGTCCGCAGTGAGGGCGATGGTTCCTCGCGAGGGACACCAGCGACTGATGGACCAACTCTTCGAGGTCGGCGCCCGCGGCATTCTGGTCACCGACATCCACGCCTGCAGGCTGTGATGATGCCTACTAGCGCGGACCAACTCGGAATGTGGCGTCCAATCGGTCCTCGCATCGTGGCCATCGTGGTCGGACTGTGTCTGCTGGTCGTGTGCACAGCCACCTGGTGGACCATCGGGGCCGAGAACCGCGCAGAGTTCTCGTTCTTCCAAAAGAGCACCCTCGTCGCTCTCGGGCTGGGCATCTTCGGATGCCTGTGGGCGCTCGGGCGCTCCAAGGTCGAGGCCTATGCCGACCGCCTGGTCATCATCAATGGGTTCCGCCGCCGGGAACTCGCCTGGGCGCAGGTGATCTCGGTCAATCTGCCGGCCGGGGCGCCCTGGGTGACCCTCGACCTGTCCGACGGGGACGTGGTCTCCGCGATGGGGATCCAGGGGTCCGACGGTCGTAGTTCCGTGGACGCAGTCAGAACCCTGCGGGCCCTGGTCCAGGAGAACTCCTGACTCTGGGGCCCACCGTGTCGATGCGGTCGGTCAGGATCTGGTCGACGATCACGGCCCCGGACTCCAGCGCTCTTAGTTGATCCCGTGCTTGCGCAAGAGTTCCTCGATGTCGTCGAACTCGGCCCCGGCGGGCGACCCCGGCGAGCCCGTTCCCGAGGAGCCTGCTCGCGATGATCCCGGGCGGGCCTTGGATCCGCGCCCAGCGCCCGACACCGCAGCCTTGGAGGCAACCTTCGACGTGGCGGGAGACTGGCGGGCTTTGAGCCAGGTGCCGGCGGCGAACACCATCGCCGCGACACCGGCGACGATGATGCCCAACCAGGCAGACGGCGAGAAGACGAACCTGATCGCCCAGTCCGAGACCGCATCGGTCACGCGACCGACCACCTTGAGCAGACCGGTCAGCCAGGCTGCCGGAGCGAGCAGCGTGATTCCGGCGATCTGCAGGGCCGCACCGGTCCGACCCGAACGGAACGCGAAATAGGTCCAGGTGCCACCGGCAACCGTCAAAGCGAGTGCGAGTGCACCCCAACTGGCGTTGTCCATGACCCCATCCTCCCACTCGCGCCAATCCCGGGTATCGGTCCGCTCGCTTCGGCCCGCTCGCTTCGGTCCGACCCAGCTGGTCCCACCGAGATGCCTCACGCCGATGTGGCCACCTCCTGCGGTGATGGAAGACTGGTCGCATGTCGAAGCGCGAGATCGTCGGGTCGGCCTTCCCCACCGACACCGGGG
>JBPPMQ010000062.1:0-21934 GCA_051306135.1 Nocardioides sp. | reverse complement strand
CCGCTCATGTTGCCCGGCAAGAACGCCCTCAACCTCGGGGCGCTCATCGTGTTCGCGGGCCTCACGGCGTGGTACGTGATCACGCCCGGGCTCGCGCTGCTGATCGCCCTCACCGTGCTCGCGCTGCTGCTGGGGCTGCACCTCGTCGCCTCGATCGGCGGCGGCGACATGCCGGTCGTGGTCTCGATGCTCAACAGCTACTCGGGCTGGGCGGCCGCGGCGGCCGGGTTCCTCTTGAATAACGACCTGCTGATCGTCACCGGCGCACTCGTCGGGTCGTCGGGTGCCTACCTGTCTTACATCATGTGCAAGGCGATGAACCGGTCCTTCCTCTCGGTGATCGCGGGCGGCTTCGGCATCGTGGCGCCGACGGCGGGCGACGAAGAACAGGGCGAGCACCGCGAGATCACCGCGCACGACGCGGCCGAGCTGCTCAAAGCTGCGTCGAGCGTCGTCATCACCCCGGGCTACGGGATGGCGGTCGCCCAGGCCCAGTATCCGGTCGCGGATCTGGTGGCCCGGCTCCGGGCCCGCGGGATCGAGGTGCGTTTCGGCATCCACCCCGTCGCGGGCCGGCTGCCCGGGCACATGAACGTGCTGCTCGCCGAGGCGAAGGTGCCCTACGACATCGTGCTGGAGATGGACGAGATCAACGACGACTTCGCCACCACCGACGTGGTGCTGGTGATCGGCGCCAACGACACCGTCAATCCGGCCGCCGCGGACGATCCCACCTCCCCGATTGCCGGTATGCCGGTGCTCAAGGTGTGGGAAGCGCGTTCGGTGGTCGTCTTCAAACGCTCGATGGCCTCGGGGTATGCCGGCGTACAGAACCCGCTCTTCTATCGAGAGAACACCGCGATGCTCTTCGGTGACGCCAAAGATCGCGTCAACGACATCCTCGCCGCTCTGTGACCCGATCCGACTCAGGTGTTGCAAGATTGCCTCGATGAGTATCGAGTCCACCGAAATCGAACCGCTCAAGCACGGCAGGGCTGAGGATCTGCTCGGGTTGTTCACCGGGGTGGCGCTGGCCAGCCTCGGCCTCTTCCTGCTGCGCTACTCCGGTTCGGTCACCGGAGGAACCGCCGGGCTGGCTCTGCTGGTCAGCCTGTGGGTCGACGATCATGTGGATCTGGGCTGGCTCGCGTCGTCGTTCCAGGTTCTGTTCGTGCTCATCAACCTGCCCTTCTTCGTTCTGGCGTGGTGGAAGAAGGGATGGGTCTTCACCCTGAAGTCCCTGATCTGTGTGGTGACGGTCTCGGTGCTCATCCAGGTTCACACCGAGTTCATGCACCTGGAGCCCGTCAACCGGGGGTATGCGGTGGTGATCGGCAACCTGCTGGCCGGCGTGGGCCTGTTGATCCTGTTTCGGCACCTGGCCAGCCTCGGCGGGTTCAATATCGTCGCGCTGTTGGCTCAGGAGAAGCTGGGCTGGCGGGCCGGCTATGTGCAGATGAGTCTCGACGTGGTGGTGGTGGCGGCGTCCCTGCTGATCATGCCCCTATGGCAGGTCACGGTCTCGGCGTTCGGTGTGGTGGTGCTCAACATCGTGTTGGCCTTCAACCATCGTCCTGGACGCTACGTGGGGTACTGAGACCTAACGCCCGGAAAGGCCCATGCCTAGATAGTGCCTAGGTTGTGTGCTACAACCGCAGCGTGACACTTCGACTCCTGGCAGCCCTCGCACTCGGTCTGGCGACCGTGGCCGCCTGCGGCACCAACGACACCGGGACCACACTTCATGTGTTCGCGGCGGCGTCGCTGACGACCTCCTTCACCGACCTCGGCGAGCGGTTCGAGGCCAGTCACGACGGCGTCACGGTCGACTTCAACTTCGCCGGATCGTCCGACCTCGTCGCCCAGATCGACCAAGGCGCACCGGCCGACGTCCTCGCCACGGCGGATGAGGCCAGCATGGCCAGATTGCCCGAGTTGATTCCGGGCATCTTCGCCACCAACACCATGCAGATCGTCGTGCCACCGGGCAATCCCGCTGGGGTGACCTCGCTAGCGGACCTCGCCTCGGAGGATGTGGATGTGGTCGTGTGTGCACCACAGGTGCCATGTGGTGCGGCCGCGGACGCCGTCGCCGCCAACGCCGGCCTCAGCCTCCACACCGTGAGTGAGGAGCAGTCAGTCACCGACGTGCTCGGCAAGGTCTCTGCCGGTGAGGCCGACGCCGGACTGGTCTACCTCACCGATGTCGCCGCCGCCGGAGACAGCGTGCAGGGGGTGCGGCTCCCGGGGTCGGTCAACGTGGTGAACTCCTATCCGATCGCGCCGGTCACCGACAGTGACCTTGCCGCCGAGTTCGTGGCGTTGGTGCTCTCTGCCGAAGGCCACCGGGTTCTGCAGGCGGCGGGCTTTGGCCGGCCCTGACCTCCGAACCCGTTCGCCGCGCGCGCTGCCCGGGTGGGTCTGGATCCCCGCCGGCCTCGTCGGGGCGTTCCTGCTGCTGCCCTTGGTGGGGTTGGCGGTGGAGGTGGACTGGCACACCTTCTGGGGCCTGGTCACCTCTCAGAGCGCTCTGCAGGCACTCCGGGTCAGCCTGATCACGGCCTCCATCAGCACCATCGCGTGTGTGCTGTTCGGGGTGCCGACCGCGTTGGTGCTGGCCCGTGCCAGAGTTCCCAGGACTGCCCGGGCACTGGTGCTGTTGCCGCTGGTGCTGCCGCCGGTGGTCAGCGGACTCGCCCTGCTCTATGTGTTCGGCCGCCAAGGTCTGTTGGGCGGCACCTTGGACTTCCTCGGCGTCCGAGTGGCGTTCTCGATGGCTGCTGTCGTGCTCGCCCAGACCTTCGTCTCGCTGCCCTTCCTGGTGATCAGCCTCGAGGGTGCGCTCCGGCAGGCGGGCCGCACCTTGGAGGACGTCGCCCTCGCCTTCGGCGGTACGCCGACCTCGGTGCTGCGTTTCGTCACCCTGCCGACGGTGTTGCCGGCCCTGGGCGCGGGCGCGGTGCTGTCCTTCGCTCGGGCATTGGGGGAGTTCGGTGCCACCCTGACCTTCGCCGGCAGTTTCCAGGGAGTCACCCGCACGCTGCCGTTGGAGGTCTACCTCCAACGCGAGTCGGACCCGGCCGGCGCGGTGGCATTGTCGCTGGTGCTGGTCGTGGTGGCCGTCGTCGTCATTGTCGTTGCCAGGCCCGGTCGACACCGTTGAGCCGTAGGCTGTGGCCGTGACCGACTTCCTGCGTATCGGCGAAGTGGCCCAAGCGCTCGGCGTGAGTGTGGACACCCTGCGGCGGTGGGAAGCCGCCGGCAGGATCACCTTCGAGCGCAAAGGCAACCAGCGGGTCCTGGCCGCATCGCAGTTGCAAGTGCTGCGTGAAGGTCTGGCGCCGGCGCACAAGAAGTCGAGCGCCCGCAATCACTTCGACGGCATCGTCGTCTCCGTCAAGCGCGACGAGGTGATGGCTCAGGTCGAACTGGCCTGCGGCGACTACCGTGTCGTCTCCTTGATGAGTCGCGAAGCCGCCGACGAACTCGGTCTCGAGCCCGGGGTGGCCGCCAGCGCAGTGGTGAAGTCGACCAACGTCGTCGTGGAGATCTCCAGCCGTCGATCCGACTGAGAAGTCCGCTGCCTAGGATCGAGGCCATGCCTGCACACCGGGCGCCCCAACCGGGCGCGGAGAACCTGTCCGAACCGATGCGGTCCCGCTGGAGCCCTGCTTGGTTCGACCCCAACCACGCCCTGACCACCGCCGACCTCACCACCGTGCTGTCGGCAGCACGCTGGGCCCCCAGTTGGGGCAACGTGCAGCCGTGGAGTTTCGTGGTGCTGCACCGCGGCAGCCCGGCCCACAACGAGTTCCTGCAAACCCTGACAGAGGGCAACCTCCTCTGGGCGCCCAACGCGTCGGCCTTGGTGGTGGCTGCCACTCAGATCGCCCCGAACCCGGACGGCAAGGGCGGAATGGCGCCCGACTATCACCGCTACGACCTCGGCCAAGCGGTGGCCCACCTGAGCCTGCAGGCCGTCGCCATAGGTCTGGCCGCTCACCAGTTCGCGGGCTTCGACCACGACACCGCCAGGCATTTGCTCGGCATCCCCGACTGGTTCGCGGTCGACGTGGCGGTCGCCCTGGGCCGCCACGGCGACCCAGCAGATCTGGACCCGGAGGTCGACGCCGCGCTGCTGGAGAAGGACCAGGAACGTCCCCGCAAGCGCAAGCCGCTGGCCTCGATCGTGCATGACGGACACTGGGGCACCCGACTGGTCGACTGACCCCGCCGCGCCGCCCGATTGACCGCGCGCGAACCTCGGCCGGTTCTGTCAGGCTGGTCCTGTGGCGACCCGACTCCAACCGAGCAGCCACCTGGATGGGCTGCGCGAGGTCATGGTGTCGGTGGCCGGTGATGTCCTGGACTGGCGCGCGACGACCGCAGTCCGCTGGCATCGACGCTGAGATCAACCAGGCTTGGGCATTGTCACGCACTGCAGCGGGCAGTGGGCCTAGAATCTGGGCGTGACCAAGACTCGGGAAGCGACGGTGCCCGCGCCGCGGAAGGGCAGTGACTCTGCCCGCACCGCCCGTGAGCGCATCATCGACGCAGCCGGTCGACTGATCAGCACCGATGGGTGGCGGTCGGTCACCATGGGCAAGGTCGCCAGTGCCGCTGGCGTGTCGCGACAGACCGTCTACAACGAGGCCGGCAACAAGGCCGGATTGGCCGCTCTGATGGTCGATCACGAGCTGTCCAAGGCGATGAGGCTGGTCAACGAAGCCTTCGACGCTGCGCCCGACAACATCACCGAGGCGGTGCGTGGGTCGGTGGCCAGGGTGCTGCGGCGGGCCTCGGTGAGTCCATTGCTGACCGCGATCGCCACCGCGAGTGCCGGCGCCGACTCCGCATTCCTGCCACTGCTGACCACCCACGGCCAGGTTCTCCTCGACTCTGCGAAGTTGGTCATCCGCATCCGGGTCGCCGAGCACAACCTAGCTATGGACGCCGACCTTCTCGAGACGATGATCGACTCGATTGTCCGTTTGGTGATCAGTCACATGGTCCAGCGCACCATGACTCCCGAACAAGTGGCCGACAACCTCGCGTCGATCGTGCGCCACGTGGTCGCCTCCCAGCAGGTCTGAGCTCCCGGACCGCTCCGGCCGGAAGGCTAGAGTGGGCAATCGTGAGCATCCTTGATGACGCCCGCGAGGGTATGGACCTGTCCATCCGACCGCAGGACGACCTGTTCGGCCACGTCAACGGCCGATGGTTGGACTCGGCACAGATCCCGTCGGACCGGGCCAGTTGGGGAGCCTTCGACGTGCTGCGCGACAGTGCCGAGTCGGCCGTCCACAGGATTATCGAGGAGGTTGCCGCGACCGGAGCGGCCCCCGGTTCCGAAGCCCAGAAGATCGGCGACCTCTACGCGTCGTTCATGGACACCGACGCCGTGAACGCGGCAGGCGCGGACCCGATCCGTGCAACCCTGGCCGCGATCGACGCCCTGACCTCTGTCGCCGACTTGGCCCGATTCCTCGGTGACTTCCAGCGCGGCGGCGGCAGTGGCATCTTCGCCTCCTACGTCGACAACGACGACCGCAACGCCGATCGCTACATCGTCAATCTCGTCCAGGCAGGCATCGGGCTGCCGGACCGGTCCTACTACTCCGATGAGAAGTTCGCCGAGATCCGGTCGGCCTACGTGGCGTTCCTGACCACGATCTTCGAGTTGGTCGACTACCCGGAGCCGGCCGTGGCAGCCGAGAGTGTCATGGACACCGAAACCCAGATCGCTGCCGGGCACTGGGACCGGGTCGCTTCCCGAGACGTGCAGAAGACGTACAACCTGACCACGCTCACCGACCTGACGGCCCAGACGCCCGCCTTCGAGTGGGCCACCTGGATCGACGCCATCAGCGGCGGCTCGAAGTCCGGCGAGGTCATCTTGGCCGAAACCTGCGTGCGGCAGCCGTCATTCTTCAGCCACCTCGACGGGCTGCTCACCTCGATCGACCTTGAGGCGTGGAAGACCTACCTGGCCGCCAAGGCCATCCGCGGGGCCGCGCCATACCTGTCGGACGAGTTCGTGGTGGCCAACTTCGACTTCTACGGCCGCACGCTGTCTGGCACCCCCCAACTACGGGAGCGCTGGAAGCGTGGAGTCGCTCTGGTCGAGGGGGTCCTGGGTGTGGCAGTCGGCAAGGAGTACGTCGCCCGGCACTTTCCGCCATCCTCGAAGGCCATGATGGATGATCTGGTGGTCAACCTGCTGGCGGCCTATCGGGCGTCCATTGCCTCCCTGGACTGGATGGGTGAGGAGACCAAGCAGAAGGCCTACGCCAAACTCGACACCTTCCGACCCAAGATCGGCTACCCGGAGACCTTCCGGGACTACTCCGATCTGCAGATCACACCTGGTGACCTGATCGGCAACGTGTGGGCCTCCTCAGCCTTCGAGACCGACCGGGAGTTGAACAAGATCGGTGCCCCGGTCGACCGTGACGAGTGGTTCATGCTGCCGCAGACTGTCAACGCCTACTACAACCCGGGCACGAACGAGATCTGCTTCCCGGCAGGCATCTTGCAGAAGCCGTTCTTCGACCCCGAGGCCGATCTCGCGGAGAACTACGGCGGCATCGGCGGGGTGATCGGTCACGAGATCGGGCACGGATTCGACGATCAAGGCGCTCAGTTCGACCCTTACGGCAACCTGATGGACTGGTGGACCGCCGACGACTTGGCGGCCTTCGAGGAGAAATCGGCGGCGCTGATCGCTCAGTACGACGGCTTCGAGCCCCGCGAACTCCCTGGCGAGCACGTCAACGGGGGCCTCACGGTCGGTGAGAACATCGGCGACCTCGGCGGCCTGACGATCGCTCTGAGAGCCTTCGGGATCGCCCTCGGCGGTGAGGCGAGCCTGGAGGAACGGCGCACGTTGTTCCTCAACTGGGGCTACATCTGGCGCACCAAGCGTCGCAAGGAGACCCAGATGCAGTACCTCACGGTCGACCCGCACTCCCCGCCGGAGTTTCGCGCCAACATCGTGCGCAACCTCGACGAGTTCCACGAGGTCTTCGACACCGCCGAAGGCGACGGCCTCTGGCTGGATCCGGCGGATCGCGTGCGGATCTGGTGAGCTCGAATACAACTTCGGTCCCGCAACTGGTGGGGGTTCCAGCGGCGGGACCGAAGCTGCGCGTTCGCGAACTTCGAAGCTCAGCGACGTCGTAGTAGACGCTACGTGGTCCGAGGCGTCACATTTACGACAACGGCGTGTATCCGCCTGGGACTGGAGTGCAGGCGTTCCCGACGGGGGTCGGGATGGGCCGCCGGGCTGCCAGCCAGATGTCTCGGATCGGCGGGCCGATCGCTGTGGTCGCCCGAGCCTGCTGGACGTCCTACCAGGACTGCCGAACCGTGCTGCGTAGCCCGTTGAGCTGCCGCAACTGGATGATCATTCCGGCGACTGCGACCACGACGAGCCCGGCATACCAGACCGGATGGTCGGCGGCGGTCGCGTCGGCGTCGACCAGCTGGCCGGTGTCGATCGCTCCGGTCAGCAGCATCAGGCCGCCGATGGTCGCACTGGCGCCGGTCAGTGAACTGACCACGATCAGCAGCAGTTGCGGAAGGTCTGCGATCACCGCCAGGGCAGCGAGCGCTCCCCCGACCACTGCTCCGACCACCGTGATCAGCCAGTCCTGAGATGCTCCCAGCGCTGAGGCCAGGGTGCCGCCGAGCACGAATCCCATCGCGGCCATCGAGAGCACGACTCCCACCGCGTAGTAGAGGAAGGCCAGCGATGCGAAGACGATCGCCGTGATCAGTCCGCAGGCCCACCCCAGCGTGGTCGTCAGGAATTCGTCGCCGCCGATCGCGCTGACGACCCCAGCCCCGAGTGCGAACCCGACGAAGGCTCCCCAGACGGCCAGCAGAATGCGCAGCGCCCACTGGCCGCTCACGCATAGAAACAGGCCGACAACGATGGCCAGCAGGCCAAGGACGACATCGCTCATGTGGTGCTCCTCACAGGTCGGGTCCCAGCCTAGTGGGCCCCGCCCGTCGGCCTCAGCCGAGGAGCGAATCGATGTCGCCCTTGAGTTCGGCCGGCTCGACGCGGGGGCTGTAGCGCTTGAGGACGGTGCCGTCGGCGGAGACCAGGAACTTCTCGAAGTTCCACTGGATGTCGCCGGTGTGGCCGTCGGCGTCGGCGGCCTCGGTAAGCACTTGGTAGATCGGGTGCCGACCATCGCCGTTGACCTCGATCTTCTCGGTCATCGGGAACGACACCCCGTAGGTCGCCGAGCAGAACTCGGCGATCTCGTCGGCCGTGCCGGGCTCCTGGCCCATGAACTGGTTGCACGGCAGTCCCACCACGGCAAGCCCGGGATAGAACTCGGCCAACTCCTCCAGGCCGGCGTACTGAGGGGTGAGGCCACACTTGCTGGCCACGTTGACCAACAGAGCCGGCTTGCCCTCGGTGATCTCACCGAGGGTTGCCGCTGTGCCGTCGAGGCGTGCGATGGATTCGTCGAGGATGCCCATGACTCAAAGGTACCCCGGTGGGTGAGAGACTGACGTGGTGAGTCGCGTCGTTCACCTTCACATCGGGGCACCCAAGACGGGCACCACCTACCTGCAACATCGCTTGGCCGCCAACACCCGCTCGCTGGCCCGTCACGCAGTGAGCTTCCCGAGCCACTCCCGGCTCACCAGGCCGATCACCAGCCAGTTCCGCGCCGCACTCGACCTGCTTGGTCAGGACTGGGGTGGTCCTCCCGGTCACGCCGCCGGTGCGTGGGCCGGATTGGTCGACAAGGTCCGCGGACTCGACGGCAACGTGATCATCAGTCACGAGATTCTCGCCGTCGCCACTGTCGAACAGGCCGAGACCGCGCATCGGGACCTCAACACCGAAGACCTGCGCATCGTCTATTCCGCACGCGACCTCGGACGCCAACTGCCTGCCGCGTGGCAGGAGTCGATCAAGCAGGGCCGCAGTTGGACGTTGGCCGAGTTCCTTCGCCGCGCCGAGCGCGGCAAGCCGTTCTTCATGAAGTCCTTCGACATTCCCAAGGTGCTGAGCACCTGGGGCACCGGGCTGGACCCGCAACAGGTCACCCTGGTGGTGGTTCCCCAGAAGGGTGCTCCGCCCGACACGCTCTGGCTGCGGATGTGTGAGGCACTCGAGGTCGATCCCGCCTGGGCCAAGAAGGACCCCGAGATGGTCAACCCGAGCCTGGGAGCCGCGCAGACCGAGGTGTTGCGCCGCCTCAACAAGCGGCTGGGACGCCAGGTAGCCGTGGAGGGCGAGTACGACGCCCTGGTCAGAGGTCTGGCGAACTCCGGGTCGCTGTTCAGCAAGCGGGGTGAGCCGACCACTCTTCCGCGCGACGCCTACGGCTGGATCGACGAGCTCACCGGGCGCTATCTGGAGTGGATCCAGGCCAGTGGTATCCGGGTCATCGGCGATCTCGACGACCTGCTGCCGAAGCGGCCCAAGAAGACCAAGAAGAAGTGGAGAGGCCCGCGCGACCTGCGCACGGACAGGCTGCTGTCCGCGGCCTTGGACGCACTCGCCAACGTCACCACCGAGCTCAACGAACGGCCCGACCCGGGTCGAACGTTCACCAACCGGGCCAAGCGCGAGATCACTCGGCGACTCAGCAACTGACGGCCCTGACCAGCTGCTGGATCGTTGCTTCTCAGATGCCAGGGCGGGCGCGAAGCTCCCGGCGGGCGTAGCGTCCGATCCTCCAGGTGCTGAGCCCGTCGGCGGAAGCACCCACCGCGCCGCCCACCACAGGAATCCTGCGGCCGACCGAGACCGCCAACCGCTTGCCGACGACCCGCGACATCATCTCGGCGGCCAACTCGGTGGCAGCCACTTCGTCCAGGTGGGCGTCGTAGACCGGTGCGGTGGCAAGGGCCATCGGCGGGGCCGGCACGCGGCCCTTCTTGACCAGTGACCGGACCCGGTCCTGGCCGAGCATCGTCACCAGGATGGCGTTATGCACCCGCATGTCGTCGAGGTCGTAGCCACGCAGGTGGGCGATGCCGGCCACCATCCGGGCCTGGACCAGCGCCAGCCCCGCGACATTGGCCGGCGCCAGCATGACGGTGGTCATCAGACCGCCGACGTTGGTCAGGAACCCGGACGCCGACGCCAACATCACGTTGTTCTCGATGACCTCCCCAACCGCCTGCTCGACATCGCCGTGCTGTTCAGCCAGCTGTTCCTCGGCCGCGGCCGCGGCAGGTTTGAGGGGACCGATGCCCTTGAGTGCGTGGTCCAGGGCTGTGTGGATCACGCTCGAGGTCACCCCGGGGGCGAGGTCGAGCAACTTGGGCGCGGCAACTCTGGCCATCGACGCCGCGAGTTTCTTCTGGGTGCTCATGGGGCGATCCTACGGGCGCACCGGTACTGGCCAGGGGTCGACTAGTGTCGCCGACATGGCCGAGGAACCTCCCGCGACTCCGTGGTTGTTTCCTGTGGCGGAGCAGTGGCCCGATGACGACCTGATCGCGCTAGGAGCCGACCTGGAGCCTGGCACGTTGTTGAGTGCCTACCGCTCCGGGTTGTTTCCGATGCCGATGTCGCGCCGCGGTGAAATCGGCTGGTTCAGCCCCCGGGTCCGAGGCGTACTGCCGCTAGGGGGGCTGCGGGTCTCGAAGTCGCTGAGGCGTTCGGTGCGCGAGTTCGAGATCCGGGTGGACACCGCGTTCGTCCAGGTGGTGCTGGCCTGCGCGGACCCGTCACGCGAAGGCAGTTGGATCGACGACGACATCATCGCGGCCTATGCCGACCTGCACGAGCTCGGCTGGGCCCACAGCGTGGAAGCCTGGCAGCACGATCACCTGGTCGGTGGGTTGTATGGCGTGAGCATTGGTGGGCTGTTCGCCGGGGAATCCATGTTCCATCACGCTCGCGACGCCTCCAAGGTGGCGCTCGTTGGGCTGGTCGACCTACTCAACGGCGCCGGGGCGATGCTGCTCGACGTGCAGTGGAGCACTCCACATCTGGAGTCCCTGGGCGTCATCGAGATCGACCGCAGCGACTACCTCGGCCAACTCGGCGTCGCCGTCACGCAGCCGCAGGCGGAGTGGAAATGGTCACGGTTCGGGTGTGGCTCTTGATCTTGAGCACCGCTGAAGCCACGCTAGTGCCACTGGACCTAGGAGGCCCCTGTGCGAGAACTCGCAGTTAAACTGTCGCTGGCCAGCGCGGCCGTGCTTCTCGGAGTTGGCGTGCTGACCGCGTGCGGCTCGTCCGACGAAGACCCGGCCGCGACTCCGGCCGACCAGGCCACGACTGACGGCGGCACCACCACCACGACTTCAGGCTCGACCGAGTGGTGTGAGGCGCTGGGCAGTTCGGGTGACGACCTGAAGTCCGCACTCGCCGTCGGGGTTCCCGCCGACATGCCGGCCGACGCGAAAGCCGGCCTGGAGTTCCTCGCCGAGAACGAGGACCAGTGGGAAGACTTGGACACCATCGACCCGACCATGGCGATGGACCACATGGACGAACTGCTGGCGCTGTCCGGTTACATGCTCACCGCCTGCATGCCGGACATGGAGTCCATGATGTCGGACCTGCCGACCGACCTGGACCTGGAGTCGCTGATGTCGGACCTGCCGACCGACCTGGACCTGGAGTCCATGATGTCGGACCTGCCGGACATGGAGTCGCTGATGTCGGACCTGCCGACCGACCTGGACCTGGAGTCACTGTTGTCTGAACTCGAGACCAACTGACCTGGTTGGGCGCCGGTGCCGCGCCGACTCACTTGAGCAGGCGTGACATCCGACGATCGGCGAGTGGTTTGCCGCCGGTCTGACAGGTCGGACAGTACTGCAGGCTGGAGTCGGCGAAGCTGACCTCGGCGACGGTGTCGCCGCACACCGGGCACGCTTGTCCGGTGCGTCCATGCACCGCCAGGTTGGACTTCTTCTCCCCTTTGAGTTCGCTGGCGGCCAGCCCGGTGGACCGCTTGACGGCGTCCTGGAGGGTGGTCCGGATGGCGACATACAAGGTGGCGATCCCCGTCTCGCCCAAGGAGTCGGCCGCTTTGAACGGACTCATCCGGGCGGCATGCAGAATCTCGTCTGAGTAGGCGTTGCCGATGCCTGCGATGGTGCCCTGGTGGCGCAGCACGCCCTTGATCTGTTTGCGTCCCTCGGCGGCCAGGATTCGTGCCAGCGCCTCGGGGGTGAATTCTTCAGCCAGCGGGTCCGGGCCGAGGCTGGCGATCCCGGGGACCTCCATCGGGTCGCGCACGACGTAGGCGGCCAGGGACTTCTTGGTGCCCGCTTCGGTGATCTCCACCGCGCTCTCGGTCAGGTCGACCCGCAGCGCCAACGGGGAACTGCGGGCGGGCCGAGGCGGAGTCGTCGGCGCGGTGGGCTTGTGGCGGATCCAGCCGGCTCGGGCCAGATGCACGATCAGGTGCAGTCCGCTCGCCTCGATGTCGATGAACTTGCCGTGTCGGCCGACGTCGTCGACCAGCGTTCCTTCCAGTGCCGAGGGCGGGGGGTCGAACGTCTTCAGGGCACTGAACGCCAGCAGGTGGACCGCGGTGATGGCCTGGTCGGTCAGCTTTGCGCGCAGATCGGCCGCCAGGGCTTCGACCTCCGGCAGTTCGGGCATAGCGCCAGTCTAGGCAAGTGCCCCGGCCCTCGTAACGGTCAATCTGCCGGTCCAGGGGCCGTTTTCGTCGGCAATTTGACCGTTACGAGGGCGGTGAGGGGTGTGGAACACTGGCTCGTTGTGGCACCTCGGACCTTCACCTCGACCCTGACCGATCCCCACCTGCGAGGTGTGGAGTTCGGTCGGGCCAACGCCGCCGCCGTGGCGCGCACCGCACAGGCCTACGCCGACCTGTTCGCCCGCCGCGGCCATCCCGGCTTCGACGCCCGGGGCTGGGCCGCACGGTTCGCCGAACCCATCGCAGACCTGACCCCCGACCTGTATGCCGAGATTCTCGGCATCGCCCAGGGAGCGGGCCTCGACTCCCTTGAGGTGATCTCGCTCAACGCCCGCACCGAAATCCTCGCCAAGGCCGACCCTGCTGGAGACCGGGAGTGTTCCTCGGTGCTGGTGACCACCCCGGGCCACACGTTCGGGGTGCAGACCTGGGACTGGTATGCCGCGATGGCCGACAACTGGCTGCACTGGCGCCAGCCCCGGTCTGAGGGAGGGTTCACCGAGGTGGTCACCGAATTCGGGGTGGTCGGCAAGATCGGCACCGCCCGGTCGATCGACGGAGCCCACGTCGGGGTGCTGCTCAACATCCTGCACCACCGCGACGACGACAACGACGACGTGGGCCTGCCAGTTCACCTGCTCTCCCGTCGGCTGCTGGAATGCCGCTCGTTCGCTGAAGCCCTGGACGTGGTCCGCTCGACCCCGGTGGTCGCCTCCACCTCGCTGACAGTCTTCGACCTCGACACCGGCGGCGCCATCGAACTCTTCGCCGGCGGACCGGGGGTAGTGGCACCCGACGACAACGGACTGATCGCGCGCACTAACCACTTCCTCTCCTCCGCGGGTGCGCCCGGGTGCCTGATCGGAGCCGAGGGGTCGGAATCGACCCACCTGCGGCTCGAACAGGTGCGTCGACTGGCCGGGCGGACCGGCCTCGCCCCCGTCGACGTACTGGCGGCGATGACACACCATCACGACACCGACGTGGGGGTGTGCCGACACCCCCGCAGCGATCGGCCAGCCCACCTGCGCACGGCCACCCTCGCCACGGTGGTCGTGCACCCCGGTGAGGCGCTCGACGTCCGGGCCGGGGGTCCCTGCGGGTCGCTGTGACCTGACCGCGGCGATGGACCACACTATTGGGTGTGTCCAGGCCTCAGGTCGTCGCCCACCGGGGCGCCAGCGCCGACGAAGCCGAGCACACGCTCGCCGCCTACGTCGCCGCGCTCGACGCCGGTGCCGATGCGCTGGAGTGCGATGTCCGGCTGACCGCTGACTCCCACCTGGTCTGCGTGCACGACCGCAAACTGCGGCGCACGACCGGCGCCCGCGGGGTCATATCCACCATGGAGTTGGCCGAGTTGGAGGAGCTCGACTTCGCCGCCTGGAAACATCCGTGGCGCGACCTGGACGACGAGTACGCCGACCGTGACGAGACCCTCGACAAGGTGCTGACCCTGCCCAAGTTGCTGGAGGTCGTGCGCGACTACGACCGTCGGGTCGAGGTGGCCATCGAGACCAAGCATCCGACCCGCTACGGGGGTCTGGTCGAACGTCGTCTGGTGGAGACCCTGCGGGACTTCGAGTGGGACCGCCTCGGAGCACCGGTGCGAGTGATGAGTTTCTCGTTCACCGCACTTCAGCGGGTCGAGGTGCTGGCACCGACGGTGCAGTTGGTGCAACTGATCGAACACGCGCAGTATTGGCCGATGCTGCGCCGAGTGATCGGTCAGGACTGGATCGTCGGCCCGGGTATCAACGAACTGATGGAACACCGACGGTTCGGGCCCTCGGTCGTGCGATCCGGTCACGACCTCCACGTGTGGACCATCAACACTGTCGAGCAACTGCAGTTCTGTCTGGACCTGGGGGTCAAAGCCGTCATTTCCGACAGACCGGCCCATATCCTCGATCTGCTCGGAGCTCGGTGAGACCAGTCGGTGAGTTCACGGCGCGACCAGTAGGGTCTGGGGGTGGCCAAGAAGAACCGCGATCGCGTCGAGACCCCAGCCGTCACCGACGGTCCGAACCCGCGTCAGCCCTGCCCATGTGGCAGCGGCAAGCGTTACAAGGCCTGCCACGGGGCCGGTGCCGGCGTCTTCGTCAAGCGTCCCTTCGAGGGCCTGCCGAGCGAGTGCGACCTGGTTGCGTTGCGTGAGTTGGTGCCTAGCGCGACGATCCCGATCACCGTCAAGGGCCACGAGGAGATCTCGGTCCAACTGGCCAGCCTGTTGCCGGGGCTGGCCCCGGCGATGCACCGCGACTCCGGCGAGGTCTGGGTCGGACTCCAGGTCGCCCATTCCTACGGCGACGCCTCACGCGAGCTCGCTGCGGTGCTGTTGGCTGCGTTGGAGGGAGAGGCCGGCATCTACGGGCTGCCCTCCGATCCGGGGGCAGGGCCTCGTCTCCAGGACCTCATCACCGACACCGAACTCACTGTGGGCGTCCATCCCGGCTTCGACTGGTGGCTCGCCGACACCGACGAACCCACCCAGGATCCTGGTCACGGGCACCCTGGCCATGTCCACGGCGGCCCGGCTGATGCTCTGGCCGAGGCCAACGAGATGGCCTCTCCGACCACCCGGTTGAGCAGCGTCGAGGCAGCCTACTGGACCGCGATCGCGCCCAAGGAACACCTACGCTGGGTGATGCCGGAGCCTGAAGACGAGTTGTTGTCGGCCCTGGCCCGACTGCACACCACCGGCGAGGACCAGATTGTGCCCGGCTCCCGGTTCGTCGGGATGTTCCGCACCTCCGGGCTGCTGGTGCCCGTCTGGGATCTGCCGGTCGGCACCGGCGCCGAGCCTGTGGAGGAAGCAGCCGTGGCGTTCAAGGCGTTGCTGGACAGGACCCTTGCCGACACCTCGCCGTTGACACCTGAGCAGCGTTCGGCGCGCGCGGGACTCGCGAACCGTCAGGTCACCATCCGCTGAGCCGACCCGACGGTTCAGTCGCGCCAGATCGGACAACTCATACACCGCGGACCACCTCGACCTGACCCGAGTTCGGAGCCGGCGATCGCGATGACCTCGATCCCGGCGGCCTCCAAGGCGGCATTGGTGACCTGATTGCGCTCATAGGTGACCGCGACCCGCGGCGCCAGAGCAAGGGTGTTGTTGCCGTCGTCCCACTGCTCCCGCTCCGCGTTGACCGGATCCAGGCCGGTGTCGATGTGGATGACTTCGTCCAGGCCGATCGCGTCAGCCGCGGCTCGCAGGAATGGCTTGGATGCCTGGACCCGAAGGTCCTCGCCGTCGTGGGTGACGGTGAACGCCGTCAGTGAATCCATCACATTGGGGTAGACCACCATGGTGTCGGCGTCGACCATCGTGCAGATGGTGTCCAGGTGCATGGTGGCTCGCTCCTGCGCGATCGGCACCGCCAGCACAGTATGGGCCAGGCCGGCAGCAAACGCCTGCCGAGCCAGACGCTCCGCGCCGGCCGGGGTGGTGCGCTCCCCGACCCCGACCGCGATAACGCCGGGTGCGAGCAGCAGCACGTCGCCGCCCTCGACATTCTCCAGATGGGATCCGTGCATGGTCGGCGTACCGGCGAAGCGAGGGTGGCGGGTGTAGATCAACTCCGTCAACTCGGTCTCCCGGGCCCGGGCCGGCATGGCCAGGCTGGTGATCGTCACCCGGTCCCGCAGCCACACCGAGGAGTCCCGGGTGAACAGCAGATTGGGCAGTGGATCGATCAGGAACGCGTCGGCGGCCAGCAGCGAGGTCACCAGCCCGAAGCCGCCACGCACCTCGTCATTTCGTATGCCGGCAGTGAGGTGAACGGTCAGTTCGTCGGGGGTGGCGTCGGCCAAGTAGCCGGTGAGGTAGCCACGCATGGTGTCGCCGATGTCGAGGCGGGACAGGGTCGACTCGATCGCGTGGGCGCGGACCTCGGCGCCGAGGAGGGCCTCGGTGAGCAGGTCGGTGAGGTAGAGCACTTCGACGTCGCGCTCTCGCAGGGCCGCAGCGAACGCGTCGTGCTCCTCCTGGGCACGGCTCACCCATGGGATTGCGTCGAACAGCAACCGGTCGTTGTTCCGGGGGGTGAGTCGCTTCAGCTCGGGGCCGGGCCGGTGCAACATCACGGTCCGCAGTCGTCCGACCTCACTGGTGGCACCCAGGGTGCGTTGCTCGTCCACGCCTCAATCCTGCCGCAACCGCGTGGCCGACACCGGCCTGGGCGCGAATAGACTCCGACCCGTGACACAGCGCATCGCCTATCAGGGCGAACCCGGGGCCAACAGCCATATGGTCATCGACCAGAACTATCCGGAGATGATCGCGGTGCCGTGCGCCTCGTTCGAGGACGTCTTCGCGGCGGTCACCGCGGGGGATGCGGACCTGGCGATGATTCCGATCGACAACTCGATCGCCGGTCGGGTCGCGGACATCCACCACTTCCTGCCCAACAGTGGGCTCTATATCGTCGCCGAGCACTTCCTGCGGATCCGCTTCAACCTGCTCGGTCTGCCCGGCACCACGATCGATGACCTGCGCACCGTGCATTCCCACGTGCACGCGCTCGGTCAGTGCCGAAAGATCATCAAGCAGCACGGTTTGACCGCGGTGATCTCCGGCGACACCGCAGGCGCGGCCCGTGAGGTCGTGGAGGCCGGCGACCGCAGCCAGGGCGCGATCTCACCGCCGCTGGCAGCCGAGATCTACGGTCTGGACGTGCTGGCCACCGACGTCGAGGACGAGGAGCACAACACCACCCGGTTCGTGGTGCTCTCCCGCAGTTTCGTGAAGGCGCCGGCCGACGACGGACCGGTGGTCACCAGTTTCATATTCAACGTCCGCAACATCCCGGCCGCGCTCTACAAGGCTCTCGGCGGGTTCGCCACCAACGGCGTCAACATGACCAAGCTGGAGTCCTACATGGTCGGCGGAAAGTTCTCGGCGACTCAGTTCCTCGCCGAAGTCGACGGCCACCCGGACGATCCGGCGCTGGCTCGCGCGCTGGAGGAACTGGCTTTCTTCACCACCGAGACCACGGTGCTGGGGGTCTATCCGGCCGACCCGTTTCGGGCCTGAACTCTTCGAGCCTGAACTCGCCGGGCTTGAACTCGCCGGGCTTGAACTCGCCGGGCTTGAACGCCACGGGCCCGCCCACCGGGAGGTGGACGGGCCCGTGCTGTCGGATCAGATGCGACCCGTGGTGGTCATTCGCCGGCGATGAACTTCTCGAGCAGCGCGCGACCTTCGGTGTCCTCGATCTGCACCGGCGGGCTCTTCATCAGATAGGCCGACGCGGGGATGATCGGGCCACCGACTCCGCGGTCCTTGGCGATCTTGGCGGCACGGACGGCGTCGATGATGATGCCGGCCGAGTTCGGGGAGTCCCACACCTCGAGCTTGTACTCCAGGTTCAGCGGGACGTCACCGAACGCGCGGCCCTCCAGGCGGACATAGGCCCACTTGCGGTCATCGAGCCACTGGACGTAGTCCGAGGGACCGATGTGCACGTTCTTGTCGTGGATCTTCCCGGCCAGTTCGCCGTGCAGGTTGGAGGTGACGGCCTGGGTCTTGGAGACCTTCTTGGACTCAAGGCGCTCACGTTCAAGCATGTTCTTGAAGTCCATGTTGCCGCCGACATTGAGTTGGTAGGTGCGGTCGAGGGCCACGCCGCGGTCCTCGAACAGCTTGGCCATCACCCGGTGAGTGCTGGTAGCGCCGACCTGCGACGTGATGTCGTCGCGGGCGATCGGAACGCCGGCGTCCTCGAACTGCTTGGCCCACACGGGGTCGGAGGCGATGAAGACGGGAAGCGCGTTGACGAAGGCCACCCCGGCGTCGATGGCGCACTGGGCGTAGAACTTGTCAGCTTCTTCCGAACCCACGGGCAGGTAGGAGACCAGCACGTCGACCTCGGCATCCTTGAGCGCCTTGACGACGTCCACGGCTTCGGCGGCGGACTCCTCGATGGTCTGGCGGTAGTACTTGCCCAGACCGTCCATGGTGGGACCGCGCTGAACCTCGACGTTGGCGAAAGGGACGTCGGCGATCTTGATGGTGTTGTTCTCCGAGGCGATGATGGCCTCGGAGAGGTCCTTGCCGACCTTCTTGTCATCGACGTCGAAGGCGGCGACGAACTCCACATCGCTGACGTGGTATTCACCGAACTTGACGTGCATCAGCCCCGGAACGGCGCTGGATGCGTCGGCGCCGGCGTAGTACTGAACACCCTGCACCAGCGAACTGGCACAGTTGCCAACGCCCGCGATTGCTACTCGAACCGAACCCATCAGGGCTCCTTCCTCTCTGGTTGTGCGAGGTCGGCACCGGAGAAGTCCGGGCCCCTGTCGCTTGTATGTGCAGCGCTGCTTGCGCCGGGTTGCGGCGCCCGTTCTGAGTTGATGAGGTGCGAGAGCCAGGCGACCTCGCGCTCGACCGACTCCACTCCGTGACGCTGCAACTCTGCTGCGTAACGGTCGACTTCCTTCTGAGTCATCGACAGCTGGGTCTGGACCCGGTCCAGACGTTCCTGCAAGCGCGTACGTCGACCCTCAAGCACCCTGAGCCGGATCTCCATGTCGGTGCGTCCGAAGAAGGCGAAGCGGATATCGAAGTTGTCGTCCTCCCACGCAGTGGGGCCGACCTCCGACATCAGTCGCTCGAACTCCACATGGCCGGCCTCGGTGACCTCGTAGACGATCTTGGGGCGCAGGCTGCGTGGCCCCGTTGCGGTCGTCTCTTCGATCAGGTTGCTGCGGAGCATCTTCTTCAGCGTCGGGTAGAGCGAGCCATAGGACAGCACCCGGCCCCATCCCAACATCAGGTTGAGCCGCTTGCGCAACTCGTAGCCGTGCATGGGTCCCTCGTGCAGCAGTCCGAGGACTGCGAGCTCGATGGTCTCTGCGCGACGTGCCATAACAACGTATCGTAGCGATACATCGCGAAAATGCGAATAGCGGGTACATCGGATGGTTCGGTCAGGTTTGGGATCGGGGGCTCTCCGGCCCCGAACCGGCTGCGATCGGCGGAGCGGATAGAGAACTCAGCCGTGGCGAATCGGAGTCGGCGCACTCGACGCCGTACCCTCGATCGTCGTGAGCGGTGGTAAGCGCAAGGCGCAGTCGACGTCGAAGCCGACCCGGGGTTCCCGGCCGGCCAGTGCTGGCGCGCCCGACTGGAGCCAGACCACCAAGACCCGCAGCGCGCCCACGGCACCCGCCAAGAAGGCACCGGCCAAGAAGGCACCGGCCAAGAAGGCGCCTGCCAAGAAGGCCCCAGTCACGAAGTCGACCAAGTCCAAGCGGCGGGGTCCCCTGGGGATCATCGGTGCTCCCTGGAAGACCCTGACCTGGAAACAGCGCGGGTTCCGGGTAGTCAAGTGGTTCAGTTTCGTGGGCGTCGCGGTGGTGATGGCCCTGATCGCCGGCTTCGTGGTCGTCTACAACACCATCGATCTGCCCGACCCGAACGCGGCATTCGAGGTCGAGACCACCAACATCGTGTTCGACGACGGCAGCCAACTCGGCAGCTTCAACGCCGGCCAGAACCGCCAGTCGATCCACTACTCCGAGATGCCCGACGACATCAAGAACGCGGTCGTCGCTGCCGAGAACCGCAGTTTCTGGACCGACAGCGGCATCGACCTCAGGGGCATCGTGCGTGCTGCCTGGTCCAACGCCAGCGGTGGCGCGACCCAGGGCGCCTCCACGATCACCCAGCAGTACATCAAGATCCTCTACCTGACCTCTGAGCGAAGCGTCCAGCGCAAACTCAAGGAGGCAGTCCTCGCGCTGAAGATCCAGCGTCAGTTGAGCAAGGAGGAGATCCTCGAGGGCTACCTCAACACGATCTATTTCGGCCGTGGCGCTTACGGCATCCAGGCGGCCGCAAGGACGTTCTTCAATGTCGACGCCGCCGAGTTGAACCTGCGTCAGGCCGCGGTGCTGGCCTCGGTGATCAACAACCCGACCCGATTCGACCCCGCCAACGGCAAGTCCAACCGGGCGGCTCTGCGTGGCCGCTATGAATACGTGCTCGGGGGCATGCTGGACACCTCCACGATCACCGAGAGGCAGCACGACCAAGCAGTCAAGGCCCTGCCGGCGTTCCCTGAGCAGGCACCCGTCAGCGCCTACGGCGGCCAGAAGGGCCACATGCTCAAACTGGTGCGCGACGAGTTGCTGCGACTCGGCTTCAGCGAGACCGAGATCGACGGTGGGGGCCTGACGGTGACCACCACCTTCAACAAGGAGGCCATGACGGCTGCCGAGCAGGGCGTTCTCGAAGCCCGGCCGGCCGACAAGTCCGACAAGGAACTCCACGCCGCCGTGGCGATGGTGGAGCCCGGCACGGGCGCTTTGAAGGGTTTCTACGGCGGCCAGGACTACCTGCAGTCCCAGATCAACTGGGCGGCCGCGGGCGGGCCGGTCGGTTCGACCATGAAGGCCGTCACCGTGGCTGCCGCGCTGGACCAAGGCTTCTCGTTGGAGGACACCTTCTTCGGCAACACGCCCTACACGTTCCCCGACGGCTTGACGATCGCCAACTCCGGACAGTCCGCCGGCGACCCCTACGGTCACTCATACGGCTCAGCAGTCGACCTGACCAAGGCGACCGCCAGTTCGATCAACACAGCCTTCGTCGACATCTCCCAGAAGATGGATGACGGACCGAAGTCGATCTACACCATGGCTGAGAAGATGGGCATCCCGCCGCAGGACGCTGACCCCGACTACCCGGGGATCCCGTCGACCTCGCGTGACTTCTATCCCGAGGACACCCTGATCACCCTCGGCAAGGCCCGGGTCAGCGCCATCAACATGGCCAACGCCTACGCCACCATCGCCAACGGTGGCGCCCGCGCCGACGTGCACGTGATCAGCGAGGTCAAGGACTTCAACGGCGACGTGAAGTACACCTACCGCGCCAACACCACTCGCGCGTTCAGCAAGGAGGTCGCCGCCGACACCACCTACGCACTCGAGCAGGTCGTCGACTATGGCACCGGCACCGTCGTGCAGGCGGTCGACCGTCCGGCTGCTGGCAAGACCGGCACCGCGACCGACGACGACGACCACACCTCGGCCACCTGGTTCGTCGGCTACACCCCACAGCTCGCGACTGCGGTCATGTATGTCCGCGGGGACGGCGACGACCCGCTGGACGGCTACCTGGACTCGGCCTTCGGTTCTGGTGCCCCTGCCGAGACGTGGGTCTCGGTGATGACCCGCGCGCTGCAGGGCGAACCGATCGAAGACTTCCCCGTGCCGGCGTTCGTCGACGGAGATGCGCCCGGCGAGACCTTCAGCCCCCCGCCCAC
>JBPPMQ010000183.1:0-38570 GCA_051306135.1 Nocardioides sp. | reverse complement strand
GCGGGGCCGGCCAGGTGCCCGACACGGGCATCGTGGAGCCCGGAACGGCGGGCGTCGAGCCCGGAACCGGAGCGGACGACGCGCACGGCGAAGCACCCCACGTCGAGCACGTCCCGATCAAGAAGCGGGGCACTCGCAAGCGCTGAGGCCCACTCCGGTCGGCTCGTTTTGACCGGGTTGGCTTCGGCGCCGTAAAGTCGCTCCTTGTGCGCCCCGGCGTACCCGTCCTGCATGGCTACTGCGGACCCTCCACTGACGTGTGGGTCGCGAAGCCCGAGCAGGACCCGAACAGCTTGGTTTTTCCGTGTTTTTCACCGTGCCAGTCAGTGGCAACCACAAGGCCTGAGGAGAGTGAGTCCGCCGTGTACGCAGTTGTGCGCAGTGGCAGCAAGCAGCAGAAGGTTGCTGTTGGCGACGTCATCGAGATCGACAAGATGGACCTGAAGGCCAACACGGTCGGCAGCACCCTGACTCTCCCCGTGGTGATGGTCGTCGACGGCGAGACGGTCACCGCGACCGGCCTCGACAAGGCGGCCGTGACGGTCGAGATCCTCGGCGCCACCAAGGGTCCGAAGATCGTCATCCAGAAGTACAAGAACAAGACCGGTTACAAGAAGCGCCAGGGTCACCGCCAGAAGTACACCCAGGTCAAGGTCACCGCGATCAACTCCTGATCGCACCACACCACCACAGAGCCTCAGAGGACTGAATCCATGGCACACAAGAAGGGTGCAGCGAGCACCAAGAACGGACGCGACTCCAACGCCCAGCGTCTCGGCGTGAAGCGCTTCGGTGGCGAGGTCGTCGGCGCTGGCGAGATCATCGTGCGGCAGCGCGGCACCCACTTCCACCCCGGGACCGGTGTCGGTCGCGGAGGCGATGACACCTTGTTCGCGCTCGAGGCAGGTGCTGTCGAGTTCGGCAAGCGCCGCGGACGTCGCGTGATCAACATCGTTCCGGCGGAGTGAGCGACGCTCACCCACCACGTTCGTGATGCAAGGGCGTCCCCGATCGGGGCGCCCTTGCTCCATTTCATCCCCGGTCTCCATTCCATCCCCGGTCCAGATCCGACTCACCAGGAGTTCCCATGGCAGTGCCCACCTTCGTCGACCGGGTTCGGTTGCATGTGGCCGCGGGACGCGGTGGCCACGGCGTCGCATCGGTGCACCGCGAGAAGTTCAAGCCTCTCGGGGGGCCGGACGGCGGCAACGGTGGTCCGGGCGGGTCGGTGATCTTGCGGGTCGACCCGCACACCACCACCCTGATCGACTATCACCACAGCCCCAAACGTGCGGCCTCCAACGGCGCCCAAGGGGCCGGTGACCACCGCAACGGAGCCCACGGCGAAGACCTGGTGCTGCCGGTCCCCGACGGAACCGTGGTCACCGATGCCAGCGGCACCGTGCTGGCCGACCTGGTCGGCATCGGCACCGAACTGGTGATCGCCGAGGGCGGCCGCGGTGGGCTGGGCAACGCAGCCTTGGCCTCGGCCAAGCGCAAGGCTCCCGGATTCGCGCTGCTGGGCGAGCCCGGCGAGGAACGCGAGATCGGTCTCGAACTCAAGGTCGTCGCCGACATCGGTCTGGTCGGGTTCCCCAGCGCAGGAAAGTCCAGCCTGATCGCGGCGATCTCCCGCGCCCGGCCCAAGATCGCCGACTACCCGTTCACCACCTTGGTGCCCAACCTCGGAGTGGTCCGCGCCGGCGACACCGTCTTCACCGTCGCCGATGTGCCCGGCCTCATCGAAGGCGCGGCCGAGGGTCGCGGGCTCGGTCATGAATTCCTGCGTCACATCGAGCGCTGCGCCGCGCTGGTGCATGTGCTGGACACCGCGACGATCGAGCCTGGCCGCAACCCGGTCGACGACTTGGACATCATCGAGAACGAGTTGGCCCGCTACGGCGGCCTCGAGGACCGACCGCGACTGGTCGCGCTCAACAAGGTCGACGTGCCCGACGGACGCGACATCGCCGCCATGGTGATCGAGGAACTGCGGGAGCGTGGACTGCGCACCTTCGAGATTTCTGCCGCCTCGGGTGAGGGCACCCGCGACCTGATCTTCGCGATGGCCGAGATCGTGGCCTCGTCGCGGACCGTTGTCTCCGCTGCCGAACCCCAGCGCATCGTGTTGCGTCCGGTCGGAGCCAGGGGCGCGCCGGAGTTCACCATCACCGCCGACGCATCGGGCACCGAGCCGATGTGGCGAGTCCGTGGCGTCAAGCCGGAACGCTGGGTGCGCCAGACCGACTTCACCAACGAGGAGGCGGTCGGCTATCTGGCCGACCGCCTCAACCGGCTCGGCATCGAGAAGAAGCTGGTCGAGCTGGGTGCCTACGAGGGCGACACCGTGCTCATCGGTCCGGAGGACAACTCGGTGGTCTTCGACTTCAAGCCGTCCATCGAGGCCGGCGCCGAGATGCTCGGCCGTCGAGGCGAAGATCAGCGTTTTGCCGAGGAACGGCCGGCGGCATCGCGCCGCAAAGCCATCGACGCTGCCATGGACGACCGTGCCGAGAGCGAGGCTCGCGCGGACGTCGCACGTCGTATCGACGGCCGTCCGGCCGACGCCGAGGAGTCCACGGACGCTACCGACGACGAGGTCGAGTTTGTCGGCCCGACCTCATATGAGATCGGGTCCAAGGACGATCCTGATGCGTGAGGCCGTGGCCGCGGCCCGTCGGGTTGTGGTCAAGGTCGGCTCGTCATCGCTGACCACTGCGGCCGGCGGCATCGACCCGGAGCGGGTCCGGGCCCTGGTCGACGTCTTGGCCCGGGCTCGCGCCGACTCCAAAGAGATCGTGCTGGTCTCCTCAGGAGCCATCGCGGCCGGTCTGTCCCCCTTGGGGCTGGCGCGGCGCCCGCGAGGGTTGGCAGCCCAGCAGGCCGCAGCCAGCGTGGGACAGGGACTGCTGGTGCATCGCTATACCGAGGAGTTGGCCCGGCACGGCCTCATCGCGGGCCAGGTGCTGCTCACCGTCGACGACCTCACCCGACGCAGCCACTACCGCAATGCCCTCGCCACCTTCGACAAGTTGCTGGAGCTGGGGGTGCTGCCGATCGTCAACGAGAACGACACTGTGGCCACCTCCGAGATCCGGTTCGGGGACAACGACCGCCTCGCCGCCCTGGCGGCGCATCTGGTGCGCGCCGACCTGCTGGTCCTGCTCAGCGACGTCGACGGCCTCTACGACGCACCGCCCTCGGTTCCCGGAGCGTCCCGGGTCGAGCAGGTGACCTCACCGGTCGACCTACTCGAAGTCAACCTCGGCTCAGCGGGATCAGCCGGGGTAGGCACCGGCGGCATGGTCACCAAACTCGAAGCCGCCCGGATTGCCACCGGGGCGGGCATCGAGGTCGTGCTGACCGACGCCGCCCACGCCGGTGAGGCGATCACCGGGGCGGAGACCGGCACCTGGTTCCACCCCACCGGTCCGCGCCGTAAGACTCGGTTGCTGTGGCTCGAGCACGCCACCGAGCCCGTCGGGTCGGTGCAGTTGGACGCCGGTGCGGTCCGCGCCGTCACCGAGCGTGGCGCGAGCCTGCTGGCGGCCGGGGTCACCGGGGTGATCGGCGAGTTCCACGCCGGCGATCCGGTCGACTTGGTGGCCCCCGAGGGTCGCGTCGTGGGCCGCGGTCTGGTCACCTACGAAGCCCGCGAACTGCGCGAGCGCCTCGGTCAGCACGGAGCCCGCGAGGTCGTCCATCGCGACGACCTGGTGCTGCTGTGACGGCTTCGGCTCGACCGGATGCACCGAGGTGGCGGGCCGAGGGGTAGAGTCCGGCTGGACAACTCAACATCACGCGTGTGCGCGGGGGAAGCCGGTGAGAATCCGGCGCTGACCCGCAACCGTGAGTCGTTCGCTGCGCGATCGACGAGTCGGAGCACCTGCCACATCGCGTCCTCACCCCCACGCTGTCGAGGCTTGCAGCCGGTGAGTCCCGCCCTACAGCGGGACTTCCCGACTGTTCTGCAGCGGGAAGGAAATCATGAATCTCCGTCATCTGGCCGTCGGCCTGTCGACGTCGCTGGTCGTCTCCACCTTGGTCGGCGCACCCGCCCATGCCGAGTCCGATACCGACACCGCTCCGCGCGACGCTGCGGTTGGCTGGCTCATCAACCAACTCGACGGCGGACTGCTGCCGTCGAGCTATGGCGGCGCCGCCTATGGCCCCAGCGCGGACGCCGTGATCAGCCTGGCTGAGATCGGAAACTCCACCGATGCTGCCGCGATTGCTGGCGCCCTGGCCACCGACATCGACGACTACGTCACCGGTGAGGCCTACGGCGACACCGGGTCGCTGTACTCCGGGTCCGCGGCCAAGGCCACCGTGGCACTGGTTGCTGCGGGACTCGACCCCGGCCAGGTGGGCGACGACGCTCGTGACCTGCTCGGCGACGTGCGTGCCTCGATCCAGCAGAGCGGTCGGATCCAGGACACCAGCCTGTACGGCGACTACGCCAACACCTTCGGTCAGGCGTTCGCTGTCCAGGCGCTCACCACCGCAGGCAGTCCCGAGGCTCCGGCGGCCACCGACTTCTTGGTGAGCCAACAGTGTGATCCGGGCTGGCTGCGCCTCTACTTCACGGCCACCGCGGTCTACCCCGACCCGCAGGCGCAGGACGACACCTCGTGCGACGCCGACCCGTCCAGTGGTCCGTCGGTCGACTCCACCGCGTTGGCTGTGATGGCTCTGGCGCCGAGCGTCAAGGCCGGCACGGCCACCCCTGCCACGGCCCGCGCCCTCGGTCGCGCCGAATCCTGGCTGCTCTCGGTCCAGCAGGCGGACGGCGGCTGGGCCGACGGCACCACCGATGCCACTGCCAACACCAACAGCACCGGTCTCGCCGGACGCGCCATGATTGCCACCGACCACCTGGGTGCGGCCCGCAGGGCGGCGGTATGGGTGCGGTCCCAGCAGATCCACAACGTCGGCGAGTGCACACCGTTCGACGCCGCCGACATCGGTGCCCTCGGCTACGACCGCACTGCGTGGAGGAACGCACGGTCCACCCCGGTCGGCGACTCCAACGACCAGTTCATCCAGGCAGCGGTTCAAGCACTGCCGGTCTTGGAGGTGCTCGAGGCCGCAGACTCGGCGCCGACGATCTCCGGTCCCGCCCACTATGTCAAGGACGGTGCCAAGGTCACCTACAACGTGTCCGGGCTCGCTCCCGGTCGCCCCGTGTGCGTGTCGGTTCCCGGTTCGGCCGCTCTCCGGGTGGCGGACGCCGACGGCGCCGCCTCGGTCAGGGTGAGGATGCCTGCCGCCACCGGCACCGTTGTCGCCACGGTCGAGGACGAGTCGGCGAACACCGCCACGGCCGCCACCGAGGTCCTCGGCGGGGTTGAGTTGGCGCTGAAGGCGCCTGCCGAGGCGAGGATCGGGTCGAATGTCACCGTCAAAGTCACCGGCCTGGCCGCTGGTGAGGAGATCTCGCTGCAGTACCGCGCAAAGCGAGTTTCCTCCGGTACAGCCACCACCAAGGGTGTCTTCACTGCCAAGGTCGCAGTCAAGGGCCCCCAGGGCAAAGCTGCGATCACGGCAACCGGGCAGTTTGCCGATCGCTCTGGCTCTAGGACGTTGCGGGTTCTGCCGAAGTGAGTCCACGATTCGTCGAAGCGTTGGCTGCCTTGCTCCTGGTGAGCGGGGCGGCCGCCCTCGGCGTGTCCTCTCCGGTCCACGCCGCGGCGCAGGGTGCCTGCGCGACCAGCACCGGTGTGACGGTGGTGGTCGACTTCAACACTCTGCCCGGCGGGGTGGACGTCGATTGCGTGGGCGCGGGCGAGCCGGCCATCGCCCAACTGTTCGCTGCCGGACACAGTGTCGAACAGGTCCAGAGATTCCCCGGTGCCATCTGTCGTATCGACCATCAACCCGGATCCGGTAGTTGTGTGAACATGCCGCCGGCCAGTGCCTATTGGTGGTTCTGGTGGTCGGACGGGCAATCCGGCGAGTGGACGTACTCCACTGAGGGGGCAGGGACTCTGACCGTTCCAGAGGGTGGATACGTCGGATTCGTCTGGAACGCAGACGGCGACAAGGACCAGCCGGGGGTCGTCCCGGCCCGCAAGCCCAGCCCTAGTTCGTCACCGAGCACGAGCGTGAAACCGTCACCCAGCAGCAGCCCCACCAAGTCGGCGACGACAGGTCAAGCTCAGGCCCCGACGACGTCGTCGGCCAGCACCACTGCCGAACCGTCGGTGTCCACAAGCCCGACGTCGACGGCGGAGTCGGAGTCCGCGGCGGGCGAGAACTCCTCGCCTTCGGACCGGCCGACCGAGTCGGGCGAAGACGACCGGCCGACAGCGTCCGACCAGACCACGCAACCTCCCGGGGCGGTGCCGACGGCGCAGACCGAGCAGACCGAGGTGGCTGCCACCTCCGGCACCGCTGATTCCAGCCTGCCCGGGTGGGTGCCGCTGGTCGTGGTGGTGATCCTGGCGGCTGTTGTCGGGATCGTGACTGTGGTGCGTCGCCGCAACCTGACCGGCGGTGGTGATCAGCCGTGAGCACCGAGGGCCATCCGGTTGCCTGGTGGATCTGGGCGATCGGCGTGGCTGCGTTCGCCTCGTTCACCACGAACCCCTGGCTGACCGTGATGGTGGTCCTGGTGGCCTGTCTGGTGCACCAGGTCTGCCGGTCGGCCCAGCCCTGGGCAGAGGTCTTCCGGATCTACCTGGTGGTGGCGGCTGCGGTGGTGGTTACTCGTCTGCTCTTTCGGGTGCTGCTCGGTGGCGGGACCGCACTCTACGGCGACGTCCATGTTGTGCTCGACCTTCCTCAGGTGCCCCTTCCGGACTGGATGTTGGGCATCCAGTTGTTCGGGCCGATCACGCTCGAGTCGTTGTTGGCTGGGCTGTACGACGGACTCCGCCTGGCAGCGATCATCGTCTGCATCGGTGCAGCCAACTCGCTGGCCAACCCCAAGCGGCTCATGCGGCACCTCCCGGCCGCCCTTTACGAGGTCGGCACCGCCATCGTGGTCGCGGTCAATGTGCTGCCCCAGTTGGCCGCCAGCCTTCGACGAGTCCGCCGGGCTCAGCAACTGCGGGCCGGTGACGATCGGCGGGTGGGTCGTCTCAAGCGATTGGTGATCCCGGTGCTGGAGGATGCCCTCGACCGGTCGATGACCCTGGCTGCCGGGATGGACAGTCGCGGCTACGGTCGGACGGGGTCTGCCTCGGTCAGCCAGCGACGGATCATGACTACTCTCATGCTCGTCGGTCTCGGCGGGATCTGCGTGGGTGCCTACGCCTCACTGGACGCCACGGTCCCAGGCTGGCTCGGCATACCCATGCTGCTCGGCGGACTGGCCGCCATCGCACTTGCGTTGGCCTTCGCTGGAATCGGCGTCACCCGCAGTGTCTATCGGCCCGACCGCTGGCGGGCCACCGACGTCAGCATCGCCACCAGCGGGGTGGCCTGTGGCGTGCTCGGCTGGTGGGTCCAGCACTCTCAGGTCGCGGTCGCCTACCCGTCCCTGACGGTGACGCCGACGATCTCTGGTGCGGCGCTCCTGGCGATCCTGCTTGCTGCCGTGCCGGCTCTGGTTGTCGGACTGGGCAGACCCGCACCGGTGGCGACCCCATGATCGAACTGCGCCAGGTGAGCTTCGCCCACGAGGGGGAGTCGGCGGTGTTGGCTGAGGTCAGCCTGGAACTGGCCGAGTCCGAACTCGTCCTCCTCACCGGTCCGACCGGGTCCGGCAAGTCGACTCTCCTGGGGGCCATCGCCGGGTTGGTGCCCCGGTTCAGCGGCGGCACCCTGGCAGGCGATGAACTGCTCGACGGTCAGTCGATCCTGCATCTGCCACCGCGCGAACGGGCCGGACACATCGGGTATGTCGCCCAGGACCCGTCGGCAGGCTTCGTCACCGACTCGGTGGAGGAAGAACTCGCCTACGGCATGGAACAACTCGGCGTACCGGGTGCCACCATGCGTCGTCGTGTCGAGGAGACCCTCGACCTGCTCGGCATCGCCGAACTCCGCGGACGTGCACTGCGGACGCTGTCCGGTGGGCAGCAGCAACGAGTGGCGATCGGGTCGGTGCTGACCATGCACCCTCGGTTCCTGGTGCTCGACGAACCCACTTCGGCACTGGACCCCACCGCGGCAGAGGAGGTGCTGGCCACCTTGACCAGGCTGGTGCACGACTTGGGCACCGGGGTGCTGATCGCCGAACACCGCCTCGAACGGGTGATCCCGTTCGCCGACCGAATGATGCTGCTGCCCGGCGATGGCACGCTGCGCACCGGTACGCCGGCGGAGGTGTTGGCGTACTCCCCGGTGGCGCCGCCGATCGTCGAACTGGCGCGGCTGGCCGGCTGGGATCCGTTGCCGCTCACGGTGCGAGACGCCCGGGTGGTGGCCCGCCGCGACCACCTGACCGCCGTGTCCGCGCCGACCCATCCGTCCCCGGTCGAGCGGGACGTCGCCCTGTCGGGGCGCGGTCTGACCGCATCCCACGGTGCGGTCCGGGCGCTGTCGAGCGTGGACGTGGATCTGCAGGTCGGCACTGTCACCGCGCTGATGGGTCGCAACGGTTCCGGCAAGTCGACCCTGCTGTGGGCGCTCCAAGGCAGCGGCACCAGGTCCTCGGGACGGGTGCGGACTCGTGCGGGGGACACCGCAGACCTCTCCCCGGCCGATCGCCGAGCCGTGGTCGCGATGCTGCCGCAGACCGCCGCGGACCTGTTGTACCTGGAAACGGTCGCCGAGGAGTGCGCGGTCGCCGGTCCGGGATCGGCGCAGATCCTTGCGACCCTGCTGCCGGGAATCGATCCGCAACGCCACCCACGGGATCTCTCCGAGGGTCAGCGGCTCGCGGTGGCGCTGAGTCTGGTGCTGGTCTCAGATCCTGACGTGGTGCTCCTCGACGAACCGACCCGCGGATTGGACTATGCAGCCAAGGCCCACCTGGCCGGGGTGCTGACCGACCTGGCTGCCCAGGGCAAGGCGGTGCTGGTGGCCACCCATGACGTCGAGTTCGCCGCCATCACCGCCGACCGGGTGATGGTGCTGGCCGACGGCGAGGTCGTCTCCCACGGGCCCTCGCACGAGGTGCTGGCCGAGAGCCCGGCGTTCGCTCCGCAGGTGACCAAGATCCTCGGACCCGGGTGGACCCGGGTCGAGGAGGTCAGGACCGCGTTGCAGCGATGAACGGACAATCCTCGGTGCACATCACCTTCCGCTCGGCCGCCGTGCTGGCTGCTGCCTCGTTGGCCGGCCTGGTGATGCTGTGCTGGCCGCTGTTGATGCGCGGCCACGACTCGGTGCAGCCACCGTTCGTGTTCTTGCTGCTGTTGCCGGTGGTGGTGCTGGTCGTGGTCGCCGAGTTGACCCACGGCGGCATGGACACCCGGGTGCTGGCTGTGCTGGGCATCTTGTCGGCCATCAACGCAGTGCTCCGGGGTCTGTCGGCGGGAGTGGCCGGAGTCGAGTTGGTGTTCTTCCTGCTGGTGCTCGCGGGCCGCGTCTTCGGCCCGGGCTTCGGGTTCGTGTTCGGCTGCACGTCGCTGTTCGCCTCGGCGCTGCTCACCGCCGGAGTGGGGCCGTGGATGCCCTATCAGATGCTGTGTTGCGCCTGGATCGGCCTGGGAGCGGGGCTGCTGCCGCGGCAGGTGAAGGGCCGAGCGGAGATCGCCATGCTGGCGGCATACGGGGTAGTGGTGGCGTATCTCTACGGACTGGCCATGAACCTTCAGGGGTGGGCCACTCTGACCGGCACCTACGGGGGACTTCCGGGAACCGACGCTCCGACCTTCGACCCGAACGCCGCCCTGATCACCAATCTGGCTGCTTTCGCGAAGTTCACCCTGCTGACCAGCACCGGCAGTTTCGACACGATCCGGGCCGTGACCACTGCGATCGCCGTCGTCGTCCTCGGTCCAGCGGTGCTGGTCACTCTTCGCCGGGCGGCCCGTCGCGCGAGCATCGTCGGTGTCACCGCGATGGCGGGGTCAGACCGCTGAGGCGTTCTGACCGACTCGGGCGATGAAGTCGACCAGCAACTGGTGCACCCGTTCGGGCTGTTCCATGCAGATCAGGTGCGAGCCATGCAGCTCGACATAGGAGGCGTTCGGAATCCGGGCGGCCGCGGCCGCCATCTGCCGGGCGCCGGCCAGCAGGTCCCAGGTGCCCGCGACGAACTCGACCGGCACCCGAACTCGGCGCAGACTGATTCGCGGGTGCTGGGCGGTGCGCAACGCGACGTGGGCATACCAGTCCATCGGGGTGCTGAGGAACTCCCGGGCAGCGACCAGCGCCAGGTCAGGGTCGGGGATGGGTCCGATGAGGTGGGTCTTGGAAGCCAGTCGGACCAGCGTGGTGGTCAACGGCACGCGTTGGGCCAGCGGAGTGGCCACCCGCCCGACAATTCGCAGCACCCGAGTACACCCGACCATGGCCGTCTTTGCGACCGGCCCGGGCAGATACAGCGGCGCGAGCATGGCGCGGAAGGTGTCACCCGGTACGCCGGCCACGGCGAAGAGTCCCGCGACCCGTTCAGGATGGGCCAGCGCCAACTCGAACATGGTGTTCACCCCCATCGACCACCCCATCACCACGCAGCGATCGATGCCGAAGTGGTCGAGCACCGAGAGGGCGTCGGCGGCGAAGTGATCGACAGTCACCGCGTTCGGGTCCACGGGCCTGGCCGACCCACCGGTGCCCCGGTGATTCCAGGACACGACCCGGACGTCGCAGTCCGGGTCGAGCAGTGCCGGCCAAGCCCAGGGGCTGGTGCCCAGACCGTTGCACAGCAGCACGGTGGGACCGTCGGTGCGATGGTCGGGGTCGTTGGTCCAGGCGCGCAGCATCGTGCCGTCGTCGCCCATCACGTCGTGATAGGTGATCGGCGCCAGCGCAGCCGTGAGGGACATGAAGCCATTGTGCCCGAAGCCGGCGACCGGCTCAGGCATCCGTGGAAGAAGTCACATCCGCGTCGGGTTCGGCGAGGATGCGGTCCACTTCGGCCTGTTCGGCACGGCGGTCCATCAGTTGTGCCCACGCAGCGCGGGCGTTGTGGGCAGCCACGGCATGAGAATCCGACGACCATTGCTGCACCAGTCGTTGCCCGTTGGCGATCAATTCGCTGACGATCTTCATCAAGGCCAACCTAGCGCCTGGCAGCGCTCCGGTCGACGTACCGGGCGACCTCGGGTGCCAGCATGGGAGTTTCAAGATGGCACTGGGCGTCACCCGAGCGGTCCCGGAATCTCATCGGGGGTCCGCGACCCCATCGTGGCGCCGATGCTGGCGGCGACCACGCACGCCATCGCCACCCACTGGACCCCGAGCAGGTGCTCGCCGACCACCACCATTCCGGCCAGCGCTGCTGCCGCCGGCTCCATGCTCATCAAGATGCCGAAGACGCCGGGTGCCAGCGAGCGCAGGGCGACCAGTTCACAGGAATAGGGGATGACCGAGCTGAGGATCCCGACCGCGATGCCGGCCAGCACCAACGAGATCGACCCGAGGTCGGACACGTGGTTGTCTCCCGGCCCGATGCCGACCAGGAGCGGAGTGATGATGATGGTGCTGATCACGCAGGCGACCGCAAGTCCGTCCAGGCCCTCCCAGCGGGCGCCGGTGTTCTGGCTGAGCAGGATGTAGAGAGCCCAGCAGACGGCCGCGATGATGACGAACATCAGGCCGCGGGCATCGATACCGGTTCGTTCGGTGGACAACAGCAGCACCCCGGCTCCGGCCAGCCCAGCCCAGACCAGATCACGGGGACGGCGCGACCCGAGCACGGCCACCGAGAGCGGGCCCAGGAACTCGATGGTCACCGCCAGGCCGAGAGCGACGGTGCCGAGTGCTTGGTAGAAGGACCAGTTCATGATCGCCAGCGAGGCGCCGTAGCCGCACACCACCAACCAGTCCTGGCCAGACCGGCCCCCGAGTCGAGGCCGCACCAACGCCATCAACAACACCGCCGCGGTGGCCAGACGCAACCACACGATGGTGGTGGGGGACGCCTGATCGAACAGGTTCTTGGCGATCCCGGCACCGAACTGCACCGAGATGATGCCGACGAGCACAAGTCCAACGGGTCCCAGGTTGGTGCGAGCGCTCACCGGACAGAGCCTAGGTGTCGCCCACCCCGCGCCCGGATCCGGTGTCCAGCGAGGGGCGGCCCGACATCGAGTGCGCGGGGGAGTTCTATTCTTGACCCGTGACTGACGCACCTGACATCAAGCCCCGCTCCCGCGACGTGACCGACGGCCTGGAGAAGGCGGCCGCGCGAGGGATGCTGCGGGCGGTAGGCATGGGCGACGACGACTTCGCCAAGCCGCAGATCGGTGTCGCGTCCAGCTGGAACGAGATCACCCCCTGCAACCTCTCCTTGGACCGGCTGGCCAAGGCCGTCAAGAACGGCGTGCACGCTGCCGGCGGTTACCCGCTCGAGTTCGGCACCATCTCTGTGTCCGACGGCATCTCGATGGGCCACGAGGGCATGCACTTCTCGCTGGTCAGCCGCGAGGTCATCGCCGACTCGGTGGAGACGGTGATGATGGCCGAACGGCTCGACGGTTCGGTGCTGCTGGCCGGCTGCGACAAGTCCCTGCCCGGCATGATGATGGCCGCCGCGCGCCTCGACCTCTCCTCGGTCTTCCTGTATGCCGGCTCCACGATGCCCGGCAGCGTGGACGGCCGCGACGTCACCATCATCGACGCCTTCGAGGCGGTCGGTGCGTGTCTGGCGGGCAAGATCAGCCGCGCAGAGGTCGACCGCATCGAGAGGGCGATCTGTCCCGGGGAAGGCGCCTGTGGCGGCATGTACACCGCCAACACGATGGCCGCCGTCGGCGAGGCCATCGGGATGTCGCTGCCCGGTTCGGCCGCGCCACCGGCGGTGGACCGTCGCCGCGACGGCTTCGCCCACCGTTCGGGCGAAGCCGTGGTCAATCTGTTGCGCAAGGGCATCACCGCGCGCCAGATCATGACCAAGGAAGCCTTCGAGAACGCGATCACCGTGGTGATGGCGCTCGGGGGCTCCACCAACGCGGTGCTGCACCTGCTCGCCATCGCCCATGAGGCCGAGGTCGACCTGAGCCTCGACGACTTCAACCGGATCGGCGACAAGGTTCCACACCTGGCCGATCTGAAGCCCTACGGCAAGTACGTGATGAACGACGTGGACAAGATCGGCGGCATTCCGGTGGTCATGAAGGCCCTGCTCGACGCCGGCCTGATGCACGGCGACTGCCTGACCGTCACCGGCAAGACCCTGGCCGAGAACCTCGCCGACCTCGCGCCGCCTCCATTGGACGACGACGTCATCCACTCCCTCGACCGTCCGATCCACGGCACCGGTGGCCTGACCATCCTCAAGGGCAGCCTCGCCCCCGAGGGTGCGGTGGTGAAGACGGCCGGCTTCGACGACTCCGTCTTCCGCGGCACCGCGCGTGTCTTCGACGGCGAGCGGGCCGCGATGGACGCCCTCGAGCAGGGCGCCATCAAGGCCAACGATGTGGTGGTCATCCGTTACGAGGGACCCAAGGGCGGACCCGGGATGCGCGAGATGCTCGCCATCACCGGCGCGATCAAAGGCGCCGGGCTGGGCAAGGAGGTGCTGCTCATTACCGACGGCCGGTTCTCCGGCGGCACCACCGGCCTGTGTGTCGGACACATCGCGCCCGAGGCGGTCGACGGTGGCCCGATCGCGTTCGTCAAGGACGGCGACCCGATCATCCTCGACGTGCTGAATCGGTCACTGGAGGTCGACGTACCTGCCGAAGAACTCCAGTCCCGCAGCTTGGGCTGGGAGCCGCTACCACCGAAGTACACCCGGGGCGTGCTGGGCAAGTACGCCAAAATGGTTCAGTCGGCGGCTAGCGGAGCAGTTACCAGTTAGCTCCTTTTTTACCCCACAGATCGGTAACAAACCTCCACGAGCCACCTAAATCGGTCAATCCCGTCATGATCGGGTGTTAGACATGAGGTGGGGGAACGACTCGGCGTCTCCGAGTGCCTGGACGGTTGAACGGACGCGATGTGACCCCACTTGCTCAACAGACACCGGTCTCGATCCACCGGTTGCGTCTGCGTCCAGCCGTGGCCGCAGACGTGGTCTTCTTGCGCGCCCTGACCCGGGAGTCGCTGGTGGAACAGCACCCCGAAGCCTCGGGTGCCTACATCGATCTCCAGGTGCGTGCCCGCGAATTCGACTTCGATGAGCGCTGGCCCACGGCGGTGTGGGAAGTCATCGAGGAGTGCGGCGAACCGATCGGGCGGATGTTGGTCGAGCGCAAACGAGGCGCGATCCACCTGATCGAGGTCGTGCTGCGCAGGGGTCGTCGCGGAGTGGGCATCGGCAGCGAAGTGCTGGCCACCATGATTGCGCAGTCCGATTCCGAGGGCCACGACCTGGTGCTTGTGGTCGACGAGGGCTCCAAGGCATTGCGTTTCCATCAACAACTGGGCTTCGACGAGGTGCAGACGTCCTGCGGGGCGATGCTCATCAGGCGTCGCTCCCGCAGACTGCGGGAGCGCTGAGCCGATAGGCTCGCGGGGTGAACCACCAGGTGGTCGGGGCTCGGGTTCCCGACTGGAAGCCCGCGCCCCGACTGCTCAACCCACCGATGAGGGGTGCCTACGTGCGCCTGGTGCCGTTGAGCGGAGTCCACGACGTCGACCTGTTCGTCGCCCTTGGACAGGACACCGACGATGACCTGTGGACCTATCGGCCCACTCCGCGGCCGACCACGGTCGCCCAGATGGGCGAGGTGATCGGGGCAGCCATGGGCAACCCGACCTACGTCATCGTGCCCACCCAGGGGCCCCGAGCCTCCCGGCCGGCGGGACTGGCCAGTTATCTGCGCGTCGATCCTGGCAACGGCAGCGCCGAGGTGGGGGCCGTCATCTTCGCCAACTCACTGCAGCGCACCCGCGCAGCCACTGAGGCGATCCACCTGATGATGGCCCACGCCTTCGAGCAACGCTATCGACGCCTGGAATGGAAGTGCGACGCTCTCAACGAGCCCTCTCGTCGAGCCGCGGTTCGGCTCGGGTTCAGGTTCGAGGGTCGGTTCGCCCAGCACATGGTCGTCAAGGGGCGCAACCGTGACACCGACTGGTTTGCGGTGACCGACGCCGAGTGGCCGGCGGTCGGCGAGGCCCACCGGGCCTGGCTGGCGCCGGACAACTTCGAGCCCGATGGACGCCAACGGGTGAGCCTCCGCAGTCTGACCGTCCACATTCCGGACGCTCGTCTCATCTGAACTGCAGCGCCCGAAATCTATCTGTTACAGTGACGACGTGCGCAACATTCTTCTCGTACCGAACGGACGTGTCCGCTGACCCCAGCAGACGCGTCCGTCCCTCCGCTGCCACTAGGCCGGGGGGTCTTTTTATGTCACCCGAGAAGACACGACAACCCACAGGACGAACCAGATGAGTGAGCAGATGGCCGGATCGATCACCGGGGCGCAGAGCTTGATCAAGTCGCTGGAAGCCGCAGGCGTCGAGAACATCTTCGGCATCCCAGGCGGAGCCATCCTCCCCGCCTACGACCCCCTCATGGACTCCAGCATCCGGCACATCCTGGTGCGCCACGAACAGGGTGCCGGACATGCCGCCCAGGGTTACGCGGCAGCCACCGGAAAGGTCGGAGTGTGCATGGCCACCTCCGGACCCGGCGCGACCAACCTGGTCACGCCGCTGGCAGATGCCCACATGGACTCTGTGCCTCTCGTCGCGATCACCGGACAGGTGGGCGCCGACTTCATTGGCACCGACGCCTTCCAAGAGGCGGATATCCGCGGCATCACCATGCCGGTGACCAAGCACAACTTCCTGGTCACCGACCCCGCCGAGATCCCGCGGACCGTCGCCGAGGCGTTCCACATCGCTTCTACCGGTCGCCCCGGACCCGTGCTGGTCGACGTCGCGAAGTCCGCGCTCCAGTCGATGACCACCTTCGGATGGCCGTCCGAGTTGCTGCTGCCGGGCTACCGGCCGATCACCAAGCCCCATGCCAAGCAGATTCGCGAAGCCGCCCGCCTGCTGCTGGAGGCGCGCAAGCCCGTCCTCTATGTCGGCGGCGGCACCATCCGGTCCGGGGCCTCGGCCGAACTGGCGAGGTTGGCGACCATGACCGGCATACCGGTGGTGACCACGCTGATGGCCCGCGGCGCATTCCCCGATTCCCACCCGCAGCACCTGGGCATGCCAGGTATGCATGGCACGGTCGCAGCAGTGGCCGGACTTCAGAAGTCAGACCTGATCGTTTCGCTCGGAGCCCGGTTCGACGACCGGGTCACCGGAAATCTGGATTCCTTCGCCCCCGGTGCCAAGGTGATCCATGCCGACATCGACCCAGCCGAGATCGGCAAGAACCGCGCGGTCGACGTGCCCATCGTCGGCGACATCCGCGAGGTCCTCATCGACTTGATCGCGGTGCTGGATGCCGAGCAGGCCGCCGGCAACCACGGCGACTACGAAAGTTGGGTCGCCTTCTGTGCCGGCCTCAAGAAGCAGTATCCGCTCGGCTACGACACCTCGCTGAACGGCCTGGCGCCGCAGTACGTCATCGAGCGACTCGGTGCCATTTCCGGTCCCGAAACAGTCTTCACCTCCGGCGTCGGCCAGCACCAGATGTGGGCCGCCCAGTTCATCGGCTACGAGCACCCGCGAACCTGGATCAACTCGGGAGGTCTGGGCACCATGGGCTTCTCGGTGCCGGCCGCGATGGGCGCCAAGGTCGGCCGACCGGACGCGACCGTGTGGTCCATCGACGGTGACGGCTGCTTCCAGATGACCAACCAGGAGTTGGCCACCTGTGCGATCGACAACATTCCGATCAAGGTCGCGATCATCAACAACGAGTCCCTCGGCATGGTGCGCCAGTGGCAGACGCTCTTCTACAACGAGCGCTACTCCAACACCAACCTGCAAAAGCACGGCGGGCCGGTGCGCATCCCGGACTTCGTGAAGTTGGCCGACGCTTACGGCTGTGTGGGCCTGTCGTGCGACAGCGCCGAGGACGTGGACGCCACCATCGAGAAGGCCATGGAGATCAACGATGTCCCCGTCGTGGTCGACTTCAGGGTGCACAAGGACGCCATGGTCTGGCCGATGGTGGCCGCCGGCACCAGCAACGACGACATCAAGTACGCCCGCGATCTTGCTCCGGCCTTCGAGGAGAACGACCTGTGACCACCTCGATCAACCCCAAGCGCACCCTGAGCGTGCTGGTCGAAAACAAGCCCGGCGTGCTGGCGCGCATCGCGGCGCTGTTCAGCCGTCGCGGCTTCAACATCGACAGCCTCGCGGTCGGGCCGACCGAGCACGCCGAGATCTCCCGGATGACCATCGTCGTCAATCTGGAGGGTGCCCCGCTGGAACAGGTCACCAAACAGCTCAACAAGCTGGTCGAAGTCATCAAGATCGTCGAGCTCGAACCGACTGCGGCCGTTCAGCGCGAGCTGATGCTGGTCAAGGTGGCAGCCACCATCGAGACCCGTGGCCAGGTGCTCGACGCGGTCCAGCTGTTCAGGGCCAAAGTCATCGACGTGGCCACCGACGCGGTGACCATCCAGATCACCGGGAACTCCGGCAAGCTCTCCGACTTCCTGCGCGTCCTGGAGCCGTTCGGCATCCGCGAACTCGTTCAGTCGGGCATGGTGGCGATCGGTCGGGGCTCCCGGTCGATCAGCGAGCGCTCCCAGCGGCTCACCCCTGTTCCGGTGGCACCGGCGGCAGGCTGAACAACCAGACGTACCCACCGGGTGGTCGACCACGTCAGATCGCCTGGACCAACCCAGCACCAACGAAGAAGGAGAAGCCACCAGTGGCTGAGATGTTCTACGACGACAGCGCCGACCTCGGTGTCATCCAGGGCAAGAAGGTGGCCGTCATCGGTTACGGCAGCCAGGGGCACGCGCACTCCCTGAGCCTTCGCGATTCCGGTGTCGAGGTCAAGATCGGCCTCCAGCCCGGTTCCAAGTCGACGCCGAAGGCGCAAGCAGAGGGCCTGGAGGTCGTCACGCCTGCCGAGGCGGCCGCCTGGGCCGACGTGGTCATGATCCTGGCTCCGGACCAGCACCAGCGCAAGCTGTATGCCGAGGAGATCGCCGAGCACATGACCCCGGGCAAGGCGCTCGGCTTCGGTCACGGCTTCAACATCCGCTTCGGTTACATCACCCCGCCCGACGGCGTCGACGTGTTCATGGTCGCCCCCAAGGGCCCCGGCCACCTGGTTCGTCGCGAGTACGTCGACGGTCGGGGTGTGCCCGTGCTCGTGGCAGTGGACAAGGACGCCACCGGCAACGCCTGGCAGATCGCGCTCTCCTGGGCCAAGGGCATCGGCGGACTGCGGGCAGGCGGCATCAGGACGACCTTCGCCGAGGAGACCGAGACCGACCTGTTCGGCGAGCAGGCGGTGTTGTGTGGAGGCGCGTCGCAACTCATCCAGTATGGCTTCGAAACCTTGACCGAGGCGGGCTATCAGCCCGAGGTCGCCTACTTCGAGTGCTTGCACGAACTCAAACTCATCGTCGACCTGATGTATGAGGGCGGCATCGCCAAGCAGCGCTGGTCGGTCTCCGACACCGCTGAGTATGGCGACTACGTGTCCGGTCCGCGGGTCATCGACCCGCACGTGAAGGAGAACATGCAAGCAGTGCTGTCCGACATCGTCGACGGCACGTTCGCTGCCCGCTTCATCGCCGACCAGGACGCCGGTGCCCCCGAGTTCGCGGCGTTCCGCGACGCCTCGGAGCGACACCCCATCGAGAAGACCGGGCGTGAGTTGCGCAAGTTGATGGCCTGGGTCAAGTCGCACGACTCCGACTACGTCGAAGGCAGTTCCGCCCGCTGACGCGTTCGATCTGACGGCAGGCCCCCGGTCCACTCGGACTGGGGGCCTGCTCGATTTCCGCACCCCGGATTGGCCGAGCGCCCAAACAAAGTTTAGGCTAACCTAAGGAAGTGCCGCGGATGCCGAATCCGTAGCCGGTGATGAGGAAGGAGAGCCGCTCGTGCTGCCCACATTCGTGATCGGCCTACGTGAGGGCTTGGAGGCGGCGTTGATCGTCTCGATCATCGCCACCTTCCTCAAACGCAACCAGCAGTCGCTGCGGGGCATGTGGATCGGTGTCGGTGCGGGCGTGCTGCTCAGCCTGGCCGTCGGTCTGGGACTCAAACTGCTCTCCTCCGCCCTGCCCCAACGCCAGCAGGAGATGCTGGAGACGGTCATCGGCGCGGTCGCCATCGTGTTCGTCACCGCCATGATCGTGTGGATGCGCCAGCACTCGGCGAGTCTGAAGTCGGAACTCGAGTCGGCCGCCGCAGCGGCCCTGAAGGAGGGCACCACCACCGCGCTGGCGGTGATGGCGTTCCTGGCCGTGGTCCGCGAGGGTTTCGAAACCTCGGTCTTCCTGCTCGCGACCATCGAGAGTGCGGGCAGTGCGCCCGCGGCTGTGGCGGGCGCGGCGCTCGGCATCGGAGTCGCGCTGGTGCTCGGCTACGGCATCTACATGGGCGGACTGCGCCTCGATCTGCGTCGGTTCTTCACCGTCACCGGGGTCTTCCTCGTCTTCGTGGCGGCCGGTCTGGTGATGAGTTCCCTGCGGACCGGACACGAAGCAGGTTGGATTCTGGTCGGACAGGCGACCACGGTCGACCTGAGTTGGTTGGTGCCGCCCGGATCGATTCGTTCGGCGCTGTTCAGCGGCGTCTTCGGAATCCAAACCCAACCGCGGGTCATCGAGTGGTTCGGCTGGTCGGCCTTCCTGATCCCGATGCTCGCCCTCACCCTGTGGCCGGCCGCCCGTCGACCCGGTCCGGCACTGGCGCAGCGACTGCGACGCGCCGGTGCCCTCGGGGCTGTCGTGGCCGCCGGCATCCTCGCGATGAGCGTGCCGTTGCCGCAGGCGTCGGTGCCCAGTAGCGCGCCGCTGGCCACCGGTGGCACCGCGTCGGTGCTCATCGACGGCGACTCCGCCGTCCTCGACGTCGACGGCACCTTGGTGGCTCTGGCCCCGACCGGCGAAACTGCGCAGGACGGCACCGAGACCTGGGCCTCCACGACCGGCACCGGTGCTCAGCCGACGACGTTGACCTTCTCCGAACTCGTCGAACTCAACGGTGGCCGGATCCCGAGCGGGCTCTCCCAGTCGGGTGCAACCGGTCCCTTCGAGGTCACCTGGCTCGGCTCCTCGACCGTCCAGGCGACCACCGTCGGCGACGGTCTCGTGGACGCCAAGCAGATCACCGACCTTTCGGTGGAGTACTCGGGCCCAGGGCTGACCACTCCGCGGGTGATCAGCATCGCCGGATGGAGTGTCGATGCCGACCACGCCGCAGCGATGGCGCAGGCGGTCGCGCAGGCCGAGTCCGACCGACTCGAACTCGTCTTCTGGAAGGCGTGGGTTCCCGTCCTCCTCCTCATCGTGGCGGCGTGGTTGATCCTGCGCACCATCCAGGGGCGCCCCTCGCGTCCGCAGCAGACCTCGGCGCGCCCCTCGCCCGCCGAGGAAGTGAAAGGAAGTCTCCATGTCCGCAATTGACCGTGCTGCGGTCGCGACCCTGGCAGCATTCGCACTCGCCGGCCTGGCCGCCTGCAGCTCCGACTCCGACGGGTCGGGCACAGCAGCGTCCGCCACCGGCGGCGGTGGCGCCGCCCAGGTCGCGGTCACCATGGTGGGCGGCGAATCCGGTGACCAGTGCCAGCTGTCGACCGACACAGTCGCCGCGGGCCCGGTCACTTTCACCGTGGTGAACTCCTCGGCCACCGCCATCACCGAGTTCGAACTACTCGACGGCAACAGGATCATCGGCGAGAAGGAGAACCTGGTTCCCGGGCTCGGCGAGGTCACCTTGACCCTCACCCTCGGCGGCGGCGCCTACGAGGTCTTCTGCCCGAACGCGAGCACCGAGAAGGTTGCCTTCACCGTGACTGGCGAGGCCTCTGCGGAGCCGACCGGCACCGCAGCCGAATTGCTCCAGTCCGGAGCCGACGACTACGCCGTCTACGTCGACGAACAGGTCACCGCGATGGTCACCGGCGTGCAGAACCTGCAGAAGGCGGTCGACTCCGGTGACATGGCGGCCGCCCAGTCGGCCTACGCCGCTGCCCGGCCCTTCTACGAGAAGATCGAGACCGACGTCGAGGGCTTCCTGCTGCCCGGCGCCGATCCGACCTCCAACAAGGGGAACCTGGACTACCTGATCGACATGCGTGCCTCCAGCTTCGACCCCGAAGTCGGTTGGAGCGGCTTCCACGCCGTCGAGCGCGACCTGTTCGCCAAGGAGAAGATCACCGACCAGACGAAGCGATACGCAGCCGACCTGGTGGACAACGTGATCACCCTGGTCGATGTCGCCGGCACCCTCACCTTCGCGCCCGAAGACCTCGCCAACGGCGCCGCAGGTCTGCTGGAGGAGGTGCAGACCGGCAAGATCACCGGTGAGGAGGAGATGTACAGCCGCCTCGACCTGGTCGACTTCGCCTACAACGTCGAAGGTGCCCAGCAGGCCTTCGAGGCGCTGCGTCCCGGCCTGACCGAGGTGGACCCGGATCTGGTCGACACGATCTCCTCGCGGTTCGAGGACCTCAACGCGCTACTGGAGACCTATAAGGATTCCGACTCCCTGGGTGGCTACATCGCCTACACCCCGCAGGTCCGCGCATCCGAAGGGCCGACCCTGGCCTCCGGCGTACAGGCCCTGCAGGAGTCGATGACCCGACTGGCCGAGAAGGTGGCTACAGCTTGAGCGGATTCACCCGCCGTGGGTTGGTTGCCGGCGCCGGAGGCACCCTCGCCCTCGGCGCTGTGGGCGGCTTCGCCGCTCGGGGGTATGCCGGCTCCGAGGACGCAGTCGACGGTGTCGACCAGATCGACCTGACCGGATCCCACGAGTTCTACACCGGCGCCCATCAGGTGGGCGTGGACACCGCACCCCAGCGCTACCTGGTCTACATGACCTTCGACCTGGCCGGCACAGCCAGTAGAACCGATCTCCAGGTGCTGCTGGCCCGCTGGTCGGCTTCGATCGCACAGATGATGAAGGGCCTCCCGGTCGGCAGCGTCGATCCGGACCGCTCGGATGCCGTCCCTATCGACACCGGCGAAGCCTACGAACTGGAACCGGCCTCCTTGACGGTCACCGTCGGTCTGGGCCCGGGTGTGTTCACCGACCAGTTCGGGCTGACAGCGATGGCACCGCGTCGGCTGGCTGAGTTGCCGACGCTGCCCAGCGACGCACTGCAGGATCGGTTGACCGGGGGCGACCTGTCCTTGCAGGCCTGCGCCGACGACCCGCAAGTCGCCTACCACGCGATCCGGGACCTCACCCGGATCGCACGAGGCACCGCCACCACCCGATGGGTCGTGATGGGTTTCGGCAGAGCCTCCGCGGGACGCAACCAGGCGACCCCGCGCAACCTGATGGGGTTCAAGGACGGCACCCGTAACGTCGTCGACGACGTGGACCTCGACCAGTTCGTGTGGTGCGACGACGACGTGGACTGGATGGCCGGTGGCACCTATCAGGTCGCCCGCAAGATCGCTATGGACATCGAGATCTGGGACACCGCCACCATCGGCACCCAACACCAGACCTTCGGGCGCGACAAGGCCGAAGGTGCCCCGCTGGGTGCCAGCGGTGAGCACGACACCCCGGACTTCACCGCCACCGATGCCGACGGTGCGCTGGTGATCCCGGCGACCTCGCACGTCGCGTTGGCGGCCCCGGAGAACAACGACGGGGTCAAGATCCTGCGGCGCGGCTACAACTACACCGACGGCCTCAATGACCTCGGCCTCCTCGACGCCGGCCTGATCTTCCTCAGCTATCAGAAGGATCCCGAGCAGTTCGTCCGGATCCAGCGCCGGCTCGGTGGCAGCGACCAACTCAACGAATACATCACCCACATCGGATCGGCCGTGTTCGCCATTCCTCCGGCCCCGGAGCAGGGTCACTACATCGGTGAGGCGCTGTTCGCCTGACGGCGGTTTTCCACAGATTCCAGCGGCCACCGACGGGCGTGCAAGAAAGCGGCGCTTCTGGGGGATAGGGGAGATAACAACTCTCCACTCCGAAAGGACCCAGCCGATGTCTTCTGTCGACGACCTGGATCAGGCCCCCTCCACCGGCGCCGCGGACTTCGCGGCAGCACTCCACCGTCTCCGGATCTCCGGGAGCGCCCCGGACGGCACCACCGTCACGGTCACCCACACCGGTGCCGTGGTCGGAGTGCACTGCGCCGCAGGCGTGCCCGACTGGGTTGCCTCCTCGGTGCTCGCAGCCTGTGCCGACGCCCACCGGCGGGTCACCCAACGAGTTGTCGAGTTGGCCCGTGCCGACCTGGGCACGGCCTCGGCTGAAGCGTTCGGCGATGCCTGGTCCCAGGCGTTGGGGGTTTCGCGATGAGGGTGGAGGTGGGGCTGCTGCGCGCCGCAGCCGGGCGGTTGGACCAGCTCGGGGCGGACGGGGTCGAAGCGATCGCCTCGGGACGAGCGGTCTCCCCCATGGATGGAGCGTTCGGAAAGGCCTGTTGGGCCGTCGGGGCTGCATTGACCCCGGTCGTGGGGGCCGGGGTGTTGGCTAGCCAGGGTGCGGTCGGTTCCACCCGTGCGCTGGCCAGGGCCACCTGGTGGTACGCCGATCTGATCGAGTCGACCGACCAGCTGATCGCCGACGGGCTCGCCGACCTCGCAGGGGCACTGCCGTGAGCTGGGCCTCCGCGATCGGGCCGGTCCAGGACCTGGAGCACGCGGCCGCAGACCTCGGTGCCGGCAACTGGCTGGGCGGTTCGATTCGCGGCATGGAGGCGAGCCTGGACGTCCTGGCGATCATCGACGACCCCTTCGGGCCGCTGATCTCGGCAGGCATCAGTTGGGTCCTGGACCACCTCGAGCCGTTCCCGACCTGGCTCGACGACCTGTGCGGAGACCCCCACGCCGTCCGCGACCTGGTCACCAGGTGGCACGACATCAGCAGCGTCATCGACGCCAATGCCGCCGGGGTCCGCCGAATCCGGGACGACACCCTCGACGGGTGGGCGGGACTGTCTGCGACCGCGTTCGCCTCCGCCGCCGCCGGGACGCTGGCTGCGATCGCGGTGTGCGGCCGGGCCACTGCGGCGGTGGCCAGTGCCGTCGAACTGGCCGGCAGCGTGGTCGCCGGAGTGCGTGCCTTCGTCCGCGACACGATCGCCGACCTGGTGGGCTTCGCAGTCAGCAAGTCCGTCGAACTGTTGAGCATTGTGCTGTCCGGTCACGCGATCGCGTCGATCGCGCGCAAAGTGGCGAACACCGCCAGCAGCGTCCGGCGGTTCCTGGCTGACCTGTCGGACTCTGCCAGACGACTGTCGGAGTTGTTGACCCGTGTCCGAGAGCTCTGCGTGCAGGTGCACCGCAACCTCGACGGACTCGTCTCCGGCCTCGGCGGGCACCTCGCGCTGGACGGTGCCGACTTCCTCAGTCACTGAGGGCCTGGGTGGACCCGGCTCTCATAGTTGGGGGGACCAGCCGGAGCCACCCAGGTTGACACCGACGCTACCGCCGTCGACGCCGGTGGTACAGGTCGGTGACCGCTGGTCGATCGGCGCGAGCCATGGTGCCCGGGCGCACCGCGATCAGCGCTTGGTCGCCAGCACCACCGAGGAGTCGGGCGCCACCAGCACCTCGGCTGTGGTGAACCGCGGATCGCTGAGCCAGGCTTCCCGCAGCACGTCCACCCTGCCTTCATTGATCGGTGGCCAGGACTCGCACGGCGAGAAGTCGTCGAGGACGACGATCCCGCCCGGCTCGACCAGGTCGGCGATCAGATCGACGCCGACCGCGTCAGGGTTCTCGGAGTCGAGGAACAACAGGCTGAACGGGCCCTTGTCCCGCAGCGTCGACCAGTCCGCGGTGAGCACGTCGACCGAGTCGTCGTCGGCGAAGATCGCCACGGCCGCGCTGGCCAGATGCGAGTCGAGTTCTGCGGTCACGATGCGGGTCTTGTCGCCACGCACCCCCGAACGCAGCCAGGCGGTGCCGACGCCGACGCCGGTGCCGAACTCGGCCATCGTGCCTTCCCGGGTCGCGGCCAGAGCCGCCAGCAGTCGACCGGTCTCGTTGCGGCAGAAGCCGACGTAACCGGCGAGCCGTGAGGCATCGTGGGCTCGGCTGACGATCGCGGGCAGTTCGGTGGGGGCACTCATGACATCGTCCATTGTGCGGTGCCGAGAGGGCACACCTACGCAGGCGTCCCGCATGGCGGACAGTTGGGGATCAAATGTGTGCACGACCCGCGGTGACGGCGTACGCTCGTCGGACCATGCGCACCGTGCTGCTCGTAATCAGTCGCCGCGGCGAGGCCTGATCCCAGAGGCCACCTCGTCGCGGTGGCTTCTTGCGCGCACAGACCCACTCGGTCGGCGCACCGGCTTCTGAACTCAAACCTCAGCAGCCGAAGGATCCAGTTCATGTTCACCACCCAGCACGTGCAAGACCTCTGCGCCACCGGGTCGCGCTCAGCCCACACCACCCACTTCGAGCCGACCGAGTGGGGCCCCGCCAGCCAGCATCTGGACAACCCCTCGTCGCGAGAGGCGGCGCGGACCGCTCGGGACGCCCAGGACTACTGGGATCTGCTCGCCGACCGGCCCGACGACAACTGAGCCCCGTCACACGACTAGCCTTCAACCCATGACTTCTTCGCAATCCGTGCTGCGCCTAGCCGTCATTCCTGGTGACGGAATCGGACCCGAGGTGACGGCCGAGGCCCTCAAGGTTCTCGAGGTGGCCGCCCCGGTGAAGTTCGAGCAGACCCGCTACGACCTCGGTGCGGACCGCTACCTGGCCACGGGTGAGGTGCTTCCCAGTTCGGCGTTAGCCGAGATCGCGGACCACGACGCCATCCTGCTCGGCGCCGTCGGCGGCAAACCGAACGACCCGAGGCTGCCTAACGGCATCCTGGAGCGAGGCTTGTTGCTCCGGCTGCGCTTCGAACTGGACCACTACGTCAACCTGCGCCCCTCGAAGCTTTTCCCGGGCGCGGTCTCGCCGCTCTCCGACGCCGTGCTCGGTCGGGGAGAGATCGACTTCGTGGTCGTCCGGGAGGGCACCGAAGGCCCCTATACCGGCAACGGTGGGGCACTGCGTGTCGGTACGCCGGCCGAGGTGGCCACCGAGGTGTCGGTCAACACGGCTTTCGGAGTCGAGCGGGTGGTGCGAGACGCGTTCGCCCGAGCGATGCGGCGCCGCAAGAAGTTGACCTTGGTGCACAAGACGAACGTGCTGGTGCATGCCGGTTCGTTGTGGTGGCGCACGGTCCAGGCTGTGGCGGCAGAGTTCCCTGAGGTCGCCGTGGACTACATCCACATCGACGCGGCCATGATCTTCATGTCCACCGACCCGGCGCGCTTCGACGTCATCGTGACCGACAACCTCTTCGGCGACATCATCACAGACCTGGCTGCAGCGGTAACCGGGGGCATCGGACTGGCTGCGTCCGGAAACATCAACCCGGACAGGACCACACCTTCGATGTTCGAGCCTGTGCATGGTTCCGCCCCCGACATCGCCGGCCAGGCCAAGGCCGACCCGACCGCCGCGATCCTGTCCGGTGCGCTGCTGCTGGACCACCTGGGCTTCAGCGAGGCGGCGGCCGCGATCGACGCCGCGGTGCTGACCGACATGACCACCCGCACCGCTCCCCGTGCCACCCATGAGGTGGGCGACGCGGTCGCCGCGCTGCTTGCCTGACCACCCCTGAGCACATTCCCGGAGGAACCATGGACATCACCACAACATTGACCTCGACGCCGACCAGCGACGAGCAGTTGGCAGCGATCCTTGCCGACCCCGGTTTCGGGACGCACTTCACCGACCACATGTTCGTAGTGGAGTGGACCCCCGACCTGGGCTGGCACGACGCCCGGGTGGTGCCTTACGGTCCCGTGGTGCTGGATCCGGCTGCTGCGGTGTTGCACTACGCCCAGGAGACCTTCGAGGGGATGAAGGCCTACCGGCACGACGACGACTCGATCTGGTCGTTCCGTCCCGAGGCCAACGCCGCCCGGATGGCTCGGTCCTCGGCGCGGATGGCGCTGCCGGTGCTGCCCGAACAGGACTTCGTCCAAGCCGTGCAGGCTCTGGTCGTTGCGGATTCGCGCTGGGTGCCGGCCTCAACCGGCGGTGACGAGAAGACCCTGTACCTGCGCCCTTTCATGTTTGCCTCCGAGAAGTTCCTCGGGGTGCGCGCCGCCAAGCATGTGACCTTCATGGTCATTGCCTCCCCAGCCGGTTCCTACTTCAAAGGTGGCCTCAAGCCGGTGCGGATCTGGCTCAGCGAGGACTACAGTCGCGCCGGTCGGGGAGGCACCGGATCAGCCAAGACCGGCGGCAACTATGCCTCCTCACTGGTCGCCCAGGCGCAGGCCTATGAGAATGGCTGCGACCAGGTGGCGTTCCTGGACGCAGCCGAGGGGAAGTACGTGGAGGAACTCGGCGGCATGAACCTGTGCTTCGTGCACGCCGACGGACACATCGTGACCCCCGAGACCGGCACTATTCTGGAAGGCATCACCCGTGCCTCGATCATGGAGATCGCCGCCGAGTTGGGCCACAAAGTCGAGGAACGACTCTTCTCGGTCGATGAGTGGCGCGACGGGGTGGCGTCCGGCGAGATCACCGAGGTGTTCGCCTGCGGCACCGCCGCCGTGGTGACTCCGGTCGGGGAGTTGGTCTGGGACGGTGGGTCGGTCGCTTCGTCCTCCGGCGGCGACGTCTGGTCCCAGATTCGCAGCCGACTGGTCGACATCCAGTTCGGTCGGGCGGCCGACAACCACGGCTGGATGCGTCAGTTGGTCTGACCAGTCAGCACCAGGTGCGCAACCTGGGCGGCTTGGCCGCGGATCTCGGGGATCGCGGTCGACTCATAGAGCACACCCTTGCGGGGCGGACCGACGGCGAACATGCCCGAGGTGACGGTGCCGTCGGTTCCGATGACTTCGCCGTCGACGGTGGTGTCCAGACCCAACGCCAACGGATCCGGTCCGATCAGGCCGCGGCCGTTCAGAGCTTGAAGCAGTGGGTTCTGCGAGCGGCTCACGTCGGCCAGGGGGCCGGTGCAGTTGATGACGGCGTGGGCGCGCACGGGCTCGGTGGCCTCGGCCAGCAGCACCCGGACCTCGTCGTCCACCTCGCGCACCTCCAGCAGGGTTCCGGTGCGCACCTGGAAGCGTCCGTCGGCGTGATAGCCCTCGATCCGGTCTGCGACGCCACGGGCCATCCGGTGGCGGCGTACCTCCCAGTGCCGGGCGTAGACCGCCAGGAATCGGCGGCGCTCCTGAAGGCTCATCGCTTGCCACAACTCCTGGGTGGCGGGCCGCAGTCCGTCCACGACGGCACGCCAGTTGACGTCTTGGGCGCGGGCCGCCTCGATCTCGGCGGCAAACGTCTGCGCCAACGCGTCGGCGGTGACCGGGCTGGGCGGAACCTTGGTCACCCAGGCGACATGCTGCTGGGCGACGTGGGCTCGGGGGAGGATGCCGTGGCGACTCACCAACGTCACATGCCGGTTCGGCCCTTCCTCCAACAGCGTGATGGTGGTGTCGACCGCCGTCAGCCCACTGCCCACGATCAGCACGTGCGCGTCGGCGGGCAAGGTGCGCAGCCGGCCCAGATCCCACGGGTTGGGCAGGTGCCAGGCTCGTTCGGGGAGCACCGCGCCGCCCGCTTGCAGGGCGCGCGGCGGCAGGTTGCCGTAGGCCAGCACCACCTGGGAGGCCAGGGTGGCAGTCCGCTCGGTGCGGACCTCGAACCCGCTCGGACGCGGTTCGATGTCGACCACCCGTCCGGCGCGCACCACCAGGCGGTCGTCGGCGACCTCGCGCAGGCGGTCCTGGAGATAGACCGCGTAGTCGGCACGGGGAAGGAAGCCCTGAGGATCCCGGCTGCGACCAGTGCGCAGCGCCCACTCCAGCAGGTCGGCCGGCGCATCGGGGAAGGCACTCATGTGTCGCGCTCGCACATTGAGCAGGTGGCGTTGGTCGTTGGTTCCGTAGGCGACACCGCGCCCGACGATGCCGCTGGACTCGAAGATCACCACCTCGAGGTTCGGGTCGTCGCTGCGAGCCAGCAGATTGATCGCCGTGAGCACTCCGCTGGCTCCACCTCCGATGATCGCTACCCTGCCATCCGGTGCGCCGGGCTCGGTGCGGCTGGGAAGGGTCCGGTCGACCTCGGTGACACTCATGGTCAAAGAATAGTGAATCGATGGTCTTTGTTGGCAAGAGGGTACGGTCGGCGTGTTGGCACCACCGTCCACATCTGCCGCCGGCCAGCGGGACCGCACGGTAGTTTGGCCGCGTGAGCGCCCGCGATCCTCGAACCGTCGTCGGCGAGTACACGCTGCTGGCGCCGCTCGGAGAGGGCGGCATGGGAGTCGTTCATCTGGCCTCGAAGGCCAACGGCCCACCGGTGGCACTCAAGATGCTGCGTCCTGGCATGGTCGGCGGCGAAGAGGGCCGACGTCGCCTCGAACGCGAGGTGCGCAGCCTCAGCCGGATCCGCAGCCACTGGATCGCCGAGATCGTGGACGCCGACCCTTGGGCCGAGGTGCCCTACATCGCCACCCGGTACGTCGACGGCCCGAGTCTGCACGACCTCGTCAAGAACCAGGGCCCCCTGGCCGGAGCCGACCTGGTCTGGCTGGCGTACGGGCTCGCCGAGGCCATCGCTTCGGTCAACGCGGCCGGGGTGCTGCACCGCGATGTCAAACCCTCCAACGTGTTGATGCAGGGTCGCTCACCGGTCTTGATCGACTTCGGTCTCGCCCGGGTCGCCGACGACCAACAACTCACTCAGACCGGCTGGCTGCTCGGCACCCCTGGTTACCTGGCGCCGGAGATCCTCCAGGGGGCCGATCCGAGCCCTGCGGTCGACGTACACGCTTGGGCCGCCACGGTGGCCTACGCGGCGACCGGCAGAGCGCCGTTCGGCAAGGGTCCGTCGACCGCGGTGATGGACCGCACCCGTCGGGGAGAGTTCGACCTGGCCGGAGTGCCGCCCGGGCTGCTGGAGGTGCTGGTGGCTTGCCTGGACCCGGACCCTGCCCGCCGTCCCTCCCTGGCGTCAGTGCTGATCTGGCTGCGGCCGGGGGTCGAAACCGGTCACCCCGGGCCTCGCCCGACCGTGGTTGAACCGGTCGCGGCGACCGAGGTGCTGGGGCCCCGGGTGCCGGTGGGCCACGGCTTCGAGCCGGTGGCCGAACTGGACTGGGATTCGGTGGTCGCCACCGACCCGCGGGTCGGCTTCATCGAGCGGGGTCGTCGAGGTCTGGTCTGGCTCGGACTCGGCCTGGTCACTGCGGCTGGAGTCAGTCTGGCGCCGTGGATCACCCTGGGCCTGACCGCAGCGCTGCTCACCCTGGGTCGCGCCGGCGACTACGCCGCATCCTCGCGGCAGGTGCGCCACCAGTTGCGCGGTCGGCGATGGTACGACGCCCCGCAGACGCTGCTGACCGCGCCGTGGGAACTGCTCAGGTCGCTGCCGACCACTGTGCTGCTGTGGTTGTGGTCGCTGGGGTTGGGGCTGAGCGCCACTCTCATTGCGGTGGCAGTCGGGCTGGAGGATCGGACCAGCTTGGCCATCGGCGGAGGTGTCTATGCCGCCAGCTTGGTGACCGGCCCCGAGTCCCGGCACTTGCGCAGGCCGGTCGGGTCCGGGGTCGCGCTGTGCGGACGGACGTGGCTGCGAACCGGAGTCGTGTGTGCGGTGCTGCTGGTCACGATGGCCGTCTTCACGCTCGGGTTAGCGGAGGTCAACTGGTGGCCAGATGCAGGCGTCCCGTTCAACGACCGATGACCGATGTGACACCATGGACACCGTGACGGACACCACCATCATTGGATAGCGCGACAGAACCCCTGCCGCGCCCGCCTCTCGTGTCCCGAGGGGCTTCTTTCATATTGGGCCGGGAATGTCGTCACCACCCAGCTTCACCAGTGGCAAGCAAGGAAGCAGACACACACCGATGGACACCAGCGAACTCGACCTGCACGGGGCCTTCCACGTCTATGACACCACCCTGCGCGACGGCGCCCAGCAGGAAGGCCTCAACCTGTCGGTGGCCGACAAGCTCACCATCGCCCGGCACCTCGACGGGCTCGGCGTGGGCTACATCGAGGGCGGCTGGCCGGGCGCCAACCCCAAGGACACCGAGTTCTTCCGTCGCGCCGCAGCCGAACTGGATCTGCGTCATGCCACCCTCGCCGCCTTCGGGTCGACCCGCAAGCCCGGCGTTCGCGCAGCCGACGACCCGCAGGTCGCCGCACTGCGCGACTCCGGGGCCTCGGTGGTGACCTTGGTCGCCAAGAGCCACGACGGCCATGTCGAACGGGCGCTGCGCACCACCCTGGCCGAGAACCTGGAGATGGTGCGAGACACCGTCTCCCACCTACGGTCCAGTGGTCAGCAGGTCTTTGTCGACGCAGAGCACTTCTTCGACGGCTATCGCACCAACCGTGCCTACGCGCTCGAAGTGCTGCGCACTGCCGCAGAGGCCGGCGCCGAGGTGCTCGCGCTGTGTGACACCAACGGCGGCATGCTGCCGGGCTGGATCAGCGATGTGGTGCTCGACGTCATCGACACCACCGGGGTTCGGGTGGGCATCCACTGCCATAACGACACCGGATGCGCGGTGGCCAACACCGTGGCTGCAGTCGAGGTGGGCGCCACTCACGTGCAGGGCACCATCAACGGCTACGGCGAGCGCACCGGCAACGCCGACCTGATCGCCGTGGTGGCCAACCTCGAACTGAAACTAGATCGCCGAGTGTTGCCGCCCGGCCTGCTCGCCGAGGCGACCCGGACCGCCCACGCCGTGGCCGAGGTGACCAACTTCCCGCCCGCGTCGCGTCAGCCTTATGTGGGCTCCAGTGCGTTCGCCCACAAGGCCGGCCTGCACGCCTCTGCGATCAAGGTGGACCCCAATCTCTACCAGCACATGGATCCCGCGGGGGTCGGCAACGACATGCGACTGCTGGTCTCCGACATGGCAGGCAAGGCGTCCATCGAACTCAAGGGACGCGAGCTCGGCTTCGACCTCTCCGGCGACCCGGACACGATCGCCCGGGTCACCGACCGGGTCAAGACACTCGAAGCTCGCGGCTTCACCTTCGAAGCTGCCGACGCATCCTTCGAACTGTTGCTAGCCGAAGAGGTCGAAGGAGTCCGGCCGGCCTACTTCGACGTGGAGAGCTGGCGAGTGATCACCGAGACAGCGCCCGGGTCTGGATCGGGCGAGGCCGTCTCGGAAGCCACCGTGAAGTTGCGTGCCGACGGCGTTCGCTACGTCACCACCGGCGAGGGCAACGGCCCGGTCAACGCGCTGGATCAAGCGCTGCGCGGTGCCATCACCCAGGCCTATCCGGAAGTCGCCAAGTTCGACCTGATCGACTTCAAGGTGCGCATCCTGGACCAGGGCCACGGCACCGACGCGGTCACCCGGGTGCTCATCGAGACCACCGACGGCGAGACCAGCTGGGTCACCGTCGGCGTCGGTGCCAACGTCATCGAGGCATCCTGGATCGCGTTGGTCGACGGCTTCACCTTCGGCCTGCGCAGGCAGAATGTCTGACCGACTGCCCGAGGCTCATCGGTCGCCGGCGGCCGCTAGTCGCCCAGGCCGCGGGCCTGAAGGGCTTCGCCGGTCTCGTGGGCCCGCCCGACGACGCGGATGACGAACGGGGTCAGGTAGGCCCGGGGACTGCGCAGACCTCGGGCCCGCGCAGCCTGACGGGTCTGGTTCGCGATCTCGACGGTCTCCGGAATCGACCGGATGGCCAGGTTGACGGTCAGAGCGAAGCGGTCCGGGTCCGCCCCGAGGCGTCTGAGCGGTCGCACCCATCGGGTGATCGCGTCGAGCAGGTCGCCCGAGGGGGTCACCGTGTTGAAGGTGAAGGCGATCATCGCCAGTGACACCAGGTCGAGGGCCGACTCGGTGGCCCGCTGCCAACCCGACCACCACCACTGCAGCAACGCTGCAGCGATCGCGAAGACCAGCACCCCCCGCAAGACCCGTGCCAAGGCGGGGATCGGCACCCGGCATACCAGCGCGAGCACGGTCGCTGCGACGGCGAATCCGACCGAGGCCGGCAGCGAGCGAACCAGCACGATCGTCAGGCTGGCGACGACCAGGCCGGACATCTTGGCCCCCACCCACCATGGTGGTTGGCCGGTGCGGTCAGTCGGCCTCATAGAACTCCACCGCATCGGATGCAGGCCCGTCGAACGCAACCCGGCCGTCCCGGACCACCAGGGCGCGGTCGCAGGCGAGGGCCAGGGACATGTCATGGGTGACCAGCACGAGCATCTGCGGCAGCCCGAAGAGCATCTCGGTGATCCGGCGCGAGTTCGCCCGGTCCAGCAGGGTGGTCGGTTCGTCGGCGATCAGGATCGAAGGCTCGGTCGCCAACACCCCGGCCATCGCCACCATCTGCTTCTGCCCGCCGGACAAGGTGTGCACCGACTGGTCGGCCTGCTCGCTCAGCCCGTATCGGTCGAGGATCTCCAGGGCCCGGGCTCGGCGTCCCCGCCGCGAGAGGAGTCTCCGCAGTGATAGTTCGATGTCCTCGACGCAGGTCGGCATCACTAGTTGGGCTGCCGGGTCGGTGAAGCAGAATCCCACTCGTCGGCGTACCTGGGCACCGTGCCGGGCCACGTCGAGGCCATCGACACTGACGTGCCCCTCGGTCGGGGTGAGAAGTCCGTTGATCAGCCGGACCAGGGTCGACTTGCCGGAGCCGTTGCCGCCGATGACGGCGACGCGGTGCTCGTCCAACTCGAGGCTGGTGGGCTCCAGAACGGTGCGGCCGTCCGAGACGAACCCCGCAGCGGAGAAGGTGATTCGGGGCGGACCCTCGCTCACCGGCCGAGCAGGCGCGGGAAGGCGCGGTGAACTTCGGCGGCCACGATGGCGGCGATGGCGCACTTGACCACGTCGCCGAGCCAGAACGGCGCATCGGCGGTCCAGGCCTGCGACCAGGACCAGTCGAAGTAGAGCTTCAGGCCGATCACGCCGCCGGCGTGGTTGACCACGGTGGCCACCATCGCGATGGCAAAGAGCACCACGGCCCGGGTGCGCAGGGTGCGGCCCACCAGCAGGGCGCCGAGGCCGGCGACGAAACCGACCAGCAGGAACGTCCACAGGTAGCCGGCCGTGTAGCCGGTGAACACACCGGCACCCGAGGAGTGCTCGGCGAAGACAGGCATCCCGGCCAGCCCGAGGAGCAGGTAGAGGCCGACCGCCAGGGTGCCGCGCACCGGACCCAGCAGCAGGCCCGAGAGGACGACCGCGAAGGTCTGCAGGGTGATCGGCGTGCCCGCGGCACCGACCGGGATGGCCGCCAGGTAGGAACACACCGCGATCAGCGCCGCGAAGGAAGCGATCAGGGCCAGGTCGGTGGGACTGAAGCGGCGCCGGCCACTGGTCGTCGGCTCGAGGGCGTTGGGTTCGGTCATGGTCATGGGGTGGCCTTCTGCTCGGCTGCTTGGCGGCTTGGTCGGAACACGAACCTGAACGGTGTTCAGGCTGAACGGCGTTCAGGTTAGCATCATCCGGTGGCCAACCGTCGAGCTGATGTCATCGCCGCCGCGGCTGAACTGTTGGACCGCCATGGCCTGGCCGAGTTGACCATGCGTCGTCTCGCCGGTGACTTGGGGGTGCAGCCTTCGGCCCTCTATCACCACTTCGCCAACAAGCAGTCGCTGCTCGCCGCGCTGGCCGACGATCTACTCGACCGCGACCCGTGGCCCGACGCCGACTTGTGGCAGGAGCATGTGGCAGCGATCTGTGGCCGACTTCACGGCTGCTTGTTGGATTGGCGTGACGGCGCCGAACTGGTGGCGACTGTGTGGTCCTTCGGTCTGGGGGCTTCACGGCCGTTCGAGATGCTCGTTGACGCGCTGTCCCCGGTGGGCAGGCTGGCGCCAACGGCCGCGCGGACTCTGCTGCACTTCGTCTATGGCCACGCGGTGGACGAGCAGACCTACCTGCAGGCGGCCCAGGCTGGTGCGATCAGCACCGGTGAGAGGGACGAAGCTGAGTTCTCAACCGGTCTCGGCATCGTGATCGCTGGGATCCAGGTCGCCGCCGCGGTCAGGAGTGTCTAGTCCGCCAGTTGGCTGAAGACTCCGGAGCGGATGGCGTCGAGGCGCTCGACACGTTCGGTGGGGGTTGGTCCAAGGTTCCAGTCCGGCAGGATGAATTCGTCGAACCCGAGGTCTCGGTAGCCGCCGAGGGTGTCGACGACCTGGTCCACGCTGCCCGCGATCACTGGCCGGCGACCCTGCTGTGGTTCACCGCCGAGATCGATCAACGCGTTGGCCGAGGTCCACAGTGCAGTGTCTCGGTGCACCGATTCGCAGACCCGCATCACCTTGGCCCGGTTCTCACCGGCCACCTCGGGCAGCCCCCAGGAGTTCCACTGGTCGGCGTACTGCGCGGTGATCCGCATCATCCGCGGCCCACGAGTGCCGACAAGGATCGGCAGTGGGTGCTGGACCGGGGCGGGGTCGCAGGGTGCGTCGGTGATGGTGAAGTGGGTTCCGGTGAACGTGGTTCGCTCCTGGGCGAGCATGCTGCGCACGATCTGGATGGCCTCGTCGAACCGGTCGACCCGATCCTTCGGCTCACGCAGGTCGATGCCGTAGGCGCGATGCTCGTTGACCTGCCAACCGGCGCCCAGACCGAGGGTGAAGCGACCGTTGCAGAGATGGTCGACGGTCGCTGACCGGTTGGCGAGAATTGCCGGGTGGTGCACGGTGGTGGGGGAGACCAGGGTGCCGATTCGGACTCGTTCGGTCACCGCAGCCCAGGCCGCCACGATGGCCCAGGCCTCCTGCTGTGGGCCATCCTGGACCTCGGTGGTGCCCGTGTCGGGCATGTAGTGGTCGGCGAACCACAGCGTGTGCCATCCGGTCGTGTCGGCCCAGCGGGCCTGATCGATGAGTTCGGTCGTCGAGCGATTCGGTGCCGGCCACAGCGAGAACTTCATGGGCTCATGCTTACACCGACCGGATCGACCGTGCGGATGTGGATCCGGTCAGGGCAGCACCACTTGACCGATCGGACCGGGGCGTCCTCAGGAGGTGGTGGCGTCTTCCTCGCGTAGCCGCGGCGGAGTGAAGCTCTCGGGGTGGATGCCGCTGACCTGGGCGTAGAACTCGCGGACCTTGTCCATATCGGCGACCACGTCGTCGGTGGGGTGGAAGGTGACACCCCAGCCGACGGTGCGGGTCGGACGGTCGATGAAGCCGAGGGTGATCGGCAGCCCCGTCTGCTGCGAGATCCGGTAGAAGCCAGACTTCCAGTAGTCGCCTCGTGAGCGGGTGCCCTCGGCTGCCAGCCCGAGCAGGAAGGTGTCGGACTCCTCTGCCTCGGCCAGCATTTCGCGGATCGTCTGGCCGGGATTGTCGCGGTCGAGGCAGACAGCGCCTGTTGCCTTCAGGATCGGGGCGAGTGGGCCTTTGAAGAGCGAGTTCTTGACCAGCAGGCGGATGTTCACCTCACTGTCCCAGGCGAGCAGCATGGTCAGCACCCAGTCCCAGTTGGAGGTGTGCGGAGCGCCCACCAGGATGGCGGACTCGGGGACCTCGCCGGAAGTTTTCCATCGCGAGACCTTCAATAGGCCTCGGGCGATGGTGCGACGGACGGGCATCGTGGTGGTGGTGGTCACCCCCGAAGCGTAGTCAGCCGACGTGGAGGAGACGCTCGCACTGGTCGATGAGGCGCTGGCGGATCGGCGCGCCACGCTCTGCGAACTGGACCTGCTGGTCGGCATACTCGCGCTTTCCCTCGACCGTCTCTATGCGGATCGGGGTCCACATCGCACCGGTCGGGTCGAGCGCGAGTCCGTCCAGGTCGTAGGGAGCGGCGCGCATGTCCATGATCCGGATGTCCCAGGCGAGTTCGAAGGCGTCTGCGATCAGGTCGGAACCGATGTGGGGCGCCAACCGGAAGGCGTGCTTATAGAGGTCCATCCCGGCGTGTAGGCAACCCGGTTGCTCGAACTGCGGCCGGTCATCAGCGCGCGGGTCGAGAGTGTTCAGGTCCATTGCGTCGGGGGTGAAGAACCGGTACGCGTCGAAGTGGGTGCACGTGATCCGGTGAGACTCCACCACCTGGTCGGTCTCTTCGGCTCCCAGCCGCAACCGCCTGGCGTGGCGGGTCTGGTCGGCTCGGTAGACCATGGCCCACTCGTGCAGTCCGAAGCACCCGAGTTGCGCTCGCCGGTCCCGGGTGGCTGTCAGCAGGTTCCGCAGTCCGCGGACCAACGCCCGCTTGTGCTCTGGAAGGTCGTCGTCGCCGGGGGTCCAGCGCAGCAAGTGACTGGGGCGCAAGGAGTAGTAGTCGAACATGAAGTCGTGCACGGGATGTTTGATGCCGGCTTTGCGCCGCTCCAGGTGCGGCTGCACGTAGGGGAGGAGGCGACGCTCGTGCGCCGCAGCACGTGCGGTCACCTCGTCCACGTCGATCATCGGCTCACGCGCCGCGCCGCGCAGAGAGGGCCCGCAACCTGTGCACCTCGTCCTCCAGGACCAGCACCCGCGCGATGCCCGCCAGATTGAGACCATCGGCGAGCAGTTCGCGGACCCGCCGAAGACGCTCGATATCCGACTGGCTGTAGAGCCGCGTTCCACCCGGGGTTCGTGCTGGGTCGACTAGCCCTCGACGCTCATAGACGCGCAGATTCTGGATCCCCATCCCCACCATCGCCGCGGCGACGGAGATTGCGAAAATGCCCCTGGATTTTTCGGTCACGAGGTTGATCCTCTCGCATCTGGGAGGTATAAAAAAACTGTAACCGCAAATACAGGTCCGAGAGGGCTGGCACAGACCCTCAGGGCCGCTTCGACAGAACCAGGAGGACACCCCAATGCTGCTTCGCAACACCGACCCGTTCCGCGACTTCGACCGCCTCACCCAGCAGCTGCTCGGCACCACGAACCGTCCCGTGGCGATGCCGATGGACGCCTGGCGCGAGGGCGACAGATTCGTTATCGAGTTCGACCTGCCCGGCGTCACGCCTGAAAGCATCGACCTCGACGTCGAGCGCAACGTGCTCACCGTCCGCGCGGAGCGCCTGCCCCGCAACGGCGATTGGCAGATGCTGGCCAACGAGCGCCCCCGAGGTTCCTTCAGCCGCCAACTCGTCCTCGGCGACAACCTCGACCTCGAACGCATCGATGCCTCCTTCGAGGCTGGCGTCTTGCGGCTGGCAGTCCCCGTCGCGGAGAGGGCCAAGCCCCGAAAGATCGAGATCAGCACCACCGACACCTCCAGCACGGGCCAGCGCGACCCGGCTGCGATCGGAGCCTGATCACGAGGACCCCTGCGGGGCCGCTTGGACGAAGGTCCGGGCGGCCCCGCAGTCATGTTCCCGTTTAGTTGGTGTCGGTGAGGTGCGGTTGGGCTTGGCGGACGGTGAGGGTTTGTGGGGTGCCGTTGATGGTGAGGGTGTCGGGGATGGGTTGCCAGGGTTGGTTGGGGAGGTGGAAGCGGCCTTGGTAGGTGACGTCGACGTGGACGGGGAGGTTGGTGGCGGTGTGGGTGTAGGTGTGGGT
>JBPPMQ010000168.1:0-7217 GCA_051306135.1 Nocardioides sp. | reverse complement strand
GGACTCTCGACTGCGGCGGCCTACCGGGCGATCGAGCGACTGGCGAGTGCCGAGGTGATCCGTCCGCTGACCGACCGCACCCGCAATCAGATCTGGGGAACAGCCGACCTGCTCGACGAACTGCACGACCTCGGGGTGAGGATCGGCGCCCGGTCCGCGGAACTGTCGACCGCACCGGCCGGCGCCACTGAGCGGATCGACCGCTCCCCCGGTCCTCCAGGCAGGTAGCGGGCTCAAGACCCGAGGTGGAGCGCTGCAGCCTCCCCGACCGACGTGCCTGGTCGCCCCAGGAGCGCCGCCAGTCCGTCGCCGCCAGCCGGCAGCCCGAAGTGGTCGTAGTAGCCGAACATCGACTCCAACCAGTTCTTCTCCCGAGCAGACAGCCTGCCTGCGACCCCTGAGCGCCACTCCTCAACGGAAATGCGGCGCACCGGGACCCCGAAGGCGCCGGCAACCTCTGCGACACACCTCAGATCGGGGCCGCCCAGTTCGACGGTGGCCCCCACATGACCGGGACTGGACAGCACCACGGCGCTCGCAGCGGCGACGTCGCTCAGCGTGACGAATCCGAACAGGGCCCGGGGTGAATACGGCACCTCGATCTGTCCCGCGGCAACCTGTGGCACCAGATTGTCCAGATACGCGCACGGCTGCAGGATCGTCCAGTCCAGCCCACTTCTGCGAACGAGGTCTTCAGCGGCCGCCTTGCCGAGATGGTGCGGCATCGCGGGCGCATAGGGTGCGACCACCGAGTGATACACGACCCTGCGCACCCCGGCATTCGCCGACGCCGCCAACACCTCGGCGACATACCCCGGTTCGTCCGGGTGCAGATTCGGAGCGATCACATGGACCACGTCGTGGCCCACGAGCATCGATTCGAGTCGCGGCCAGTCGCGGCGCCCGACCGCGGACGAGTCCACCCGCAGCGATGCGAGAGCAGAGCCCACCGCGCGGCCGGTCTTGCCGGTGCCGCCGACGATTGCGACCTTCATGAGTTCATCCTGCCGCGTCACGGGGCACCGCGGGTGGGCACGTCGTGTTCAGGTGCGACCCGTAGCATTGCCAACCATGCACCAACGCCTCGCTGCCGCCCTAGCGGCCACGACCCTTCTGGTCCTTTCAGCCTGCGGTTCGGACTCCGACGACACCGTCGCAACCGAACCGGCCTCGGCCGCCTCAGCCAGCGTCCCCACGGGCAACGCGGACCCGTCCGAGGTGTCCTGCAAGTGGATCTCAGACGGAACCGAGCCCGCCAAGCAGGCTGACCTGCCGCCGACCTCCCCCACCGTCGGCGGCGAGGTGTCGGCAACCCTGGAGACCTCCAGCGGACCGATCGGACTGACCCTGGACGCCACCAAGGCACCGTGCACCGTCACCTCCTTCCTCTCGTTGGCGACCCAGGGCTACTTCGACGACACCTCCTGCCATCGGTTGACCACCTCGGGGATCTACGTGCTCCAGTGCGGAGACCCGACGGCGACCGGTATGGGCGGCCCCGGCTACGCCTTCGCCGACGAACTGAGCGACGCCGGCGACACCTACCCCGCAGGCACGGTGGCGATGGCCAACGCCGGCCCCAACACCAACGGGTCGCAGTTCTTCCTGTGCTACGACGACTGCACCGGGCTCGACGCCTCGCCGGCCTATACGGTCTTCGGCACCATCTCCGAGGACGGCATGGCCGTGCTGGCTGACATCGCCGCTCAGGGCACCACCGACGGTGGCACCGACGGCGCGCCGGCTGCGGCCCCGGTCATCGGGTCGGTCACCTTCAACTGACCGACACTCTTGATCGGGTATCGGGTCACTTCACCACGATGGAGATGGTGGCCCCACCGTTGATGACGTGGTCACCAGTGCGACTGATGGCGGAGACCTTGACCGGCTTGGCGGCCCTGGAGCCATCGGCGTAGAGCACTCCCTGAGCCTGAACTGCTGCGTTCGGCACGATCGAGTCGACTACTCGACGGGCTTCCGCCACCGAATCGACACGATAGAAGTTGGTCCAGATGCTGCCGCCACCGGACAGATGCACCGAGCCGGAGCGGCCCGCCGCGGTCTTGGGAACCGACAGGCTCATCGCCACCTTCGCGGTGGAGCCATCCGATGCGGTCAGACCCACCCGCAGGGCCACCGATCCCGGCTTGGCGACGATCGGGTGCTTGCGGGTGGCGGTCACCCACGCCGACCCCTTCTTCCACTGCACTTGCTTGACGCGGTAGGTCGTGGTGCCGGTCGACAGCTCAGTGGTGGAGTCGACACCGGTGATGTCGACCCCCGGGATCGAACCCAAGGCATAGGTCAGGTCCGCTGGTTCGTATGCCGGCTCCTCGAAGGAGTAGTAGTCGGAGGTGAACAGGTCCGAACTGCTCAGCGTGAAGGGGATGCCGGCGTCGGTGCCCTCGATGGTCCATTCCAGGTCGACCGATCCTCCGCCTTCGTAGTCGGCGACCTCCACCATGTTGTAGTACATCTGATAGAGCACAGTGCTCGCGAAGATATCCGCGACGACCACCGGCGTTGCGACGTGTGTCTCGCCGGAGCGGCTGCGCAGGTGTCCACCCGAAGTGGTGTAGGTCGAGGAGTTGGACACCACCCCTTCGGACGGCAATTCACCTAGCGTGCCACCGATCATCCGCAGGTGATCCTGGTTGAGGGTTCCGACCACGTCGCCGAGGTTGGCCACCTTGAACGGTGAGTCAAACCCCGAGTCCTGAATGTAGAGCGCGTCGGCCGCCATCAGATAGCCGTTGGTGTCGCCGAACAGGTCCATCGTGTGCCCGAAGCCGACGACCTGGCCCGCGCACACGTCGGTGACGGTGCCGATGCCGCCGAAGGGGATGTCGCCGTAACTGTAGAACGCACCTAGATTGCCGCCGGGCACGATGTCAGCAACATCGGCACGGGCCTGGCCGCGGCCGCCGACCATGCCGGCGTGAGCGACCTTCTGACCCTGGACATAGGGCAGCCCGGCCTTCTTGAATCGACGCATCGCTGCTGGGGTGACGCCGCTGACCTGGGACCCGTCGAAGATGGGAGTGAATCCGCTGGCTGCCTTCGCCTCGCTGACGCCGGCGGCGTCGGCGATACGGCGAGCAAGCGCCGGGCTCCTCACGGTTGCCCGCGGACTACTGGTGGGCAGGTAGTCATCCATCTGGGAGTAGGGCGTCACCCCGACCACGTGGGAGGTGCCCGACGTCAAGGTCCATGCGGTGGCACCAACCAAGTCGCCGGCGGCGGTATACATCGGGGAGCCGGACATGCCGGCCCAGATGCCGCCCACTCGGTCGATCTCGTCGGAGTGGATCTCCACCATCACCAGGTCGTACCCCGGAGCGATGGCGTCCTGGGCGACGCCGATGACGGTGCCGTCGAACGCAGTCGGGGTGACTCCGTCTGCGGACGGGTCGTCGAGTGAGGGAGCGACCGTCAGGCCGGTCAGTTCTTGGCCTCGGGTCAATGTGGCGATGTCCGCAGGAACAGCACAGTCAGCTGCCACAGCGCCAGCCGTGGTGGCTGCGATCGTGCCAGCCACGGCGAAGGCCGAGAGGCCGACCAGTCCGGCCAACACCCCGCGAGCGGTCGTGGAGGAGCGCATCGTTGATTCTCCATTCGAGATAGGTCGAGCCACGCCCGAGAGTCGGATGTGACATCCACTATGACGCTGCTGGGAGGGATTTGGTTGCACGGACGTGACCGATTCTTGTTCAACCTTCGGTAGGTTCACCCCTATGACGATCGATCCGACGTTTGCGGCGCTCCCGTTCGGTGAACTGGCAGATGCGGCACTCGCCCGAGCAGCAGAGCTCGGAGTCACCCACGCCGACTTCCGCTTCGAGCGGGTCAAGTATCAGGACATCTCAGTCCGCGACGGCCTGGTCGAAGGGGTCAGTGACCGCGACGACGTGGGCTACGCGGTCCGGGTCGTCCACAACGGCGCCTGGGGGTTCGCGGCGGGAGTGATGCTGACGCCGAGTCAGGCGGCCGCGGTCGCCGAGCAGGCCGTTGCGGTGGCCAGGGTTGCCGCCGAGATGACGACCAGTCCGGTGGAGCTGGCACCGGAGCCGGTCCACGCGGGCGTCGAGTGGGTCTCGGCCTATCGGATCAATCCGTTCGAGGTTCCGGTGGCCGAGAAGGTGGCGGTGCTGTCGGACTGGACCCGTCGGCTCACCGCCGGCGCTGCGGTGGATCACGCCACCGCGTATGTCCAGCAGGTGTTGGAGAACAAGTTCTACGCCGACCTGACCGGAACCAGCACCACCCAGCAGCGGGTGCGGCTCCAACCCGGCTTCACCGCAATGGGCGCCGGGGCCGACCATTTCGACGACATGACCTCGATCGCACCACCGGTGGGCAAGGGGTGGGAGTACGTCGACGGGACCGGCGGCTGGAACTGGGACGCCGAACTGGACGAGGTGCCCGAGTTGCTGGCCGAGAAGCTCAAGGCGCCGTCGGTCGAGCCAGGCAACTACGACCTGGTCATCCATCCGTCCAACCTGTGGCTGACCATCCACGAGTCGATCGGGCACGCCACCGAACTGGACCGGGCGCTGGGCTACGAGGCGAACTACGCGGGCACCTCGTTTGCCACCTACGACAACCTCGGCACCCTGCGCTACGGCTCCCCGGCGATGAACGTGACCGGCGACCGGACCATCGAGCATGGTTTGGCGACCGTCGGGTATGACGACGAGGGCGTGCAGACCCAGGAGTGGGACATCATCTCCGACGGCATCCTCGTCGGCTATCAGCTCGACCGCTCGATGGGTCACATGAAACCGGAGCTCAATCAGGGCCGCTCCAACGGCTGCGCCTACGCCGACTCCCCCGGCCACATTCCCATCCAGCGAATGGCCAACGTGTCGCTGCAGCCCTCCCCGGACGGGCCGAGCACCGAGGAACTGATCTCCCGGGTGGAGCGTGGACTCTATGTGGTCGGCGACAAGTCGTGGTCGATCGACATGCAGCGTTACAACTTCCAGTTCACCGGGCAGCGCTTCTACGCCATCCGCGACGGCGAGCTCGTCGGCCAGGTGCGCGACGCCGCCTACCAGGCGACCACCACAGACTTCTGGGGCTCCATGGAGGCGGTCGGCGGGCCGGACACGTGGGTCCTCGGCGGCGCCTTCAACTGCGGCAAAGCACAACCCGGGCAGGTGGCCGCCGTCAGCCATGGCTGTCCCACCGCCTTGTTCCGCGGCGTGCGGATCCTCAACACCTCCCAGGAGTCCGGCCGATGAACCCCGTGGATCTGCTCGAACACGCACTGTCGAGGACCACCTGCGACGACGCGACGGTGATCGTCACCGACTCCACCAGCGCCAACCTGCGCTGGGCGAACAACACCGTGACCACCAACGGAGTCATGCACAGTGTGTCGATGACGGTGATCAGCCACCTCGGGTCCCGGGCCGCTTCGGTGTCGGGAAACGTGACCACGCTCGACCAGGCGCGCACATTGGTCGAGGCCGCTGACGCCGCCGCTCGAATCGCCGAGCCGGCCGAGGATGCCGCCGAACTGGTGGCCGGTGCCCAGAGCGCCGACTTCGACACCCCCGCGACCGGCACCGACATCACCGTGTACGCCGACGTGGCACCGAAGCTGGGGGAAGCGTTCGCCCGGGCTGGTAGCGCGGGGCGGGTGCTCTACGGGTTCGTCGACCACGACGTCGAGACGACCTGGCTCGGCAACACCCGCGGCACCAGGCTGCGACATGCCCAACCCACCGGCCACTTCGCGTGCACGGCCAAGACCAGGGACTTGTCTCGCTCGGCGTGGGTGGGTGCGGCAACCGACGACTTCACCGACATCGACCCGCTCCGGTTCGACGCCGAGTTGGAGCGCCGGCTCTCCTGGGCCGAACGCACCGTCGACTTGGCGGCCGGGCGCTACGACACGATCATGCCCGGGACCTCTGTGGCTGATCTGATGATCTATGCCTATTGGCTCGCCTCGGCCCGCGACGCGATGGACGGTCAGTCGCTGTACTCCAGCCGCACCCACGGGACCCGCATCGGTGAGCGGGTGGCGCCAGAGTCGGTCACGTTGTTCTCCGATCCGACGGCGAAGGGCCTGGGCTGCGCGCCCTTCGTGATCGCACCGGTGTCGAGTTCGGAGTCCTCGGTCTTCGACAACGGCCTGCCGATCGGATGCACCGACTGGATCAAGAACGGCACCTTGACCTCCCTGATCCAGACCCGCCATACAGCTGCTGAATCTTCTCAACCGTTCACCCCGGCGACCGACAACCTGGTCCTGGACGCCTCTGGAGCGGGCACCATCGACGACCTGGTCGCGGGGATGGACGACGGGCTGCTGCTGACCTGCCTGTGGTACATCCGGGTCGTCGACCCCCAGACGATGCTGCTGACCGGGTTGACCCGCGATGGTGTGTATCAGGTCCGTGGCGGAGAGATCGTCGGCGCGGTCAACAACTTCCGGTGGAACGAGTCGCCGATCGATCTGCTCAACCGGTTCAGTGCGGCATCATCGACCCAACGCAGTTTCTCCCGCGAGTGGGGCGACGACTACTTCAATCGGTCGGCGATGCCGGCGTTGCGCGTTCCGGACTTCAACATGTCGAGCGTCTCCCAGGCCCAGTAGCCGGTTTTCAGTCCACGCTCGGCCGGACGAACCGGAAGGTGGCACAGTCCAACGACCCGTCGGGGAGCACCCTGAGGGTCTCCCCTGTCAGATATCCGGCGAGCCCGCGGATCACTGCTTCGACCAACCCGAACCGATGCACCTCGACGCCGGAGGGGTTGCGGAACACGACCGCGTCAGACTCCCAGCGGGCGATCATCACCTGATCGGTCCACACCCACGGACCCAGCAGACCGATCAGCGCCGACGGCACCGGCGCAGATGGGAGCCAGGGCTGAGCCGGCCTGGCCGGCAGTGCTGATGACGACGAACCGAGGTGGTCCAGCAGTTGGCCGGCAATGCCATAGCCCCGGTAGTTGCCATTGGTCAGCGTCGCCGAGACGGCGTCTTGGACCGGATCGATGAGCAGGGTCGCACCGAAGCCGGGCACTCCACCGTTGTGTCCGAACCTGTCCCCGACGACTTGGAGTCCGAGACCGTAGCCCTCACGTCCGGCCGCTCCAGCAGCGACCGGATCGGTCAGCGAGACCCGCATCTGTTCGAGCAGCGCGGTCGGCACGATCGCCTCGTCGCCGTGGAGCAGGAATCGGCCCCAGGACAGCAGGTCGTC
>JBPPMQ010000146.1:0-14237 GCA_051306135.1 Nocardioides sp. | reverse complement strand
CTCGGCCTGGCGATGCCGCCGCTGTTCGCGGCGTTCTTCGCGCTGATCGGGCTCCCGCTCCCGTTCGCGATCCCCACCTTCGGGTCGCTCGGGCTCGCCGCACTGTTCTGGTTCATGCCCAACTACAACGCCACTGACGACGCCAAGAAGGCCCGCATCGAGTTCAGCCGGGCCCTGGGCGCCTACATCGACATGGTCGCCACCGGGGTCCGTGACGGCTCCAGCGGTCAGCAGGCGCTGCGCTCTGCGGCCGAGGTCGGCGACACCTGGGTGTTCAAGCGGATCGAGAGCGAGCTGCGCCGCGCCCGCTACATGACCCGCGCCCCCTGGGACTCCCTGCACGGGCTCGCCGATGACTTCGGTGTCCCCGAGCTCGACGACCTCGCCGACATCATGCAGCAGTCCGGCCAGGACGGCGCCCAGATCTACAACAACCTCCGCGCCCGCGCCGCCGCACTCCGCTCGGCGATGCTCAGCGCCGAACTCGGGAAGGCCAACGCCGTCTCCGAGCGCATGTACATCCCCGCCAGCCTGCTCGGCATCGTCTTCATGGCGATCCTCGTCACCCCGTCGATGCTCCGATTCGCGACCTAGCGACCTAACACCGACGTCAATCCCGGGACACCTCGAACTCCACCAACCAGGAAGGAAGAACCCGATGTTGAAGCTCTTCATCACCCTCCAGGTGACGGCCCTCGCCGTGATCGCCAGCATGGAGGACCGCATCGTCAAGCACCGACGCGACGAGCGCGGCTCGGTCACGATCGAGCAGGTCATCTGGGCCGGCGCGGTCATCCTCATCGTCGGCATCGTCGTCGCCGCGATCAGGGCGTTCGTGACCAGCGAGGCCGGAAAGATCAAGTAGGTCCGTCCATGTTCTCCAGCTCTCGCCGCCGACGCCGGGACGAGCGCGGCTCAGTGGCCATCCAGATGGTCTTTCTGATGCCGGCGCTCTTCGCGGTGATGTTTCTCGGTGTCCAGGGCGCGCTGTACTACCACGCCCGCGAAGTAGCGCTCGCGGCCGCGCAGGAAGGCGCACGCGAGGCTGGCAGCGAGGACGGCAGCCGCGAGTCCGGAGTGGCGACCGCGAACGGCTTCCTCCGGGACGCCGGCGGATCCGACGTGATGACGTCGACCAGCGTCTCCGGGTCACGGACCACGACGACGGCCACGATCACCGTCACCGGCAAGTCCATGAGCGTGATCCCAGGCTGGCACGTGACCGTCAGCCAGAGCGCCAGCGTTCCGGTCGAGAGGCTCACCGAATGATGGGGCAGAGCATCTGGGCACGCGCCTTCAACCGCAGCCGAGACGAGCGCGGATCGGTGGCCATCGAGGCCGCGATCGGCGTCCCGGCCTTCGGGCTGTTCGTGGCGATGATCATCCTCGGCGGCCGCGTCGAGATCGCCAAGCAGTCCGTGGAAGCAGCCGCGTACGAGGCAGCTCGGGCAGCCTCGATCGAGCGAACCCAGAGCGAGGCGATCGCCGCAGGCAGGTCCTCGGCCGCAAGCAGCCTGCACGATCAGGACGTGAACTGCACCAGCACGAACATCACGGTCAACGCTGCGGCGTTCAACGCACCGATCGGGAACACCGCCCAGGTGAACGTCACGGTGACCTGCACGGTCAACCTGTCGGACCTGAGCATCCCCGGCGTACCCGGCACCCGCACGATCACCGCAACCGCGAGCAGCCCCGTCGACGCCTACCGGGAGCGCCGATGATGAGGCATCCGGTCCGACGACAGCGCGACGAGCGCGGCGCCATCAGCGTCTGGTTCGCCACCGCGGCACTGGTGATGATCATCCTGGTCGGGATGACCGTCGACGTCGGCGGCAAGGTGCACGCCCAGCAGCAGGCACGCAGTGCCGCGGCCCAGGCCGCCCGCACCGGCGCCCAGGAGGTCCAGGGCTCGACCGCCATCCGCGGCGAGGAGCTCCGCGTCGACATCAACGCCGCCAAGTCCGCCGCGCAGGGCTACCTCAACGCCGCCGGCGTGGAGGGCAGCGTCACCGTCGTCAACGGCGACACCCTGATCGTGCGCACCACCGACACCTACGACAGCAAGTTCCTCGGGATCATCGGGCTGGACTCGATGAGGGTCACCGGGGAGGCGTCTGCACGGCTCATCCGCGCCCAAGGAGGCATCGAAAGATGACTACGCCCACCCTGCGCCAGCGGCTGACCGGGTTCCTCGCCACGGTCGCCGTCCTCGGCATCATCATCGGCCTGCCGGCCCTCTTCCTCGCGATCGGAGCCAACCCGATCCCCGACCAGGCGCCGACCCTGCAGAGCGTCAAGGACGCACTCCTCGCACCCGACGACGGCACCCTGATCCTGGGCCTGTTCAAGGTGATCGGCTGGGCCGCGTGGGCCTTCATGACCCTCAGCCTGGTGGTGGAGACCATCGCCCGGCTCCGCAGGGTCGAGGCGCCCAAGCTGCCGGGTCTTGGCCGCCCGCAGGCCGCGGCCCACGGACTGATCGGACTCGCTGCCCTGCTGTTCATCGCAGCGCCGATCGCCGCACAGGCCGCCAACGCCGGCCCGGCAGCCGCGTCCGCGCCGGCGACGGTGGGCCATGTCCAGGCCGGGACCGTCGACCAGACGCCCGCCCAGCACGCCGTGAAGGTCGAGGCGAAGCAGGAGCGCGCGACGGTCGATCACTCGGTCAAGCCGGGGGAGAGCCTGTGGTCGATCGCTGAGGACCACTTCGGTGATGGCGCGCGCTACAAGGAGATCGCCGAGCTCAACCGCGACCTCCTCGGCTCCCGACCCAGCTTCCTCGAGCCCGGCTGGGTGCTCAAGCTGCCCGCCGCCCCGGACAGCGGAGCGCCGGCGCACGCCTACACCGTGCAACCCAACGACACACTCAGCGACATCGCCCACGACGAGCTCGGCGACGCCGACCGGTGGCCGGAGATCTACAAGGCCTCCACCGGCATCACCCAGCCCGGCGGCGCCCACCTCGCCGACCCCGACGTGATCGACGTCGGCTGGAAGCTCAACATCCCCGGAGCCCAGACACCTGCCGGTCACGACGACCGGCAGCGGCAGCCGCAGCCTCGCGAGGACAAGCCCGAGACCCCCGCCGAGCCCAAGACCGAGCAGCAGCCGGTCGACCCGCCGGCCGAGGAGACGCCGCCGGGTCCCGAGACCGAGACCCCGGAGACTGCCGCGCCCGAGGTCCCGCAGTCCGAGGAGCCGGCGGCGCCGGCCGTCGACGTCGACCAGGTCGACGAAGCCGACGACTCGATCCTCGAGGCGCCCTGGGTCCTCGCCGGTCTGACCGGCGGGGGCGTGCTGCTGTCCGGGGCCCTGCTGATGGCGCTGCGGTCCCGTCGACGCTCGGCCTTCCGGAACCGGCCGCCGGGTCGAGCGATCGCCGCCCCGCCGCCCGAGCTGGCGCCGGTGGAGATGACCCTGAACGCGACCGGTGCCGCCGCGGCCGCCACCGTGGAGTTCGCAGACGAGGCCCTGCGCCGCCTCGCGGCCGCGGTCGGAGCCCAGGGCACCACGATGCCGCCGCTGGCGGCCGTCGAGCTCGCGAAGAGCAAGCTGACGCTGCACCTGAGCGCCCCGGCCGCCGTCCCGGCTCCCTGGGTGGGCAGCCCCGACCAGACCCACTGGCACGTCAGCACGGACACCGCCGTGGAGGACCTCGGCCCCGACACCGGCAACGTCGAGCCGCCCTACCCGCTGCTGGCCACCATCGGCATGAGCGACACCGGCCAGACCTGGCTGCTGAACTGCGAGGAACTCTCCACGCTGACCATCAGCGGCGACCCCACCTACGGCCGCGACTTCGCCCGCCACCTCGCTGCTCAGCTGGCCGTCAACCCGTGGTCCCGCCGCGTCCAGGTCGACTGCGTCGGCGTGGCCGAGGAGACCGTCGCCATGGACGAGCGGATCACCTACTACCCGACCGGTGCGGCCGGGACGCCCGCGACCGCGGAGATCCTCGCCGCCGCGGTGACCACGGTCGACCGAGCGAAGCGACACGACACCGACGTGTCCACGGCCCGCACCGGCAGCGTCGACGACGACACCTGGCCCGCCAGGATGCTGCTCCTCGACGCCGCAGCCGGAGACCCCGACGACCTCGAGCAGCTGCTGCAGCTGGTCAACGATCACGTCGGACAGTCCGCGATATCCATCGTCGTTGCCGGCGAACGCCCGAACACGCCCGGCGCGGTGCTGCACATGACCAACACCGGTCGCGTCGTCCTCGAGCACGTCGGCCTCAACCTCATCGCCGTCGGCCTCACCAGCGACGAAGCCCGCGGCTGCGCTCTGGTCTACGCCCAGAGCGAGACCCCGGAGTACGTCGACACGCCCGTGGACGAGACCGCCACCGACGGCTGGGAGGCCTACACCGACTCCTCCGGAGCTCTGCGTCGCGAGTACACCCTGCCCCGCAACACCCCCGAGGGAGCCGTCGACGAGCCGCTGTCCTCCCTGCTCGAGGGCGAGGACGAGGAGTACATCCGCGAGAGCGCGATCGTGCAGGAGGACCTCGAGGCCCTGGCACCGAAGGTGCCCGCCCACGTCCGCGCCGAGGTCGAGGAGAAGGACCCCACCCTCGACCAGGACATCGCCGACTGGTTCTCGCCCAACTGCGACCGCCCGCGCCTCACCCTGCTCGGCCAGGTCACCGCACGCACCCACGGCAAGGCACTCGCCAAGCGCAAGCCCTACTTCACCGAGCTCCTGGCCTTCCTCGCCCTGCACCGCAAGCACGGCGCCACCCGCGAGCAGATCCGCGAGGCCTTCTCCATCTCCGACGGCAAGGTGCGCGACTACACCAACATCGTCCGCGACTGGCTCGGTCCTAACCCCCGCACCGGCGAGGACCACCTGCCCTACGCGGACAAGGCACCGGCCGCCAAGCTCACCGGGGTCAACGTCTACCAGGTCGACGACGGCCTGCTCGTCGACCTGGACCTGTTCATTCGCCTCCGCAAGCGCGGGCAGAGCCGAGGCGGGGCCGAGGGTGTCGCCGACCTCTGCACTGCGCTGGAGCTCGTCGGGGAGGCCCAGCCGTTCAGCCAGCTGCGCGAGGAAGGGTGGGCATGGCTCGCCAACGAGCCTGACCGCGTCGACCTCATGGCGGGCGGGTGGATCGCCGACGTCGCCCTCATCGTCGTCACCGAGGCGCTCGCGGCCGGCGACCTGATCAAGGCCCGCTCCGCCGCCTACGTCGCCAACCGCGCCGACCCCGATGGCGAGAGCACCCGACTGTGCCTTGCCCACGTCATGAAGGCCGAGGGCGACCAGCTCGAGGCCGACCGGATCCTGCGCGACGAGATCTGTAACCGGTCCGACGACGGCGACGCACCCATGGAATTGTCGGAGCGCACGAAGACCATCATCCGTACACACGGCTGGCTCGCGAGCTGACTCGGGAAGGGAGCACCAGCACATGACAACGTTCGACCAGGAACTCACCGGCCGATACGTCGCGGCCGGCGGCGACCGCCCCGACCACGACGCCCGCCGCGTCGCGCGGGCCGTGTTCGTGCGCGACACCATCCGCACGCTCTACAACGCCGATAAGAAGTTCGGGATCGACCCCGCCGACAACGGCTCGCTGGCCGAGCTCGTCGACGCAGCCGAAGAACACCTTGAGCACATTGCCAACGACGTCAGCCAGCGGTCAGTCATGGCGTCGCCCACCACAGGAGGAGACACCACATGAGGAAGCACCACTCCGCACTCGGGGGAGTGGCCCTCGCCCTCGCCCTGACCCTAACGGGCTGCGGCGGCGACGACACCGAGCCCAAGGTCCAGGACACCCCGAGCCAGTCCCCCTCGCCGACACCCACCAGCACGCCGACGCCGAAGACACCGGAGGAGAAGGCGGCAGCCCAGCTGACGAAGTACCTCGACGTGCGCGACACGGCGTACCGAAAGCGCGACATCAACTTCAAGACCCTCAACCCCGTCGCCACGGGGGACGAGTTCCTGCAGCTCCAGCACGTCGTCGCCAGCATGATGAACGAGAACGTCACGGTCACAGGTCAGTACGGGCACACACTCGCGGAACCACGGAACCGTGGGGCCTCGATCCTGATCATCGATTGCGAGGACCGCTCGAACGTGACGTGGAAGAACGACGGGGCTGTCCGTCAGCCAGATTTCACCGACCCCAACGGCGACCCGCTACGGAACCCTGCGCCGGTCGAGTACACCCTGGTCAAGGACAAGGGTGGGTGGAAGGTCTCTGACTCCGACCTCCTGTGGGACGAGCCATGCTGAGGAAACTCTTGGCCTTCATCGTGGCCTTGGCGGGGTCTCTCGTAATGGTGATGGTCACCGCCTCAGCAGCGAGCGCCGACTGCGTGGCGGACCCCATTACGGGAGAAGTCCACTGCGAGGACGAGGACAACGGCAACACTGGTGGCGACGACGAAGGCACCGACGGAGGCTCGTCGACGTGCTCGACCTCGTCCGGCACCGAGATCCCGTGCACTGGCCCAGGCGGTTCGGTGTGGAGCAGCAGCCACCAATGCTGGGTCGGCGATGTCTGGGATCCGGGTGGCGCGGGCGCTCAGCCGCCGGCCGGTCAGACGAACCAGGACGGCGCGTGGCACATCTGCTATTGGCCGCCTCCTGGATCCTCGTGGGATCCCGTCTGGATCCAGAACGGCGAAGTCACCATTGACCCTGTGGTCCTCGCTCAGCGCGCGATCGCCTCGATGGACCTGGATCCCATCCAGATCGGCATAGTCCCCGAATCGGGTCCGAACCGGGTTGGCCTGGTCGGGCTGCCGGTGTGGATGTGGGTCGACAGCCCGACGGACGACACGTTCGGTCCGATCACTGCATCGGCCAGCGAGGGATCGGTGTCGGTCAGTGCCACCGCCAGCGTCTCCAACATCGTCTGGGACATGGGCGACGGGACCACGGTGACCTGCACAGGCAAGGGCACCCCGTACGCCGACCACTACGGCAAGCAGGACTCGCCGACGTGTGGGCACCGCTACGAGAAGATGTCGACGGACCAGCCCGATGGGGCCTACCAGGTCACCGCCACGAGCCACTGGGTCGTCGAGTGGACCGGCGGAGGTCAGTCCGGAACCATCGAGTTCGACCTGACCACCGACGCGCTGCCGATCCGCATCGGTGAGGCCCAGGTGCTGACCCAGTAAGTGGTCGGGTAGTCACTCAGCGACCACGGGAGACAGGTCCCCGTCCTCGGAGCAGGACGGGGACCTGTTCACGTTCTAAGGGCCGGATCGACCCCGGGCCGGCGCAAGTATCCGGCCTGCACAGCCACCTTTTGCGAAGGGGAAAGCCCCAGGCGTCTCGGGTCACCTGGGGCTTCGGCCCCTAGTAGAGCACGGCCGATCGAGCAGCGCAGGAGAACCAGAAACTCACGGCGGCCTGGCCGGGGAGAAGCTGCGCCGGCGCCGGACCGGCGTTGCGTCGACTGCCGTCCGGGGCCGCTCGACCGCGCATAAGAAGAGATGTCGAGATGCAGCTGAGATTGGCGACCTTCTGGCGGCCGACGTCAAAGTAGACGTCGGCAGGACCCGTGGCGGTGGGGGTCGGCACCCCGCTGGTTCCTGGCAAACTGACCTCTCGCGTTCCTCCCAATTGCGTCGGAGGAGGATGCGACCATCGTGTATGCCGTCGCATCCGGCCGTCTTCCTGGCTGGCGAGACGCGCCAAGTCTGGGCGCTCCGCCGCGACACGAGCGCGCCGGTCTTCCTTGACGTCGGCGAAGCAGCCGCGATGCGGGAGTTCACGAAGCAGCACCTGCGCTGCCTCTACCCCGGGTGCGAGGCAACACTGTCGACCCGCGGCGGCTCGAAGCGCGACCACTTCTTTCACGTCGGCACGGTCTCTCACGAGACGGGCCGCGAGACGGAGAACCACCTTGCGGCGAAGGCGATGCTCGCTGAGTGGCTGAGGCGACAGGTCCCCGACGGGGCCACCGTCCAGGAGGAACAGACGGTCAAGAACCCGAAGCTTTCGGTCCACCGTCGACCTGACGTCCTCGCGACGGGACAGACAGGTCGCCGCGTTGCCTACGAGGTGGAGTACAAGTCATGGCCGATCGTCGAGTGGGAGCGGAAGCAGGAAGACCTCGACTCCGAAGGCATCGTCTGCCTGTGGCTCATCGGGCATACAAGGGTGCGGCCCGGGATCTCGGAGCACGTGTCATCCAACTTGGTCCGCCTCCCCGCGCTGGCTGCCGAGATGGCGCGTCGCGGCTCGCCCCTCCTGGTCGTCAATCCGGCGACTCGCGAGATCGGCACCCTTACTGATAGCCGTGGAGACCGCCGCTACGAGGGACGAGGCGAGATCGCCTGGCTTCAGGTGGACGCTCTCGATGACTGCCGGTTCTCGCCGACGCTCGGTATCCGTACGCCAGCCATGCTCGTCATCGAGGCAGCCGACCGGAGACGCGCTGAGATCGAAGCCCAACGACAAGAACAGCGCGAGCAGTGGGCCGCGGCATGGCAGACCTCCTCCGCCCGCGCAGCGTTCGCGCCTCGTTGGGACCTGGTTCCCGAGGACCTCGTTGCGGGCGCTGAGGAGATCTGGCGTGAGGCGGTGCCTGCGATCGCCGCATGCCCAAAGCACTGGGCTGGCGCCATCTACGAGGATTTGATTCGCGACCGCTGGGAGCCGTTCCGGATGGGCCAGGTCTTGGCGGTGCTCACGGCTCACGGCATCGCCTACGACCGGGCCCAGGCTGGTCCGGCCCTCCACGGCCTCTTTCGGCACCTCAGGTCCGTCGGCCTCATCACGATCCAGGACAAGAAGAAGCGCTACGCCATCCTGCCCAGGTTCGAGTTCACCCCGACGGGTCGAACTTTCGAAGACATCGAGGACCACCTCGAGCGCGCCCGGCAGGTCCAGGATGCCACCCAAGGCAGCCGCGCAGCGCGTGAGGCCGAACTGGAAGCTCGGAGGCGCACGAAGCAGATCAACCTCCCTGACGGCACCGTCCGGTGGGTCCGGAAGTAACCCGAATCCGGGCGTCGGGCGCCTCGGCGGAGTAGTCAGGTCCGAGGACGTCGAGCAGTCAGGGAGCCTTGCTGGATAGCCCCTGCTCGATCGACTTGGCCATGACGCCGTTGAAGGTTCGCTTCAACTCGAGCGCCTTTTCTATGGCGGTCCGCCCTGTGTCGGCGAGGACCTCCAACTCTTCCGGGGTCCACCGCTGATGACGCCTCACGGCCTCCTTGACGGTCTGGTCCATCGCTGAGTTCTTGTAGGCGCGGCCCAGCGCCTCAAACTCCTTCGCAACGCGGGAGGATGCCTGAGCGGCGGCCTCCTTTGCGGCGTCCGCGAGTGGTGGAGCGGCTGAGGTCACTCTTGGCGTTCCCCCATTTGTTCCGCCACCGGTTGCCGCTCTCAGCGCGAACGCCGTGACCCCGACGCCAGCGACCGTCAATGCTGTGCGGTGCCCCTTGGCCCAGCCTCGGAGAGGATCCCATCTCGTCTGATCAGGACCGCTCTCGGCGGTGTCATCGCGCTCGCTCACGGGCGCCAGTCTGCACTGCATCTTGGTCCAAGCCGAGAGGCCCTCCGCTGAGCGCTGCGAATGGCGGGTCGACTGCTTCGGCCACAAACGTGTCCGAGCCTGAATGTCGATCGATTCAGTCGTGAAAAGACGTTCCGCCACCTCGGAAATGTTCGCTCCATCTCGACACAAGTGTCGAGATGTAACGGAGATGGCCGAGCTCCCCGCGGGGAACTCTGACCAAACGGTCGCGCTTGGCGGGGCCTGTCAATGTCGGTTCACGCGGATCGCGGCTACGGTCGACCGGTCCCCTACCAGTCGTCGCCCCGTGCGACCAGACAGCGGAGGACCTTACCCGCGGCTCCGCTGTCGATGGCCTCTGCGCATCGAGGCAGAGCCTCGCCGATCTGTTCCTCCAGCGGGTCTTCGGTCAACGTCATTGTCGCCGCGACAGCGGCGGCGTTGAGGAGAACCACGTCACGGATCGGACCCATTTGACCCGCAAGGAGCGCGTGAAATGCCGCCGCGTTCTCGGCCGCGGTCCCGCCTCGAATGTCACCTGACTCTGCACGAGGGAGGCTGAGCACGGCTGGATCCAGCTCGACTGTCGAGACCCGGCCTTCTCGTACGACCCACACGTCGGAGCTCTCTGTCGTGGTGAGCTTGTCGAGGCCGTCCCGGCCACGTACGACCAGGCCGGTGTGCCCGCGGTCCGCCAGCACCTCTGCAATGAGTGGTGCTACCCGGCGGTCGGCTGCTCCGATCACTCTGTGGTGCGGGTTAGCCGGATTGATCAGTGGACCGAGGGTGTTGAAGACGGTCGGGATCCCAAGGCCGCGACGAGCGTCGATGGCGTGCCGCAGTCCGGCGTTGAAGTGCGGCGCGTAGAGGAACGTGACGCCGGCTTTCGCGGCTGTCGCGGCGGCGGCGCTGGCCTTGTTGTCCAGCGGGATGCCGAGATGCTCGGCCAGGTCCGCGGCGCCAGAGGTCAGCGATGAGGCCGACCGGCCACCGTGCTTTACCACGGTGATGCCCGCCGCGGCGGCGACGATCGCGGCCATCGTTGAGACGTTGATCGCGCCGGTGCCGTCGCCCCCGGTGCCTGCGATATCGACTGTCGGTCCGGGGATAATCACTGGCGTCGCCGACTCATGGAGAGCATCGACGAACCCGCTGATCTCCGCGGAGGTCTCACCCTTGGCGCGGAGGGCGACCAGGAACCCGGCGATCTGCGTTGTGGTGGCCTCGCCCCGCACGATCTGCCGCATAGCCCAGTGCGCCGTCGCACGATTGAGGTGACCGCCTCGGAGGAGTTCGTCCAGGAGATCAGGCCACGTTTTCGAGCTGGGGGGTTCGGGGAGATCGCGGTGCGGTGCGGTGAACGACATTGACTGCCCTCAGGGTGTGGGCCTCGTCGACACAACTCGCATAACGCAACAGCCGCCTCGTCGAGGCGGCCGGATAGAAGAATCGATCAGATGGACGCCGCCTGGCTAGGCGCGCCACCAGTTGATCGATCGACAAAGCACAGCGACAGGTTACACACGCTCACGCGCTCTCCGCATGCCCCAGGGCTCCGCCTCGTCGCGCCGCCTCGTCGCGCCGCCTCGTCGCTGCGCAGGGCGACGCAGTGGGCGGCTACGCCATGGCCGAGCTGTCGAGGATCGTTACCGCCGCTGCTGCGACCGACTGCACGACGAGATCTGGCTGAAAGGATGTCGCGTCGGATCCGTCGCTGTCGATCCAGGCGGTCTGTAACCCGACCCCTGCGCCTCCCGCGACATCGAATTCGAGACTGTCGCCGATCATCCATCCATCGAGTGGACAGCCGAGCCGCTCAGCAAGGGCATGGAAGATCACGGGGGATGGCTTGCGGGCGCCGACCACGTCCGAGATCACCCAGCCGTCGACCAAAGTGTCGAGGCCGGTGCGACGAATCTTGCCCTCTTGATTGTCGGCCATGCCGTTCGTGACGATGCCGAGCGTCCAACCCGCAGCGCGAAGCTCGGCGAGCGCGCGACGGTCGTCGTCATTGACCGTGACCAGGGACGGCATCTCGGTGCGGTAACGACGCCACACCTCGTCTGCGCTCGTCGGGAGCCTGAGACGGTCGACCAGTCGAGCGAAGACCTCGTCCTTGGGGCGACGCTCGGTGAGGGCAGTTGTGACCACATCGACCTCGTGGGTGGGAAGGCCCCACCCACGGACGAAGCCATGAGCCCACGCGCGCGCTGCCGACGCCTGGTCGACGAGCGTCCCATCCAGGTCGAGCGCGATCAGCGGCACGAACCGGATCCTAATCGGGGCCGCTGCAAGAGCCGCGACACCGTACGCCCCCGAATGTCTATTCGCTGAGTAGATCTTGACCTTGACAGCGAGTTGTCAAGATTCGCTGCATCTCGACATTTCTGTCGAGATGCAGGGAGATTGGCGAGCTCCATGCGGGCTACTTTGACGAAACCCGCCCTCGAGGAGGCGCCCGTCAAAGTGCGCGGATCGCGGCAGATCAGTGCGCGCTGCCGCGCACACCAGGCGGCAGATCCGGACGTTCGGCTGGGCATAGCCACACGCGGCCCTGTTCCGCCACTGCGGCACACTGCCCGTGTGCTGACCTCCGACAATCTCGATGTGACCGACGCGCTGGCCTGGTCCTCAGAGGCTATCGGGGGGGCCCTCGCCTGTGCCAGCGAACTTTCAGGTGGCTGGACGTCGACCATGCTTGCGTTGGTCACCGAAGCCGGCGACGAAGCCGTGCTCAGGCTCTCATGACGCGCGAGCCTTGGCGCAGCCATGGACCGGCTCTCACGACGAGGGAGTGCGAGGTCCAGCAGATGCTGGCGCACACCAGTGTTCGTGCGCCCCGTTCCCGGGCACTGGACGCCGATGGTCGCGCGTGCGGCTTTCCTGCCCACCTGATGAGCCGCCTTGACGGTCAGGTGGATCTCGAACGCATCGATGAGGTCTCGCTGTACCGATTGGCGCACGTGCTCGCATCCATTCACGAGGTGTCGCCATCCATCGAGGTTCGCGCTTACCAGTCATGGGCATGGGAAGCGAAGTACGTCGTCCCGCCGTGGGCTACAGATCCCGCCTTGTGGCTAGACGCATTCGCGCTGCTGCGCACTGATGCGCCGGAGTATGAGCCGTGCTTCATCCACCGCGACTTCCAGGCGCGAAACGTGCTGTGGCAAGACGGGCAGATCAGTGGAGTGGTGGACTGGGTCGAGACGTCGATGGGCCCAGCGTGGCTCGACGTTGCGCACTGCTGCACCAACATTGCCGTCCTCCACGGCAGCGAGACCGCCGACCGGTTCGCCGCGGCCTACGTCGCCCGCACGGGTCGGGAACCACAGCACTACTTCGATGTCATGGACATCGTGGGGTTCCTCCCTCCCCCGGGCAAGGAGGGGTTCATCAAAGCAACGGACGAGCGTCGAAGGCTCGAACAGCGCCTCTCATCGGTCATGCGGCGCGCCACCGTGCACCGGTGAGCAGCTTTACCGCGCGGCCAGCACCTGGTCGAAGAACGACCGCTCATCGGCATGTCCGGATGTCCGGCAAGCGGAACGCCTACCGGTCAAGACTCAGGTCGCTCGGCGCCGTGACACCCAGCCGTCCCGTACGCCTCGTCCGGAAGCTTCCCGGTGAAGGAGCGACAACCGGCACACCCCTCCCGCCAGTTGACCGCCGCCCACCCGGTCGCGCGTCCGAATCTCTACCGCCCCAGTGTTCTTGAGGCGAATGTTCGATCGCCTCGTTTTGGCTGCATCTCGACAACAGGTGTCGAGATGCAGGGAGATTGGCGAGCTCCATGCGGGCTACTTTGACGAAACCCGCCCTCGAGGAGGCGCCCGTCAAAGTGCGCGGATCGCGGCAGAAGAGCGCGCTGGCCTGACTCGGCGGTGGCACGATGGCGTACATGCAGCCACGGCCCTTGACGCCCCGCGAGCGGTCAGTCTTGGATGCCCTGCTCACCGCCGCAGACTTCGAAGGCGCGGACGCGTTGCGCCAGCAGGCAGGCGCAGTTCAGGTGGTCGGCGTGTGTGGGTGTGGGTGTCCCTCCATCGACTTCACGGAAGGTGGCGGATCGGGGATGACCGTGCGCGTGGACGCAGGTGTACGTGAGCCCGAATCGGGCGGCCTCTTCCTCTACACCATCGAGGACGAGCCGCTCGGAGAGGTGCTGGGCGGCATCGAATGGGTGGGCTCAACCGAGGACGACAGTCCCGATGAGCTGCCTGCGCCGGAAGACCTGACCGCTATCAGAAGCGCCTAGATCGCGGCTATAGCCGTGCGTGCCCGTAGGGCGGCAGAAGAGCGCGCGCTGACGCGCACGCCAGGCGGCATGAGCGGGAACGTGCTCATTCAATCGGCGTGGGCGTACCGGGGTTATCCCCGCAGGAGCGAAAGTAGTCGGCTCGCGACTGGAGCACGCAGAACAGGTTGTCGCCGGGGTCGGCCATGACCACCCATCCTTCCTCACCGGTCTGCCCGATGTCGGTGACCCGGGCACCCAGTGCAACCGCTCGTGCCACGCAAGCCCCTTGATCCTCGGGGCGCAGGTCGAGATGGATTGCGCCTGGCTTCACCGGCTCTGCAGATGGCTGGACCAGCAGAGCCGGACCGTCATCGGTCAAGTCCCAGGTAGTGGTGTATCGCCTGTGATCCTTCGTAGGGGTTAGGCGCTGAGTTCGAGGACGGGGTCGGTGCTCACCTCCGTCGTCGTGTCGGTCACTGGAGCGAGTCGGCAGCGGGCGAGGAC
>JBPPMQ010000139.1:0-12501 GCA_051306135.1 Nocardioides sp. | reverse complement strand
CACGACGCTACCCCCGGTCGGAGATCGTTGCATTGTTCAGGAGCGAGATCCCTCCAGTCTTTGACGACCTCGTACTGCCTAACTTGACTGTAATGGCAGCGACGGAGGCGATTATTGGCGGTTCGCGCCGCAGTTGGGCGACACCTCAACCCGCTACACCGGCCGCCGAGTTGTGGCACGGCGGCCGGTTCCTCCTAGGGGACTTCAGCGTCTTCAGTCGTTTCCTGGCCAGGGCACGGCGGAGCGCAAGCAACGTCCAGGCGCTGCAGTCGGCCGGAGGCATCGATGGAGACTGATCCGACATGTATCGGTCGTGTGTGTCATGTCCTTGGTTCGTCAGTCACTGTCCGTCTCGACCCTGATCTTGCTGGGGTTGCACCGATCTGGCGCGGACACGTGCAACCGTTGGGGCAGGTCGGCTCCTTGGTTGTGCTTCCTCAAGGCCCTGTCACAGTCCTCGCCTCCGTGACGCTCGTCGGCATGTCCGAGTTGGTCGGAGAGCAGCCTCCTACAGCGATCGTGCAGAGCGGTGAGCGTTGGCTTCAGATTCAACTCCTTGGGGAGGTGGACGCTCTCGGTTGCTTTCGGCGTGGCGTTAGCACCTACCCGGCCCTAGACGACCCGGTGCACTTCTCGGCGCCCGGTTTCCTGCAGGAGGTCCACCCGATTTCCGTCGAAACTCACGTTCGGATCGGGACCCTGTCGGCAAACCCAGATGTAAGTGTTGCGCTGGACGCACAGCGTCTCGTAGCACGGCACAGCGTGGTTGTGGGGTCGACCGGGTCGGGAAAGACCAGCGCCGTCGCGACCATTCTTCAGCAGTTCGTCGCAAGTGGGTGGACGGCAGCGAACGTGGTCGTCATCGATCCCCACGGCGAGTACGCGAGTGCGCTCAGCGCGACGGCGTCGGTTCGATCCGTAATGGCATCCGGCGACGAATTCCTCAGGGTCCCCTACTGGGCGTTGCCAGCCGACGACATCCTCGCCGCTCTTGCCGGCAGCACCAATGCGACAACCGCCAACAGGTTCGCGGAACTCGTCGCCGATGAGCGTCGTGCATATGCCGACCGTTGTACGTGGCTCGGCGATTCCAGTTCGATCTCCGCTGACACGCCCATTCCCTTCGACCTCCACCGGGTGTGGCACCGATTGGACTACGAGAACCGGGCAACGGTCACCGCGAAGACCGGGGGGTCGGATTGTGTGGAAGATCCCGGCGACGCGCGCGCGCTGGTACCAGCGACCTTCACACCCTACGCAGCAGGAAGTGCCACGCCACTGCAGGGAACCATGTACGGCAGGTACGGTGCCTCGCCGTCCCAGATCCGTTCACGGATGCGCGACCCGCGCTATGCGTTCTTCCTCCAACCTGATGACACCCACGCAGACCACGACCCATTCCAGGACGTGCTCGATGAGTGGCTGGGAGGTTCGCAGCCCGTCTCCGTCCTGGACTTCTCTGGCGTCCCAAGCGATGCAGCCGACCTAGCAATCGGTGTAGTGCTCCAACTCCTCTTCGAACTGAGCGTGCGGTCGACCACGGAACTGGGCGTTGGGAGGCATCGTCCGGTGCTTGCAGTCATGGAAGAGGCCCACCGCTTCTTGGGGGAAAGTTCGACGGTGCGTGCGGCTCGAGAGTCTGTAAATCGAATCGCTCGCGAAGGGAGGAAGTACGGCATCGGCGTCATGCTTGTCAGTCAGCGACCATCCGAACTGCCCGAGACCTCGCTCTCCCAGGCGGGGACCATCATTGCCCTGCGGTTGACCAATTCTGGAGACCAGGCACGCGTGCGTAGCGGCTTGCCCGATACGTTGGCCGGTCTGGCGGACGCGTTGCCTTCGCTGCGAACGGGAGAGGCGCTCATAGCGGGGGAGGCCATCAGCCTGCCCTCCCGAGTCCTCATAGACCTGCCGTTCCCAGCCCCAACTGCAACAGACCCCGAACTTGTCGGATGGCGTGCCGAGCCTGCGCCGAACGACCTTACAAGTGCCTTGGCGCAATGGCGTGCTATCGAAACAAGGGATGGGAGCGAACAATGATCGAGTGGATTCCGGTAACCGACTCTAGCCGGGTGATTGCAGTGGCGTACTCGCACGAGTTGGAGCAGATCTATGTGCGATTCCGGAGCGAAGTGGAATGGTGCTACGAGGGATGCCCGCCACACATCTGGGAGACGTTCATCGCCCCGAATACCAGCATGGGCGCCTACATTCATGAGGAGCTCGACCGACACGACCATCACAGGTTCGACGGATGAGTGTCCTCGAGCTGTTCTAGCTTCGGCTCTGTGCCCTCTGTGCCCTCTAGGCCCCGCTCCGCGAGTAGTCCGCGCATTGGCGGCGAGAAGCTCCGAGATTTTCCCGATTCCGCGGGTACTGTTAAACCTGACATCCACGTCGATGACGTGCGTTTGCCCAGGTCAGCCGACATTTCGGTCGGAATCGCCGAGATTCTCCGAACCGTGACGTGGAGCTGGCCTCGTTGAGAAGGCCAGGGGTTCGAATCCCCTCAGCTCCACCGAAACACCAGGTCAGCGGCCGGGTCCGGGATCCTCACCCAGGAGGACCGCATGGCCACTCGGCACAAACTCGGCACTTCATCGCCGTTCCTCGCACTGTTCCCACCTCGCCTCGGCAGGTCTCGGTCGCGCTCGGTTCGCAGGGCGCACCTGCTGTGTATGGAGACCAACAGCGAAACCTTCGAGCCCGTCCTGTCCCTGTCCGAGCTGGCCGCCCGCCTCCGGGTGAGCGTCCAGACGATCTACGACCTGCTGCAGTCCGAACTCGACGAGGTGATCTGAATGCCGATCATCGTCGACATCGACGTCATGCTCGCCCGCCGCAAGATGGCGGTTGGCGCCCTTGCGGAGCAGGTAGGGATTACTCCGGCCAACATCGCCGTACTGAAGAACGGCCGTGCCAAGGCGGTGCGGTTCACCACCTTGGCTTCCCTGTGCGAAGCGCTCGACTGTCAACCGGGCGACCTCCTACGCTTTGAACCGGACCCGGACGCCGCGACCAACAGTCGGACCGAGCCGAGCGATCATGAGGCACGGCCATGATCACCGCCCAGAGCTTGACCAAGCGATACGGCAACACCGTCGCCGTCGACGACCTCACCTTCACGGTCGGACCGGGCCTGGTCACCGGCTTCCTCGGTCCCAATGGCGCAGGCAAGTCCACGACGATGCGCATGATCATGGGTCTGGACAGTCCCACCTCGGGGACGGCCACCGTCAAGGGGCGGCGGTACGCCGATCTGCCGGCACCGCTGCGTGAGGTCGGTGCGTTGCTAGATGCTGGCGCCATGCACCCTGGCCGTACGGGCCTGTCCCACCTGCGGATCGGCGCGCGCAGCAACGGCATTCCGCTGAGTCGGGTCGAGACCGTCATCGAGCAGGTCGGACTGGGCAAGGCTGCCAGCCGCCGCATCAAGGGCTACTCGCTCGGCATGCGCCAGCGGCTGGGCATCGCAGCCGCGCTCCTCGGCGATCCGGCCATCCTGCTCTTCGATGAGCCGGTCAACGGACTGGACCTCGACGGTGTGCGATGGATCCGCACTCTGCTGCGCGGCTTCGCAGACGAAGGGCGCACTGTGCTGATCTCCAGCCACCTCATGAGCGAGATGCAACTCATCGCGGATCGGCTCGTGGTGGTTGGTCGCGGACGCCTCATCGCCGACGCCGACGTGAGTGATGTGCTCGGCAACATTGACGGAGCGCATGTGCGCGTCCGGACGCCCGAGCAGGAACGGCTGGCCGGCGTTCTCGCAGCCCACGCATCGATCCAGACCACCGGGCCGGACGAGCTCGAGGTCAGCGGCCTCAGCGCCGCCGACATCGGGGAAGCGGCCAGGCAGCACCGCATCGCCATCCACCACCTCGCTGAGGTCGAGCAATCACTGGAACAGGCTTATCTGGCGCTAACCGGCGAAAGTGTCGAGTTCCACGGCAGTACCACCACGGACGGAGTCATGCCATGAGCCAACCCGGTTTGCTCATCAACACCACCTCGGCCGAATGGCGCCGCATCTGGAGCGTGCGGTCTAGCTGGATCCTGGCCGGCGTGACGGGATGCGCCGTTGTCGGGTTCGGCGCCATGGCCGCGCAGACCGATCCAGCCAGCGTGACGCCAGGCTCGACCGCGTGGGACGCCGGTCAGTCCAGTGGAATGTTCGCGCTGTTTGGGATTCTCGCCCTGGCGGCGGTGACTGCCACCGCCGACTACGGGACCGGCGGCATTGTCCCCACCCTGCAATGGACCCCGCGGCGTGGCGTCCTGTTCACTGCCAGGTGCATCGCGGTCGCTGCTGCGACTGTCTCGCTCGGGGTCATCCTTGCGGCTGCAGCCAGCGTCACCGCGCAGGTCTTTCTGCCACTGGGCCTTCCCGTGTCCGACGGGTTGTCGACGCTCGCGGGTCTCGCGTTCATCTTCGTGTGCGGAGCTTTGATGAGCGTCGGCTGGGGATTCCTCCTGCGAAGCACCGCAGGTGCGTTGGTGTTGGTGATCGCCCTTGTGATGGTCCTCCCGATGCTGCTGGCTCAACTCGGATACGGATGGTCGACCACCGTGTCGGAGCACCTGCCAGGTTCTGGAGCGTTGTTCCTCATCTTTGGCGAAGGGCCTAGCGACACCATGACCGTAACCTCCGCGCGCGCCACACTTTCCGTTTGGGCATTCGGCGCTCTCGTACTTGGCGGTTGGCGACTTCTTCGAGTCGACGCGAATCAGTGAACGCCACGTCGGACTCCACAGTCGCAGGCGGGCCCAGGGTGAAGGCCTGCGAGGTCAGCGCGTCACTCACATCAGCGCTCGTGGGGCGGGGCTGAACTTCAACGGGGAGCCCCGGCCAGGCGCGCGCCTGTGAGGGGGCCATCCGAGAAAGGGCTTGGTCCAAGTGGTTCGTCCGTCGAGGTGTCCCGGGACAGGGGTCTCTTGCGGGGGTGCGTCTCACTGGCGCCGTGTCGCGGTGGAGTGACGCTGCTCGAGTCGGTTCCTCCGTCGATGGGAGCCCGGCGACAACGAGCGGTGATAAGGTGTCCTTATGACACTTGTCGCTGAGTACTGCGGGGCGCGACATCACGAGGATGTCGCACGGCTTCGCCGGGCGCTCGCTCTGAGGGCGATGGTCGCGGTCGGGATGAGCCAGCGGGAGATCGCGATGGCGCTCGGGATCAGTCAGCCGGCGGTGAGCCAGCAGCTGAGGGCGGCCTCGGATCTGTCGAGTGTTCGTCCCGAGAGACTCATCGAGGCAGGTGCGCCTGTGCTCAGACGGCTCGCGGAGGATGCGGGTTACGGGAGGCTTGCGGTCTTTGGTTCGGTGGCGCGTCGGGAGGCGCGGGAGGACTCCGACATCGATCTGCTGGTCGAGGCGCCGGAGGGGACGTCTTCGTTCGGCTTCATCAGGTTCAAGCAACTGATCGAGCAGGTGCTCGGTCGGCAGATCGACCTGGTGGACTACGGCGGTCTGAAGCCGAGGCTGGATGACGACATCCGCCGCGAAGCGGTCCTGCTCTGATGGATCTGAAGGCGGCCAAGGAGCTCCTCCATATCCATGCCTGGTTGGACCGCGTCGACAGAATCGTGCGCCGTGGGAAGGAGGCATACCTCGCCGACGCCCTGCTCCAAGAGGCGGGGGATTCGCTGATGATGAAGCTCGGGGAAGCAGCCAACCGGTTGTCCCGGCTCGAGGTGTTGGCGCCGGACGGAGTCGAGTGGGCGATCGCCGTCGCGAATCGCAACTTCATCATTCATCAGTATGACGAGATCAATCGCGAGCTGACCTGGTTGACGCTCTCAAGGGATCTGCCCAGCTGGAAGGTGTCGCTCCAGGGGCTCTTCGGCGAGGCCGAGGTCGCGCTCGACGAAGCAGAGTGAGGCGCTACGCGCGCCTAAACCGAGACTCGAGTCGTGTCGCGTTTAGGCCCCGAAAACCGCAGCAAGTGCCGTTCTCGTAAGGTCACATCCGCGCAAGAAGCGCCAGCTCTTCGCGCCGTTGCGGGCATCATCCGCGCAGGTCAGAGCACGAATGCGCAAAGGTCAGCAAGCTCTGAGTGACTCGTCTCCGCTAGCGCCGGATGCCCAGAGGTCGCAGGTTCAAGTCCTGCCCCCGCTACGAAGAAAGTCCAGGTCAGCCCATGGTCGACCTGGACTTTCGCTTTGGGGGCGAGATGCGATCCCATCGTTTACCCATCACATTGGCAGGTGCGCAGCGCCGTCCGGCCAGGTGTCATCGTCGTCGGTTCCGGTTGCCTCGGGGCTGCTCGGTTCGGCTCGCACACCTGATGGGTATGAACAGCACAAAACTGGGGCTGGAGCCCCTCATCGGGGTCGAGGAACTCGCTGAGTACCTCGGTGTGCCCGTACAGACCATCTACGACTGGCGGCTGTCCGGACGGGCGCCGCGAGCCTTCAAGCTTGGCAAGCACCTACGGTTCGCGGCGAGCGACATCGCCGCTTGGCTGGAGGAGCGGCACGAGGGCGGCTCGCATGAGTAGGCCGCGCATCCCCATCGGCGGGTACGGCGAGATCGCGTTCATCCAGCGCGCGAAGGGCAAGGTCGAGGCGCGCACCCGCTTCCGCGACTGGGACGGCCAGACTCGGTTGGTGCAGGCGACCGCTACGTCGAGGCCGGCGGCCGAGGTCGAGTTGAAGCGGCGGCTCGCCGAGCGCAATGCGTTCCAGCCGGTCGACACGACGCTCACGCCGGACAGCCCGTTCCCGGCTCTCGTCGACTACTGGCTGGCCGATCTCGATCTGGAGAACAGGATCGCGCCCGCGACCCGGTTCAACTACGAGCGCGACATGAACCGGCTGGTCCTCCCGGCCTTCCGCGGCTACGCCCTGCGCGAGATCGGCGTCGCCCGATGCGATGCGCTGCTCAAGGAGCTCGGCAAACAGTCGTACGCCCGCTCCAAGCGGGCCAAGACCGTGCTCCGCCTCGCGTTGCGGCACGAGGTGATCCACCGCAACCCGATCGACGGTGTGGCGCGGCTGCGCAAGCCGAAGAGGACGCCAACGGCACTGACTGCGACCGAGGTCAAATGCGATCCGGGCCGTGATCAAGGCATGGGAGCTGTCGCGGGGCACGTCGGGCCCGAACCCGGACGGGCAGCTCGGCCAAATCGTCGAGGTCATGCTCGGCACCTCGGCCCGGATCGGCGAGGTGCTCGCGATCCGTCGCCGCGACCTGGACCTGGCGATGACGCCGGCGACGCTGCGGATCTGCGGCACCGTGATCTCGGAACGTGGTGTTGGGACCTACCGGCAGGAGCATCCGAAGACCGACCGCTCCAACCGGGTGATCGCGCTGCCGTCCTTCACGGCCGAGGCACTCCGCCGCCGGCTGGCGATCATGGCCGACCACTCCCTGGACGGGCTGGTTTTCCGCAGCCGTGAGGGGACGCCGCTCACCACCGCCAACGTGCGACGACAGCTCCGCAAGGTGCTCGGCGACGCCGGCATCGAGGGCGTCAGCCCGCACTTGTTTCGGCGCACGGTCGCGACGGTGATCAACGAGCAGGCCAGCCTCAACTTGGCTTCGGAGCTGCTCGGCCACACCGACCCTAAGGTCACGATCGAGCACTACATCCGCCGCAACGAGCAGGTGAACCCGCTGACAGCGGAGCTGCTCGACCAGGCGTTCGCTCGTGAGGAGGGCGGGGCGACTTGAGCCGGCAGAAGTGTCACGGTTCCCGTGACACTTCTGCGAGATGTTCCGGGAAATGCGTGATTCCGCCGACGACGGAACCGGGTAGTTATCCGAACGTTCTGCTAGCCTGTTCGTGTTATTGAGACATTCCGCCGTCAGCGGAACTAACCAATTACCAGAACGGAGGTGGCGAGATGGCGACTAGCGACGCACCCACGAACGATGAGGTGGCACGCCTCCTCGTCGCATCCGTGCGCGAGCGCCTGCCCGAGAGCTGGAAGGTGTCCGAACGGATGGAGCCACGGCGGGGAGCGCTGCGTCCAGACCTGGAGATCGACATCGACGCTCCCGATGGCGCCACCGCTCGTCTGATCGTCGAACTCAAACAGGTGCTCGAACGCCGCGACGTGCCGCGCATCGTCGAACAGGCATGGACCATGGCCACGCAGCCAACCGATGTCCCGGTGGTCGCAGCCCGATACCTCGCCTCGTCCGTACGGGATGCGCTCGCGGCCGAAGGCCTGTCCTACGCCGACGCCACCGGCAACATGCGCATCGTGCTCGACCGGCCGGCCATTTTCATCGCCTCGCGAGGCGATGAAAGGGATCCGTGGCGCAAGGGCCGACCGCGGGGGACTCTCAAGGGCGAACCGGCCGCTCGCATCTCGCGCGCTCTGCTGGACTATCGCCGCCCCTGGACTGTGCGGGAGCTTGTCGCGGCCTCCGGGGCGTCGACCGGAGCCGCGTATCGCGTGCTGGAGTACCTGGAGCGCGAGGACCTTGTCGTCAAAGACGACAAGCGCTATCGCGTGACCGACTGGGAGCGACTGCTGCGCATGTGGAGCGCTGATGCGTCCTTCCAGACGACCACGCGCACGATGGCCTTCATCGACCCTCGCGGCGTAGACAACCTGCTGGGCAAGATCGGCGCGAAGCCACCGTTTCCAGTGGCGGTGACCGGTTCGGTTGCTGCGAAAGAGTGGGCAACCTACGCGCCAGCCAAGGCGGTCTACGTCTACGTCTCGTCCATCCAGGAGGCATCTGAGCAGTGGGGTCTGCGCCCCAACGCTGCTGCCCCGAACGTGATTCTGTTGGAGCCGAAGACCGTCGGAGACGTGCCCTTCGTCAACAGGATCGATTCGGCGACCGGGTATCCAGTCGCTGCGACGGCGCAGGTTGCCGCCGACTTGCTCAACGGGCCTGGACGGGAGCCTGCCGAGGGGGAGTACCTCATCGAGTGGATGAAGGCGAACGAGGAGCGCTGGCGTCGTGACTGACGAAGTGACGATGGCTCGCGCAGGGTTGCTCGACGCCTTCGAGGCGTTGGAGTCGCACCTTGACGCGCTCGTGGTCATTGGCGCCCAAGCCATCTACCTCCACACCGGTTCCCTCGAGGTCGCCCTGGCCGAATTCACTACTGACGGCGACGTGGCCGTCGACCCCGACCTGCTCAGTTCCGACCCACTCGTCGAATCGGCCATGGGTGCAGCCGGCTTCACGCCGGACCCGAGGCCCGACGCGATCGGGTCCTGGATCTCGCCGCGCGGCGTGCCGGTCGACCTGATGGTGCCGGCCGCGGTCGCTGGCGACGGTCGCCGCGGCGTCCGCGTGCCACCGCACGATTCGAAATCGATGCGGAAGGCGCGCGGCATCGAGGCAACGCTCGTCGACAACTCCAAGATGGTCATCGGATCGTTGGACCCCGCCACCGACCCGCGCGAATTCGAGGTATCGGTGGCCGGTCCTGCCGCTCTGCTCGTGGCGAAACTGCACAAGATCCACGACCGGATCGACAACCCGTCAAGGAGTGACAACAAGGACGCACACGATGTCTACCGCCTGCTTCGTGCCGTCGAGACGCCGGTGTTGGTCGAGGCGATCAAGCGCCTGAATGAGCAAGCCGTGAGCGGCGACGTCACTCGCAAGGCGATTGCCCTGCTCCGTGTTCTCTTTGCGGAGGGCCCGGCTGCCCGCGCGTCGGTGATGGCTGGCGCGGCCGAGGAACTGGTCGGTGACCCGACCGCCGTCTCCGAGAGCGTGGCGCTGCTGGCCCAAGACCTCCTTGTTGCCCTGGGCTCCTAGCTTTCGGGGGCGGCGCGCGGGAGCCCGGCGCGGTCGAACTCCTGCTGCAAGCGCGGACGACGCCGATGGATCTCGCGCAGATCCGCGATGAGGTCGTTGACCTCGGCTGACTTCTCGGACCCGGCACTCAGCTCCCGCATCTTCGCCAGCCGCCGAGCGGCCAGCCGGTAGTGCTGCGCGCCTGCCTCGGCCAGTTCGTTCTCCACGAGCCGTTGGTGGATCGGGAGCACGGCGATCGGGTCGACCTTCTCGTAGGCCTTCACCAGCTCGCTCCAGGTGTGATCACTGTCGAGCGCCAACGAGTGCGCGAGGTTCCACGCGAACTCGGCGTCCTTCAGGGTGAGCAGTGCGAACAGGACCGCGTCCCGCGGACTCGCTGCGAGGGTCGAGACGACCTCGTCCCGGTAGTCCGGCCAAGCCTTGCCCCCCGCCTTGTGCAGCCGGGCCGCCGAGGTCGACGAGGGCCATTTGCGGAACACCGCTAGGCGCGCGTCGAGCGCTTCGGCCGGCCGATGCGCCTCCAGGAGCCCGCACCGATAGTCCGCCGCCTTGAGCGACTGGTGACCGCGGTCGAAGTCTGTCGCCTGCTTCGCCCAGTCGATGGCGAGCTCGATCTCACCGATCTCCTCGAAGGCTTCGGCGGTGTCCTCCAACCACGCCGCGACCTTCCGGTCCTTGGCGTGGGTGCGGATGATCGCGTCGATGTCGTGATCGAGCACGGCGAGCCGCTGGGCGTTCCAGTCCAGGGCGAACCACTCGTGGGAGTGGCCGGAGTTCCACCGCTCGGCGGGTCGCGGACCGAGCCTCGCCTCGATCTCGGCCAGCCGCTTCCGGTACGACGCCATGCCGACCTCGCCGAGGGCCGGCGCGTACGCCACCGGGTCGAGTTCGAAGTAGTCGACCTCGTCGTCATCAAATTGGAACGTCATCATCCAGTCGATCAGCTTCCCGACCGGCGTCCGAGCCGCGGCAGCCGCCCGCGGGTGCAGTTCCAGCAACCTGCGGCAAGCGTCGCCGATGATGCCGCTGGAATCGTCCGCACGCGCGATCACCTTCAGCGACGACGCGAGCGCCTTGTGCGTGACCGAGTAGATCTCGCCCGGATCGGTCGTCGGGATCGCGGCCTCCAAGATGTCGACCGCCTCGTGCATGTCCCGGCCGTGCGCGTTGGCGGCGCTGTAGCGGTAGAGGTCGGACCGCGTGCGGATCAGCGGGACTACGGCGTTGTGGTTCCCCCCCCCGAATCGTGGAGGGCTTCTCTATGCGGCTTCCCGGTCGGGTGCCGCGGTGTTCTCGTAGTTGATCGGGCTCATCATGCCCGCCGAGCTGTGCCGGCGGTCGTGGTTGTAGAACCCGTAGCACCAGTCCAATACGACGGCCTGGGCTTGGCCGGTGTTCTTGAACTCGTGGAGTGAGAGGACCTCCCACTCCAGCGAGGAGAAGAACGCTTCCGCGGCGGCATTATCGAAGCACGACCCGACCCGGCCCATCGACTGCCTGACCCCGAGCTGGCGGCAGAGCTTCGTGAACGAATTCGCTGTGTAGGTCGAGCCCCTGTCGGTGTGGAAGATGACCCGCTGGGACTCGTCCTCGCGCCAGTTGTTCGAGCTGTTGACCGCATCCACTCCGCCGCGGCTCGTGACCGCCATCTTGATCGCCGCAGCCGCGAGTTCGGCGTCCGGGTGCAACGAGGTGGCGGCCCCGAGCAGCCGCCGGGAGTAGAGGTCGATCACGGTGGCCAGGTACAGCTTCCCGGCAGCTGTCGGGATCTCCGTCATGTCGCCCACCCAGCGGGCGTTCGGGCGGTCCGCGGTGAAGTCCCGCTTGAGCAGATCCGGGAACTTCGGGGCCGTCTTGTCCTGCCGGGTCAGCCCGTTCCTGCGCCTGATCCGCCGTGCAATCAGCCCCTGGCGGCGCATCGAGTCCGCGACCGTCTTCTCCGAAACAGTCCAGCCAGCATCACGCAGGTCGTGGACCAGCCGCGGAGAGCCGTGCAGGCCACGGGCCTTGCCGAACGCGACCCGCACGGCGCGGTCGATCGTGTCACGGCGCCGGTCCCGCGTCGTGTGCAGACCGTTCACCGCGCCGGGGCTCCCGGCTCGGCCGAGCCACTTGTAGAACCACGCCACGCTGACCCCGAGCAGCGCGCAGACGACCGTGTGTGGCACCCGGTAGTTGGTCCTCTGGTCGGCGATGAAGCGTGCCACGCTCACTTCGTCGCCTCCTTGACCCACAGGACCACGGATCGCTTGAGGACATCACGCTCCATCCGGAGCTCGGCAACCTCAGCACGCAGCCGCTTGAGCTCCTCGACGTCGTCCTTCGACAACCCCCGGGTGCCCTCGGCAGCCTCCCGTGCACGATTCACCCAGTTGCCCAGGGTTCCCTCGTTCACGCCGAGGTCACGAGCGACCTGCGCGATCGGCTTGTTGGTCTCTTCGACGATCCGGACAGCTCCCTCACGGAACTCCCGGTCGTACTTCTTCCGCTTCTCTGGCATCTCGATCCCCATTGTCGATGCCTCTACGGTCCGGGGGGAACCTCAAGCTGTCGTTCTTCAACGGGAAGGCGCTGGACCACTTCGACTTCGACTACGGTTGGGACAGCACCGACTCCACGGCCCGCTACATCTACATAGGTGAGGAGTGGGACCCGATCTACACCTACGGAAGTTCGAGCTACGGCAACCCGTACGGGAAGCACAAGGAAAGCCTCGCGAACGCGTTCCGTGCCGAGAACAAGACCTCTTTCCACAAGCTGGTCGTGTG